>JBCEBZ010000313.1:0-3856 GCA_039206675.1 Rhodococcus sp. (in: high G+C Gram-positive bacteria) | reverse complement strand
TGCTCCTCATCGCGGAGGCACTCATCGTCGTCGTGCTCGACCTCGCGATCCTCGTCAAGGGTGGCGCCGCCGGACTGACCGCCGCGCCACTGCTGCCGGCCACCGTGTTCGACGGCTCTCCCGGGCTCGGTCTGATGTTCGCGTTCTTCGCCTTCTTCGGGTTCGAGGCGACGGCGGTGTTCCGGAACGAGGCGCGAGACCCCGACCGCACGATTCCGCGGGCGACGTATGTCGCGGTGGTGTCGATCGGGGCGTTCTATGCGCTGTCCGCGTGGGCCGTCGTCGTCGGAGCCGGCGTCACCGATGCCGTGGGGACGGCGTCGGACGATCCCGTGAACATGGTGTTCGACCTGGCCACCCGGTACGCCGGGACGGTCGTGCACGACATCATGCAGCTTCTCGTCGTGACCAGCGTCTTCGCGTGCGTGCTGTCGTTCCACAACGTCATCACGCGGTACCAGTTCACGCTCGGCTCGATGGGAGTGCTGCCGTCGGCGCTCGGCCGGGTCAGTGCGAAATACGGCGCGCCCTCGCGCTCGTCGCTCGTTCTGACCGCGATCTCCGGGGTGCTGCTGGCGGTGGTGGCGGTCAGCGGCATCGATCCGATCACCCAGGCGTACACCTGGTTGTCCGGTGCGGCCACGCTCGGGATCGTGCTGCTCATGGCACTCACCAATCTGGCGGTCATCGTGTTCTTCCGCAGGCACGATCTCGACAAGCGCCGGTGGAACACGGTCGTGGCGCCGACCCTCGCGATCCTCGGCCTGCTCGCGGTCGTCGCTCTCGTCGTCACCAACTTCGAGCTGCTCATCGGAGATCGGCTCGGCGCGTGGGTCATCGGGGGCCTGGTCGCCTCGGCCTACGTCGCCGGGGTCGTCGTCGCCCTGCGGATGCGGCGGTCCCGCCCGGCGGTCTATGCGGCGCTCGAGGACGGCGAACCTTCTGGAGTGTTGCTGCGCAATGCGCAGCAGGGCTGACGGAATCGGCGCAAATATCGAGGATTTCTGGGGTTGTGTGACGGATTGCGTGCTGTTAATGTGGTCTGCAACACGCAAAGCGTTGCATCAATGCCTATTGGATGACGAAATGCGCAGCATTGAGTCGTACCCGCCGCCGGAGCGGCGCAATCAGAGGAGCGTGTCTTGACGATTCAGGACTTTCCCACCGCAGACTGGCCGGGCGGCAAGGCCGCCGCGGTGTCGTTGACCTTCGACGTCGACGCGGAGGCCGGCTGGCTCGGCGAGGGCGACGAGTACGCACGCCGCCTGACCATCCTGTCCGAGGGCCGCTACGGCGTCACACGCGGAGTGCCGCGCATCCTCGACCTGCTTGCCCGATACGACATCTCGGCCACGTTCTTCGTCCCCGGACACACCGCGGAACACCACCCCGCGATGGTGGAGAGCCTGCTCGGCGCGGGGCACGAGATCGGTCACCACGGACATCTGCACCTGCGCAGCGACAAGGTGAGCGAGCAGCAGCAGATCGACGAGATCGACAGGGGCCTCGAGGCGCTCGCGCGACTCGGCGTTCCCCGGCCGCGGGGATACCGCTCCACCTCCTGGGAACTCACCCCCGAGACGTTCGGACTGCTCGTCGACCGCGGATTCCTCTACGACTCCAGCTGTATGGGCGACGACCGCCCGTACGTCGAATCCTGGGACGGGCTCGAGATCCTCGAACTGCCCGTGCACTGGTCGCTCGACGACTGGCCGCGCTTCGGCTGGAACATCGACGGTGGCGGCAACGTCGCCGACCCCGAAGAGTTGCGTCGTTGCTGGACAGCCGAATTCGAGTCGGCCCGCGCCGAACACCGGCACACGAGCTTCACCATGCATCCCGAGGTCATCGGACGTCCCTATCGACTCGCGCAGTTCGAGCAGGTCGTGGCGCACATGGCCGAATCCGGCGACGTGTGGTTCGCGCGCCTCGACGAGGTCGCCGCACGGGTGGCACCGCAGCTGCAGGTGGCGTCGTGACCCGCCGGTTCCGCTCCACCCAGACCCGGCCGTGGGACCGGGGCCACGAATTCGGCAGCGCCCATACGGAACAGGTCGGCGCCTGCGTGGCCGCGTACCGGCAGTTGTTCGACCGCGCCGCCGGCTCGGCCGTCGACCTCGACCACTGGGGAACCCTCGCCCTCGCGCGGATCACCGCGGCCGCGCCCGCACTCGCCGACGAGATCGCCGGCATCGCCGAGGGTGCGGGCCTGCCGGTCACCGCGGTCGCGGCGATCAATGCGCGCACCGAGGTGCTGGCCGCGGTCGGCGGGACCACGCCGAGCGAGTGCTCGACCGTCGTCAAGCTGCGGGACGGCGCCGCACCGGTGTCCGTGCAGGCGTGGGACTGGTTCGCCGAACTCGCCGATCTCTGGCTGGTCTGGGAGATCCCGCACGAGGACGGTCGCCTGACCACCACCGTCACCGAATACGGCATCGTCGGCAAGATCGGCGTCAACGACCGCGGACTCGGCGTGCACTTCAACATCCTCCATCACACCCAGGACGGGAACGGGATCGGCGTCCCCGTGCACGTGCTGGCCCGCGCCGTGCTCGACGAGTCGCGCGACCTCAACCACGCGCTCGTCCGGCTCGCCCAGGCGAACGTCTCGGCGTCGACGTCGCTGACGCTCGTCGCGAGCACCGGTGGTGAATCCGCCGCCGTGAGTGTCGAACTCAACCCCGGCGGGATCGGCTACGCCCTGCCGGACCGCGACGGCCTCCTCGTCCACACCAACCACTTCCTCAGCAGCCCGGCGAACCTGCACGACAGGGAACTCCGGGACGGACCCGACACCGTGATCCGGTTCGACCTGCTCCACCGTCGACTGTCCGGCCGACCGGACGTCGATGCCCCCGCCGTCCTCGAGGCGATGACGTCGCACCTGCTCGGCGGCGGAGCGACGTGCTGCCACGTCGACCCGGCCCTGCCCGCGTCGGCCCGCTTCGAAACCCTCGCCACCGTCTCGCTCGACGTCGAGAACGGAACCCTGACCGCCCATTCCGGTGGGCCCTGCACCATTCCTGCCGATTTCTCGGCACCGACCAAGGAGAACACCGTGCTGAAACTCAAGCGCATCGACAACATGGACATCCTCACGCGCGATGTCGACGCACTCGTGGAGTTCTACCACGGCGTCCTCGGGCTGCCCTTCCACCTCCCGTACGAGCGGGACGAGGAGTGGGCGGCGATCGACATGGGCAACGTGACGCTCTACATCTTCAAATCCGAAGTGGGCGAGCATGCTCCGCGCCGCACCGCGATCAACCCCGACAATGCGCCCGGCTACGACTCGATCGCGTTCGAGGTCGACAGCCTCGACGAGGCCGAGGCCGCGCTGGACGGGCACGTCGAATGGGTCGACGAGCGGATCCAGTGGAAACACCCCAGCGGCACCTGGTACCAGTACCGCCCGTTCTTCGACCCCGACGGCAACATGCTGTACGTCACCGAGCCGCACATCGTGGAGGCCGGCGTATGAGTCCCACCGCGATTCCCGGTGTCCGGCTGGACGACCGCGTCGCATTCGTCACCGGCGCCGCCCGGGGAATGGGCGCGGCCCACGCGCGGACCCTCGCGTCCCGCGGCGCCGATCTGATCATCGCCGACCTCGACACCGCGGAACTGTCGGCGGTCGCCAAGGAGATCCGCGGCAGCACCGGCCGCCGCGTCGAATGCCTCGAACTGGACGTCACCGCACCGGACGCGGGTGAGCGGGTCGTCGCCGTCGCGAACGACAGCTTCGGCCGCCTCGACATACTCGTCCACAACGCCGGCATCATGCACGACTGGAAGACCCTGGGCGACACACCCGTCGAGAACCTGCGACCCTACCTCGACGTCAACGTCCTCGGGC
>JBCEBZ010000312.1:0-3863 GCA_039206675.1 Rhodococcus sp. (in: high G+C Gram-positive bacteria) | reverse complement strand
CATCGCGGCAGTGGTGGCCTGGAAGAGCTTCGGGATGTTGCGGATCCCGGCAGAGGCTCGAGAGGCCGAGCCGGTCGAAGGGGAGAATCCGGTGTCCGAGCCCGCTTGACTCAGGTACCAGGGCATGTTTCAAAAGTGGTTCGGGTTTGAGTTTTCGATCGATTGTGGTGTCGCTGCATCTGGGTTTAGCGACCAAGCAAAAACCTGAATATCGGAGACCTCGTGCCCAGCGTAGCGGTACCGGGGCGGGCGGACCTGACCGACGCACAATGGGCGCGGTTGGTTCCGCTGCTGCCCCTGGGGCAGGGCAAGAAGGCGGGCCGCCCGCCGAAATGGACGAAACCGCAGCTCATCGACCGGATCCGGTGGCGGATCCGGTCGATGACACCGTGGCGGGACGTCCCGGCCCGGTATCAACCAACTCGAGCAGAATCGTGCTGTGGCAACCAGATACGACAACCTTGCGGTTCGCTACACCGCCACCGTCCGGATCGCCGCCATCAATCGGTGGCTCCGCACCACCGACTTCTGAAACACACCCTAGCGCCGAAGGCGCGCGACGCGGTCGCAGTCGCGAGTAAGTCACGCTTCCGGCGACCGCGACCGCTTCGTAGTTCGGCAGACAGCTCTCACCTTTTCACAGCGAAGGCAGGCCGTTCGGCGTGTTCAGCAGCAGCCCGGACAGCCGGTAGTCGCCCGCCGCGGGGCGCTGTGACGGCGGCGGGTGGTCTGACAACGGAGAGGTCGTCCTGCGATCCCGGCTCGGCGGTCACCACCCGATACCGTCCCCGAGGTCGGTGCTCCATCACATCGCGGTGTAGCCGCCGTCGATCACGAACTCCTGGCCCGTGATGTACGAGGCCTCGTCGCTCGCCAGGAAGAGCACGAGGTTCGCCACCTCCTCCGGCTGACCCACGCGGCCCATCGGGATCCCCGCGAGCAACGCGGGCAACACCTGTTCGTCGGACACGAGGTAGTCGCTCTGCGGTGTGTGGATAATGCCGGGGTGGACCGAGTTCACCCGGATCCCCTCCTTGGCCAGATCCACGGCCGCGTTCTTGGCCAGCAGTCGGTTCGCGCCTTTCGATGCGGAGTACGACGGGTGGAGGTTCGGCCAGATGATCATTCCGGCGATCGACGACATGACCACGATCGAGCCGCCGCCCCGCGCGCGCATGTGCGGAAGCACGGCCTTTACTCCGTGGAAGTGGGCGTACACGTTGATGTCGATCGCTTTGGTGAAGTCGGCGAGGGTCGCCGCGTCCCAGGTGGTGGGTGTGCCGGGTAGACCTGCGTTGTTGATCAGGATGTCGATGCCGCCGAACTCGGCGACGGCCTGCCCGGTGGCGATCCGCCACTGCTCGGGGTCCGTCACGTCGTGCCCGATCGCGATCGCGGTGCCACCCGCGGCGGTGATCTCCGCTGCGACCTCCGCGGCGGCATCGGCGCGCAAGTCCGAGACCACGACCTTCGCGCCCTCCTTCGCGAAGAGCCGCGCGTCCGCGGCACCCATGCCGGACGCTGCGCCGGTGACGAGTGCGACCTTGCCCTCGAGCCTGTCCATGATGATTCCCTTCTCAGATCCGATTCAGGCCGGCTTCGCCGCCGGGGCGGCGAAGATCCCGAACGATGTGAACTCGATACTCGAAGCCCTCGGCCCCACCTCGCAACCGACGGCACAGTGTGAAATCGACTGTCGACGTGCCGAATTCGACCGGCACACTCCTGAGCTCGGGCCGTCACGCCGCTGTCAACTGAGGTAGCCGTCCGCGGTCTGGAACCGCTCCCAGTCGCCGGGGTCGTGCATCACCCAGATGTCAGCGCACTCGGAGGCCGCGACTTGACGGATGCGCTCTATGGAGGCGATCGCTGCGGTGGTGTCGAGGTCGACGGGGCACGGCATCCGCTGATCGATGTTCGCGCGGACGTGCACCGCGTCCGCGGTCAGGAGCACGTTACGGTTGGGCAGGCGCACCAGGAGGCTCAGCTGGCCGTGCGTGTGACCGGGCGTGCGTAGGATCTGAATTCCGCCGTCTCCGAACAGGTCCAGATCGGTCGAGATCGGGTTCCAGTCCCAGCCGCGGGTCCGGTCGATGTCCTCATGCCGGTAGAAACCTGCGCAGAAGTCGTCCGGCCAGAACGCGTACCGGAGGTCCTCGGTGGACATGTAGAACTTCGCCTGCGGGAACAGTGACATGCCGCCGGTATGATCGAAGTGGCTGTGCGACAGAATCACATGGGTCACGTCTTCCAGCCGGTACCCCGTCTTCGCGAACTGCTTCTCCAGCAAGTTCTCCGGTGGACAGGTGAGCTCGAAGACGTCGACCAGCGGACCGTACACGGCGCGCGGGTCGTCCCACGCCTCCGGTGCCACTCCTGTGTCGAACACGATGAGCCCCTTGGGGTGCTCGATGACGTACACCGGGATCGGGACGGTCACGTTTCCCGGGCCGCCCAGCACGATGAGGTTGAGGGGGAGGGTGAAGTAGGCGCCGTCGAGAGCCCACAGCTTCGTGGCGACTGCATTGGTGGACATAGGATTCCTTTCGTGCCGAGCCCGGACGATCGTCGTGTACCGCAGGGGAAGGTCGAGGGCGCTCGAACCGCTGTCCTCGACACCGCCGATGGGCACGTCCGTCGGGAACGACGAGGTGTTCACGCCGACGGTGCCCGACGCGATTCGTCATGTTGAGCACCTGCGCCGGATACGTGGCCATCGAATCCGCTCCCTGCACCTCCAGCTCGCCCTGCCGGAATGGATGATGCACGTGGCATCCGCCACATTTCTATCATCCTATTCGATTCCAATCAATTATTGAAATACCCGTAGGCATGTGATTTGTCCGTTGAGCGAGGGCGAGCCACTAGCCGTCGGACATGTCGTGGATCGCGTCCACGCAGCTCGCCGGTGAGGCTGCGCAGGCCCTTACCGGTGCAGCCGTGCGAGTGCAGCCGGAAGACCGGCAGCACAGCGAGCAGCAAAAGAGGGTACATTTTGTCAGCCTGACGGTTCCGGGAAGGAGTTACCGACAAATGCCCCAGAATATTAGGTCCAGGCGACAGCAACTTCCCGAAGAAGTGGCCTCCTACGTTCGCGAGAAGATCCTCGCAGGCGAGGCTCGAGCTGGCGAGTTTCTTCGCATCGAACCGATCGCCAGAGCGGTCGGCGTCAGCAGCACCCCAGTTCGCGAGGGGCTCCTCGCGCTGCGGAGTGAGGGCTTCGTCGAAATGCTCCCCCGGCGCGGATTCGTCGTGGCCCCGTTCACGAAGCAGGACATTCGCGATCTCTTCTGGGCCCAAGCCCAACTTGCCGGCGAACTCGCCGCGCGGGCCGCACGGAACATCACCCCGGACGAAATCGCCCAGCTCGAAGCAATTCTCGACGAACATCAGGGCGCAATCGCGCAGGGCGACAACGACCGTATAACCTCCCTGGGGCACGCCTTCCACCGCCGAATCAACCTCGCCGCGCACTCCCCGCGTCTCGCCCGGCTCCTCGGCTCCGTCGTTGCGAATCTCCCGAATCGCTTCTATGCCATCATCGAAGGCCATCTGCCCACGACGCAGGAGGACCACCCCCTTCTCCTCGACGCGCTGCGAAACCATGCCACCGAGAAGGCCAGAACCCTGATGGAAAAGCACATTCTGGACAGTGCCGATCAGCTGATCTCAGGACTCGAACGACATGGCCTCTGGGACTCCGGCACCGCGGCAAGGACGGTGTGACCTCGCCCTCGCCAACGGAACCGGCTTCCATACCGATTTCCCTCTCGCGTCGCCGTCAGCGACAGTTCACCCGTCCTTCACGGCTGTGCATCCGCTGCGGCAGTGAATTCAGCCCGGATCATTTCGGTGTGCTCGCC
>JBCEBZ010000311.1:0-15419 GCA_039206675.1 Rhodococcus sp. (in: high G+C Gram-positive bacteria) | reverse complement strand
TCGCCGCGGACCTCCCAGATCCCGCGGTCGGGGAGACGCCAATGCTTGACCGCCTCCTCGACCTGGCGCTTGAGCATCGGCCACAGGGTTTCCGGCACCCGCTCACGGGATTTGACGTGCAGGTACACCGAATCGAGGATCGTTCCCCAGATGTCGTGCTGGACCTGGTCGTAGGCGCCGTTTCCGATCCGCACCGGTCGCGCGCCGTCGTACCCGGAGAGATGGTGCAACTCCGACTCTTCCAGTGTCTGCTCCCCGCCGACGCCGTACATCACCTGCAGCGGATGATGGTTGCCGTCCTCGGCGCTCGACACGTCGTAGATGAACGAGAAGAAGTCGTTGGCCTCGCGGTCGAGCCCGAGGCTGTACAGGCCCCACAACGCAAACGTCGAATCCCGCACCCACGCGTAGCGGTAGTCCCAGTTCCGTTCGCCCCCGGGGGTTTCCGGGAGCGATGTGGTCGACGCGGCGAGCAGGGCGCCGGTGGGGGCGTACGTCAGTCCCTTCAGGGCGAGAGCGCTGCGTTGCAGGTAGCCCCGCCACTTGTGGTCGGGAAAGCGGCCGATGGTGATCCACTCGCGCCAGCACTTCGCCGTCTGCCACATCTTGTCGGCAGCCTCGTCGAACGTCTGCGGCGCGGCCATGTGCGCCCAGGACAAGGCGACGAACACGTTGTCGCCCTCCACCATCCGGGTCCGCGCTCGGGCCTCGCGCCCCTCCAGCCCGATCTTCATGTTCGTCGTCAGCCGCAGTGTCGGGTGGTCGCCGGGGCGGCTCGACTTACACGTGGCGGTGGCCTCCTCGTAGACCTTGCCCGTGTACTCCCAGTGCGCGGCGCCGCGGTGGTAGTCGAAGGCGGGTTCGCAGCTCATCTCCAGTTCGACGGTGCCGTTGACGCACTTCACCGTCCGCAGCAGGATGTGCTCGGCGTCCCAGTCGGTGGGGGTGCGGCGGTGCGAGCGCGAGCGCTGCTGGACGTTGTGCCACGGACCGAGCACGAGGGCGTCGCGCACGATGAGCCACCCCGTCTCGGTCTGCCACGTCGTCTCGACGATCAGTCCGCCCGGCAGGTAGCGGCGGGCGGCGGGCACGTTCTGCCCGTAGGGCCCGATGCGGAAGTGGCCCGCGCTGCGGTCGAGGATGGCGCCGAAGATGCTGGGGGAGTCGGGCCGCGGGACGCACATCCACTCCACCGAGCCGTTGCGGGCGATGAGGCACGTCGACTCGCAGTCCGACAGGAACGCGTAGTCGTCGATCGGCGGGAAGGAATGGTGGTGATGATGCGGGGCCGCATGCAGCCGGCCGTGGGAATGCGCGTCGCTGGACACCATGTGATCATCATCGACCGCCGCCGCCCCGCCGTCCACCTGTCGACCGGCCGCGGGCCGGCGAACGATAGGGTGGCACCGTGGATCGGATGGCGAGTTGGTGGGACGGCTTCGAGCTGTGGATCGCCGGGCTCCCGTTCGTTCCGCAGGTCGCCCTCGTGCTGCTGGTGATGGTGCCGGTGTGCCGGGGACTGGCGTGGCTGCTCGATCGGGGGCTGGCCGCAGTCTTCGTCCTGCTCAGGCGGGACGTCTCGAAGGTGGAGGAACCCTGATGCCGCGTTCACGCGTCACTCTCGCGCTGCTCGCGCTGATCGTCCTCGTCGTCGTCGCGTGGCTGCTCACCCGGTAAATCCTGTTCGATGTGGGCGGTCGGTTCAGGCTCTGCTACATTTCACGGCGTGTCTGAAGCCGCTGTACACCAGGTCCGCCATGAATTGGCGTTGATCGCTGTCGGCATGCTCGCAGTCGCCGACATCGACTGTTGTTGATTTCTCCTTCCACGCAGATGTGCGCCCGGCGGCACCGCGCACGCTCGACCCCCTCTCGCGCTGCCGATTTTCGTTCGCACTCCCGATTCCCTTCGGGTGATCCCTGCGTTTTTCCTTTCGCACCACCTCCCACTCGTGCACCACCACTCTGTGACCGATCCCCAGGAAGGTTTCTCCCATGAAACGCCGTTCTCGTAGTCTTCTCACGGCCCTCGTGACGCTCGGAGCTGTTGCGCTGACCGCGTGCAGCGGCGGCGCCAGCGACACCGCCGGCGGCGACTCCGCCGGTGCCGACGGCAGCGCGGGCACCATCAACCTGTACGCGTACGCCGTGCCGAAGCCGGGCTTCGACAAGCTGATCCCCGCGTTCAACGCCACCGACGAGGGCAAGGGCGTGGCCTTCCAGCCGTCCTATGGCGCGTCCGGTGACCAGTCCCGCAAGGTCAAGGACGGCGCCGAGGCGGACTTCGTCAACTTCTCCGTCGAACCCGACATCACCCGCCTCGTCGACGCCGGCCTGGTGGACAAGAGCTGGAACCAGGACGCCTACAACGGGATTCCGTTCGGTTCCGTCGTCACCATCGTCGTGCGCGAGGGCAACCCGAAGAACATCCGCGACTGGGACGACCTGCTGCGTCCCGACGTCGAGGTCGTGACCCCCAACCCGTTCAGCTCCGGATCCGCGAAGTGGAACCTGCTCGCGCCGTACGCCGCGAAGAGCAACGGCGGCCAGGACCCGGCCGCCGGCCTCGACTACATCACCGCGCTGGTGAACGACCACGTGAAGATCCAGCCGAAGTCGGGCCGTGAGGCGTCGGAGGCGTTCCTGCAGGGCACCGGCGACGTG
Organism: Rhodococcus sp. (in: high G+C Gram-positive bacteria); assembly: GCA_039206675.1. Classification (GTDB taxonomy): domain Bacteria; phylum Actinomycetota; class Actinomycetes; order Mycobacteriales; family Mycobacteriaceae; genus Rhodococcus_F. The sequence goes on along the minus strand of JBCEBZ010000311.1, from coordinate 12,756 downwards.
CTGCTCAGCTACGAGAACGAGGCGCTGTTCATCGAGGGCAACGGTGACCCCGTCGAGCACGTGACCCCGCCGACCACGTTCAAGATCGAGAACCCGGTCGCGGTGCTGTCGAACAGCAAGAACCTGGAGAAGGCCAACGCGTTCAAGGACTTCCTGTACACCACCGAGGGTCAGAAGCTGTGGGCCGAGGCCGGATTCCGTCCGGTCGATCCCGCGGTCGCCACGGAGTTCACCGACAAGTTCCCGGCGCCGGCCAAGCTGTGGACCATCGCCGATCTCGGCGGCTGGGCCAAGGTCGACTCCGAGGTGTTCGCCAAGGACACCGGGTCCATCGCAGTGATCTACGACAACGCGACCAAGTAAGACCGACGTGAGCGACACACCGACGACGACGGGCGGACGCGGCATCACGGTGCCGCCTCCGCCCGTTCCGCCTGCGCGCAAGAAGGTCGCCCGGGTCACCGGTGCCGTGGGACCGCTGGGCATCGGCATCGCGACCCTGTGGCTGAGCGTCATCGTGGTCCTGCCACTCGCCGCGCTCACCGTGGCCTCGTTCGGAGACGGGATCGCCGGATTCGTCGACGCGATCACCTCGCCAGTGGCGGTGGCGTCCCTGCGCGTCACCGTCATGGTGTCCGTGGTGGTGGCCGTGATCAACGTGATCATGGGCACGCTCATCGCGTGGGTTCTCGTGCGCGACGAATTCCCCGGCAAGCGAGCCGTGAACGCGCTGATCGACCTGCCGTTCGCGTTGCCGACCATCGTGGCCAGCATCGTGCTGTTGTCGCTGTACGGACCGGAGAGCCCGATCGGCGTCCACCTCAACGCCACGCAGCCCGGCCTGATCGTGGCGTTGGCATTCGTGACGCTGCCGTTCGTCGTCCGCTCGGTGCAGCCGGTGCTGATCGAGGTGGACAAGGAAGTCGAGGAGGCCGCGGCCTCCCTCGGCGCCGACAACGTGACGATCTTCCGCAAGGTGGTGCTGCCGACCCTGACTCCGGCGATCATCAGCGGCGCGGGGCTCGCGTTCGCCCGTGCGATCGGCGAGTACGGCTCCGTCGTCCTGATCGGCGGAAACATTCCCCGAGAGACTCAGGTCGCTTCCCAGTACATTCAACAGCAGATCGAAATCGACAGGCCGGCCGCGGCGGCGGCCGTGTCGGTGGCCCTCCTGGCCATCGCGTTCGTGACGTTGTTCGCCCTCCGGGTCTTCGCCAGCCGGGGGCAGCGTCGTGAGGAGCAGGCGGAATGAAGCTCTCTGGGTCCACCCGGATCACCCTGCGCACGGTCGCGCTGCTCTACCTGTTCGGCCTGCTGGTGGTGCCCATCGTCATCATCCTGTTCCGCACGTTCGAGAACGGGATCGGCGCCTTCGTCGATTCGATCAGCACACCGGCCGCGATCTCCGCGCTCAATCTGTCTCTGCTGATCGTGGCCATCGTCGTACCCGTCAACGTCGTCTTCGGGATCGTCACGGCCCTCGCGCTGGTGCGGGGCCGGTTCCCGGGCCGCGGTCTGGTGCAGGCGGTGGTCGACCTCCCGTTCGCCGTCTCGCCCATCGTGGTCGGTGTGTCGCTGATCCTGCTGTGGGGCGCCAACGGCTGGTTCGGCGGGCTCGAATCGCTGGGGTTCAAGGTGATCTTCGGGCTCCCCGGCATGGTCATCGCCACCCTGTTCGTGACGTTGCCGTTCGTCGTGCGGGAGGTGGAGCCCGTCCTGCACGAGATCGGCGAGGAACAGGAACAGGCCGCCGCGACGCTCGGTGCGAGCCGCTGGCAGACGTTCTGGCTGATCACGCTTCCCGCCATCCGCTGGGGCCTGACCTACGGCGTGGTCCTGACCGTCGCCCGTTCGCTGGGCGAGTTCGGTGCCGTGATCATGGTGTCCTCGGGCTTCCCCGGGGTGTCCCAGACCCTGACCCTGCTCGTGCATTCGCGCTACATCGACGACCACAACACGTTCGGTGCGTACTCCGCAGCCACCCTGCTGATGGGCATCGCGCTGATCACCCTGCTTCTGATGACTCTGCTCGACCGCAAGAGGAGCACCACATGATCACCGTGACCGGCGCCCGGAAGAACTACGGGTCCTTCGCTGCTCTCGACGACGTCTCCATCGACATCCCCTCGGGTTCGCTGACCGCGCTCCTCGGGCCCAGCGGGTCGGGCAAGTCGACGCTGCTCCGGTCCATCGCCGGACTCGAGGCCCTCGACTCCGGCACCGTCGTGATCGGCGGGAACGACGTCACCGACATCTCCCCGCAGAAGCGGGACATCGGCTTCGTGTTCCAGCACTACGCGGCGTTCAAGCACATGACGGTGCGCGACAACGTCGCGTTCGGTCTGAAGATCCGCAAGCGGCCGAAGCCGGAGATCGACAAGAAGGTCAACGAGCTCCTCGAGATCGTCGGCCTCGACGGCTTCCAGCACCGCTATCCGGCGCAACTGTCCGGCGGTCAGCGTCAGCGGATGGCGCTCGCGCGGGCGCTGGCGGTGGACCCGAAGGTGCTCCTCCTCGACGAGCCGTTCGGCGCGCTCGACGCGAAGGTCCGCACGGACCTGCGCACCTGGCTGCGCCGGCTGCACGACGAGGTGCACGTGACGACGGTGCTGGTCACCCACGACCAGGAGGAGGCGCTCGACGTCGCCGACCGGATCGCGGTCCTCAACAAGGGCCGGATCGAGCAGATCGGGGAGCCGGAGGATCTCTACGACCGCCCGCGCAACGACTTCGTGATGTCGTTCCTCGGGTCCGTGGCCAAGCTCAACGGGCAGTTGGTCCGGCCGCACGACATCCGCCTCGGCCGCGACCCCGATCTGGCGCGCGCGCAGGAGGCGGGGACGGCCGAATCGCTCGGAATCACGCGGGCCACGGTCGAACGCGTGGTGCACCTCGGGTTCGAGGTGCGGGTGGACCTGCGCAACGAGGCCACCGGTGAACCCTTCTCCGCCCAGGTGACCCGCGGCGACAGTGCGGCGCTCGGCCTGCGGGAAGGCGAGACCGTCTACGCGCGGGCGACGCGGGCACCCGAACTCCCGGAGGCCGAGGTCCCGGTCTCCCTGTAACTCCCCACCGATGTAGGAGGCGACTGTGGCGACCCCGGTGAATCCCGTCCGTGACAACGTCCTGATCGTGCACTGGCACGATCTGGGCCGTCACCTCGGGTGTTACGGCGCGTCCGGGGTGCGCAGCCCGAACCTCGACCGGCTCGCCGCGGAGGGTGTGCTGCTGACCGACGCGCACGCGGCGGCGCCGCTGTGCTCGCCCTCGCGCGGCGCCCTGTTCTCGGGCCGGTACCCGCACAGCAACGGGCTGATCGGACTCGCCCACCACGGCTGGCAGTACCACGACGACGTCCGCACGCTGCCGTCCCTGCTGGCGGAGGCGGGCTGGTACACGGCCCTGTTCGGGATGCAGCACGAGACCGCCTATCCCACGAGGCTCGGCTACCACGAGTACGACGTCACCAACTCGTACTGCGACTACGTCACGGATCGGGCGTCGCGGTGGCTGGCGCGGTTTCCGACGCGCCCGTTCCTGCTGACCGCGGGCTTCTTCGAGACGCACCGCCCGTACCCGGTCGACCGGTACGCACCGGCCGATCCCGGCGGCTTCGACGTGCCGCCGTACCTGCCCGACCGTCCGGAGGTCCGCGAGGACCTGGCCGGATTCCACGGGTCGATCGAGGTGGCCGACGCGGCGGTCGGCAGGCTGCTGCAGACCCTGGAGGACGAGGGGCTGGACGAGAGCACGTGGGTCGTGTTCCTCACCGACCACGGCGAGGCGTTTCCCGGCGCGAAGTCGACGCTGTACGCGCCGGGCACGGGGATCGCGACGATCATCCGGCCACCGGGGCGGCTGCGGGCGGAGCCCCGCGTCTACGACGATCTGTTCAGCGGAGTGGATCTGGTTCCCACCCTCCTCGAACTGCTGGGTGTCCCGGTCCCCGCGGCCGTGGAGGGCGTCTCCCACGCCGCACAGTTGCTGGGCCGGTCGACGGCGACCGCGCGCGACGTCCTGTTCACGGAGAAGACGTTCCACGACAGCTTCGATCCCATCCGCGCGGTGCGCAGCAAGCGGTTCAGCTACATCGAGAACTACGCGCCGCGGCCCCGGCTCGACCTGCCCCTCGACATCGAGAACAGCCTGTCCGGTGCGGCGCTGGGCACCGACCATCTCCTGCCGCGTCCGAGCCGGGAACTCTACGACCTGCTCGCCGATCCCGGTGAGCGCGACAATCTCGCCGACACCGAGGACGTCGCCGGGACGCAGGCGGAGCTGGCGCTCGAACTCGCGACGTGGCGACGGGCGACGGGCGACTCGATCCCGAGCGAGGAGGAGGGAACGGCCTACGCCAGGAAGGCGATGGAGGAGTACCTCGCCACGCTCGGCCGCGTGCCGGACGTGCGTTCGGCCTACAGCGCGGAACGCGGGATCCTCGACGAACCCCGGAGCGGCGCGGAAAGGTAGGGCATCGTCGGCGGATGATGGCGGTTCCGTGCCCGCGACCTGTGCACCGGTGGTGCACTGGGAGGGTGAGCGTCGACTGCCCGCGGTTCACCCGGCCGAGGCCGCTGCCCGAGGTGCTGCGCCGCCTCGGCGGGTCGGCGACCCTCTGCGGGCCGGGCGACGCCGCGGTGACGGGGATCAACCAGGATTCGCGTCTCGTCCGGGCCGGCGACATCTACGCGGCGCTGCCGGGGCGCCACCGTCACGGGATCGAATTCGCGGCCGAGGCCGCGTCGCGCGGTGCGGTCGCGATGCTCAGCGACCTCGAGTCGGACGTCCTGCCGACGATCGTGGTGGGCGATCCGCGCCGGGTTCTCGGTCCGCTGGCGTCGTGGGTGTACGGCGATCCGTCCGAGGCGTTCGACGTCTACGGGGTGACCGGGACGAACGGGAAGACCAGCACCGTGTACCTGCTGGACGCGGGGCTGCGCGCGGCCGGGACCGCCGCCGGCATGATGACGGGAATCACGGTCCGGGGACCCGGCGGTTCACGGACCGCGACCCGGACGACACCCGAGGCCTGCGAACTCCAGCAGACGCTCGCCGCGTTCGCCGAACAGCGGATCGGGGCCGTCGCGATGGAGGTGTCGAGCCACGGTCTCGCACTGCACCGGATCGACGGGACGTCCTTCCGGGTGGGGGTGTTCACCAATCTCGCCCGCGACCATCTGGACTTCCACCCCGACATGGACGCGTACTTCGCGGCGAAGGCCAGGTTGTTCGACCCCCGGCACTGCGCGGCGGCCGCCATCGGCATCGACGACGAATTCGGACGCCGCCTCGCGGCCACCGTCGCCGTGCCGCGGCTGACGTTCTCGTCGAGGACGACGGCGGCCGACATCCACGCGTCCGGCGTGCACGCGGACGAGGGCGGCACGTCGTTCACGCTGCACGGCGCGGGGGACCGGACCTCGGTGCGGCTGCGATTGCTCGGCGTGCACCAGGTGGACAACGCGCTCGCCGCGATCTCCGCCCTCGTCGTTCGGGGCGTGGACCCCGGCGCGGCGATCGCCGGGATCGAGAACCTCGACACCGTGCCGGGACGCCTGGAGGCCGTGGACGCGGGTCAGCCGTTTCTCGCCTTCGTCGACTACATGCACAACACTGCCGGGCAGCGGCGTCTGTTTCCGTACCTCCGTTCACTGACGGTGGGCCGGGTCATCGCCGTCGTCGGGGCGACGGGTGAGCGCGACCCCGGCAAGCGCGCCCCGCTCGGCGCGACGGCGGCCCGGTTCGCCGACACCGTCGTCGTCACGGACGAGAGCCCGTACTCGGAGGACGCGCAGCGCCTGCGCGAGGACGTGGCGCGCGGCGCACGCAGTGGCGGCAACGCGGACGTGCTGGTCGTCCCCGACCGCACCGAGGCGATCGCGGCGGCGGTCACCCTCGCAGGCCCCGGCGACGTGCTGGTGGTCGCAGGCCGCGGGCACGACCGGGTCCAGGCCTACGGTCCCCGCCGACGTGTGTTCGACGACCGGATCGCGCTCCACGAGGCGCTGCTCCGCTCGCTGAGCTAGGTGGGCAGCCCCTCGTGCCGAGTGAGTTCGGTGAGGATCCGGGCGACGAGGTCGTCGAGGTCGGCACCCGTGGTGTCGAAGGCGAGGTCGGGGTTCTCGGGCGCCTCGTACGGGGCGTCGATGCCGGTGAGGCCGCCGAGTTCGCCTGCCCGCGCGCGGGCGTAGAGCCCCTTGGGGTCGCGTCGCTCGCACTCCTCGACCGGGGTGCTGACGTGGATTTCGAGGAACGGCAGGTCCGCGGCCTCGTTCAGGGCGCGGGCGATGGCGCGGTCCGATCGGAGCGGCGAGACCATCGACGCGATGGCGACCACCCCGGCGTCGGCGAACAACCGGGTGAGGTGACCGACGCGGCGGATGTTCTCGGCCCGGTCACCGGGTGAGAACCCCAGGTCGTCGGAGATACCGTGCCGGACGTTGTCGCCGTCGAGGAGGTAGGCGGTGCGGCCGGCGTCGACGAGGGTCCGTTCGAGCGCGACCGCGACGGTCGATTTTCCGGAGGCGGGCAGCCCGGTGAGCCAGATCGTGGCGCCCCGCTGCCCGGTCGCGGTCCAGCGCCGATCCCGCTCCAGCGACGAGGGGTGCCACTTGATGTCGTTGCGGGTCTGTTCGCCGGGAACGACTTCCCTTGTGTCGCTGACGGTTCCGGCGCCGACGGTGTCGTTGCTCTGCTCGTCGATGAGGATGAACGCGCCGGCGTCGCGATTGGTGGCGTAGGGGTCGGCGAGCACGACGGTGCTCGTGCGGAGTGTGATCCGGCCGATGTCGTTGAGGGCGAGTTCGCTGGGGGAGTCGTGTTCCTCGAGGGTTTCCGGGTCGAGCCGGGTGTGCAACTCCTGCACGGTGGCGCGGACGGTGCGGCTGGTGTGCTTGAGGGCCACCCGGTCGCCCGCCCGCAGCGGCGTCTCGCTCAGCCAGCACACGGTCGCGTCGATCTCGCGGGCCGGGACGGGTGCGGTGGCGTCGGTGGCCGCGCTGACGACGAGGTCGCCGCGGGCGACGTCGACGTCGTCGGCGAGTTCGAACGACACCGACAGCGGTGCGACCGCGACGGCCCGGTGCGGATCGAGGGTGTCGAGGGCGGTGACCGTGCTGCGGGAGCCGGCGGGCAGCACCACCACCTCGTCGCCGACGGACAGGGTGCCCGCCGACAACCGGCCGGTGTAGCGGCGCCGCTGGTGGTCGGTGGGACGCGCGACCCACTGGATGGGAAGTCGCAGTTCGGACGCGACGGCCGACGGCGCGGTGAGTTCCACCCCTTCGAGATGCTCGAGGAGTGTGGGCCCGTCGTACCAGGGTGTCGACTCCGACCGCGTGACCACGTTGTCGCCGCGGGTGGCGGACACCGGGATCACCGTGAGGTCGCGGCCGCCGAGGCGCTGCGCGAGCAGGCCGAGTTCGGACTCGACTTCCTTGAACCGGGTCTCGTCGAAGTCGACGAGGTCGATCTTGTTGACCACCGCGACCAGGTGCGGGACGCCGAGGAGGTCGGCGATCCGGGCGTGGCGCCGGGTCTGCCGGAGCACGCCGGTGCGTGCGTCCACCAGCAGCACGGCCACGTGGGTGTTCGACGCGCCGGTGAACATGTTGCGGGTGTACCGTTCGTGCCCCGGTGTGTCGGCGAGGACGAAACTCCGGGTCGGCGTCGAGAAGAATCGGTAGGCGACGTCGATGGTGATGCCCTGCTCGCGTTCGGCCCGCAGTCCGTCGGAGAGGGCGGCGAGGTCCGCCTCGCCGTCGGCGTTCGTCACCGCCTCGAGATGGTCGGTGGGCAGGCTTCCGGTGTCGTGCAGGAGGCGGCCGATGAGGGTGCTCTTGCCGTCGTCGACGCTGCCCGCGGTGGCGAGTCGCAGCAACTGGCGGGGCCGGCCGGTGGTGGTCATCAGAAGTACCCCTCGCGTTTGCGGTCTTCCATCGCGGCGACGGAAGTTCGGTCGTCGGCCCGGGTTTCGCCGCGTTCGGAGACCGTGGCCGCGGCGATCTCCTCGATCACGCCGGCGACGTCGCCGGCGTCCGACCGCACGGCGCCGGTGATGGTCAGGTCCCCGACAGTGCGGTACCGCACCCGGAGCCGTTGCACCAGTTCGTTTTCGGTGGGCAGCGTGTATTCGGACAGTCCGAGCAGGATCCCGTCGCGTTCGAACACCTGCCGTTCGTGGGCGAAGTAGATCGACGGCAGTGCGAGCTTCTCGAGTTCGATGTAGCGCCAGATGTCGAGTTCGGTCCAGTTGCTGAGCGGGAACACCCGGACCTGCTCGCCGCGGCGAATCCGCCCGTTGTACAGCGACCACGGCTCGGGCCGCTGCGAACGCGGATCCCACTGCCCGAACTCGTCGCGGAAGCTGAGCACCCGTTCCTTCGCGCGGGCGCGTTCCTCGTCCCGGCGCGCGCCACCGAAGGCGGCGTCGAAGCCGTGCTCCTCGAGGGCGTCGAGCAGGGTCCGGGTCTGCAGCCGGTTCCGGGACGCGCCCCGGCCGCCCGTTTCGGCGACGCGACCCTTGTCGATCGATTCCTGCACCGATGCGACGATCAGCCGGTGACCGTCCTCGGCGAGCCGGCGGTCACGGAAGTCGATCACCTCGGGGAAGTTGTGCCCGGTGTCGACGTGCAGGACGGGAAACGGCAACGGGGACGGCCGGAACGCCTTCTCCGCCAGCCTCAGCAGCACGATCGAGTCCTTGCCTGCGGAGAACAGCAGCACCGGTCGCTCGAGTTCGGCGACCACCTCGCGGATGATGTGCACGGCCTCGGCCTCGAGCGCGCGGAGTTCGTCCACGTGTGCGTCCGGGTCGGCGGACGGTGCGGCGGTCACAGCGGAAGCCCGTTCGCGGCGGCCTCGGACCGGTATCGCAGGGCCCATTCCTTGGAGCGGCCGTCGCTCTGCCGTTTCAGCGGCGGCGGGGGTGCGAGATCGGCGTCGAGCCCGAGTTCGACGAGCACCTTCGCTGCCGTCGCCTGCGGGGCCGCGGCCAGATCGTCGAAACTGATGTCGACGTGGTCGAGTCCCTCCGTCTCGAACCAGTTGCGCCACTGCACATCCTGATCGCGGAGGATGCGGACGAGGTGGGCGATGCCGTCCGCGTGGTATTCGGCGCCGTCGTGTGGGGCGGGCGGGGTGGCGTCGTCGCGCCACACCTGGGTCTGTACCGCCCGCCACATCGACACCGCCTGCGCGACGACGTCATGCCGGAAGACGTGGATGAAGACGAGGTCGCGGCCCAGGATGTCGCCCAGGGCGGACCGCAGGTCGTCGCCGGACCGGTCCGGGAGTCCGGCGGCGCGGTCGAGGACGAGCGGCACCTGGTTCCACATCAGCTTGCCGCCCCACACGCCGTTGGGGGTGCGCCCGACGCTGAGCAGTTGATCGCGCCACTGCTCCGCGGTGCGGGTGTCGGCGGTCCCCGGTTCGAGCGGGGCGAGCAGGGAGAGCACCGTCTCGTCGGTGACCGACTCGAACCACTGCCGTGGCTGCGGTGACCGGCTGGTGGACGGCAGGTATTGGAAGAACTCCTCCGGGTTGCCGGCCACGGTGGTGGCACGAAGGGATTCGACGAGCAGTGTGCTGCCGCTGCGCTGCGACGCGCAGACGAGATATGAGCGTGGCTCCGACATGCCGGAAACTATAAGGGCGAAATTCGGTGCCGAAATCGGGAGGAAATCGAATTAGCGTGATCGAAACACTTGCATTTCCGCTGCCGGTGAGCAGGTGAAATTCAGGCCGTACGGCTCAGCGGAAAGTGCCTGGTCAGAGCGGTTTATGGGCAGTCGAAAGTGGTGTGCTCGTCGCCGGTGGAATCGTGGCGGGACGGGCGAATATGAATCAGGCTGATCGAAACCCGGGGTCAGCCTTTTCTGCAGATGAGAACCGGGCACCGGGAATGGTGGATGAGGCTCTGACTCGTCGAACCCACGATCGAGGCGGTGAAGGGATTTCTGCCGTGACTGCCGACGGCGATCAGTTGCGCACCGAAGGAGTACTCGAGGAGCACCTTCATCGGACCGCCGCGCTCGAGGCAGCGGGTGACCTCGACGTCGGGGTACTTCTCCCGCCACCCGGCGAGACTCTCGGCGAGCCACGCCTCCTCGTGCTGCACCAGATCGGACCAGTCGGTGAAGCGGCGTTCCTCCGAATACCAGGCACCGAGGGTGGAATGCTCGGCCCACGTGTGGACCGCGACGAGGGGAACACCGAAGAACGCCGCGAACTCGAACGCATGGGCCACGGCCATGTCGCTCAGTTCGCTTCCGTCCACACCGACCACGACGGGGCGGCTCCCGCTGACCTCGTGGCCCTGGATGCCGCGCCAGACGACGACGGGGCACTCGGCTCGATTCGACACCCGAACCACGTCGGAACCGGCGACCACGGATTTCATCTCACTCGTGGCCGCGGGTCCGAGAACCAGCATCCGGGCCGTCTTGGACAGTTCCACCAGCGCGTGGGCGGGTGGGCCGGGATGGGTACTGCGTTCCACCTCCAGGTCCCGCTGCCCGTTCCGGACGGCGCGTTCGGCGGCCTCGAGGACCTCCTCGCCGTCCGGGTGACCGTCGCCGCTTCCGGAGTTCGGATGTTTCGGTAACACGTGGACGAGGCGAAGCGGCTCCTCGAAGCGCCGCGCGGCGGACGCAGCCCATGCTGCCGCCTCCAGTGCGCCGTCCGAACCGTCGATGCCTGCCACGATGCCGCGTCGAATCCGTGCTGTGCTCATGGGGGTGCTCCTCACCTCCATTCCAGTTTGATCCAGGACGGCGGCGACGCGCCAGAGGTAAATCGGCGGGCGGCCGATCCTCCCGCGGTATGCGGTGCGATCGGCGTGGTCCGCGGGAATACTCGGGGGACCGGCCGGCGAGGACGAACCGAAGGGGTGACGGACCACATGGCGAAGCGGACGAGCGGTTCGGACGGGGCACGAGGAGACTCTCCCTCGCAGCTGATCGATGCGCGCATCGACGAGCTGGGGGACTGGCGGGGCGAGATGCTCGCCCGGATCCGGGCGCTTGTCACACGGGCCGACCCCGACGTGGTCGAGGAGTGGAAGTGGCGAGGGGTCCCGGTGTGGTCGCACGCCGGAATGATCTGCACCGGCGAGACGTACAAGAACGCCGTGAAGGTGACCTTCGCGAAGGGCGCGTCGCTGGACGACCCGGCAGGTCTGTTCAACTCCGGTCTGGAAGGCAACACCCGGCGCGCCATCGACTTCCACGAGGGCGACACGGTCGACGAGAAGGCCTTCCAGGCGCTCGTGCGCGCCGCCGTGGCACTGAACGCCTCCTGAGGTACGGGCCAAGGGTTTTCGCTCACCGAGACCCGTTTCACCTGGGGTTTCCCTTCGCCTCGGCCGTGCCGTGAACCGGAGGCGCGGGTGAACCGTGTGTACTGCTGGGAGGTGGTGACCGATGCCGGATGCCCAGACGGAGCTCATGCACGCCCTGTACGAGGAGCACGCCCCGGCAGTCTGGCGGTATGCCCTGCGGCTGACCGGCGACCGCACCCGAGCCGAGGACATCGTGCAGGAGGTACTGCTGCGCGCCTGGAAGCATCCGAACGTGCTCGACCAGTCGGAGTCCTCGGCTCGGGCGTGGTTGTTCACGGTCGCCAGGAACCTCGTGTTCGACGAGCACCGCAGTGCCCGGTCCCAGCGTGAGGTCGGGATGAGTTCGACGCCCGAACGGGCGGCCCCGGACGGTTCGGACGGCGCACTCGACGCCTGGATGATGGGGGATGCGCTGGCCCGGCTCAGCGCGGAGCATCGTGCGGTCCTCGTGCTCGGCTACTACCGAGGGATGTCGACCCACCAGATCGCCGACGAACTCGGCATCCCGGAGGGAACGGTGAAATCCCGCATGCACTACGGATTGCGGGCCCTTCGATTGGCTCTGCAGGAAATGGGGGTGACCCGATGACGCTCGACGACTTCGAGTCGCACGAGGATCCCTACGCCCGCTGGGACGCCGCCTACGTGCTCGGTGCCATGTCCGGCGCCGACCGGCGCGAGTACGAGGCCCACCTCGCCCACTGTGCACAGTGCTCGCAGGCCGTGTCCGAATTGGCGGGCATGCCCGGTCTGCTGGCCCTGATCACACCGGAAGAAGCGTTCGGCACGCTGTCCGGGAACGGTGCGCCCGCGGACGAGGAGACGCCCGCACCGCGGGTGCTGACCGGACTGGTGGGCACGGTGCAGCGGCGCCGGCGCCACCGGCGGGCGGCGACTGCCCTCGCCGCGGCGGCCGCCGTCATCGCCGTGGCCGTCCCCGTCGGGGTTCTGGCGACCCAGGACCGGACGCCGGCCGCTCCCGTCACGGCGCTGCCCGCTCCGGACCGGGCGAACACCACCGAGTTGGTGTTCGCACCCGTGGTTCCGACGACGATCACCGCGAGCGCGTCCGTCGTGTCGACGTCCTGGGGCACGGTGATCTTCGTCGAGTGCTCGTACGAGGACACGTGGCCCGGCGACGGACGCTACGGCGCCGCCACCGAGGGGTACGCGCTGACCGTGACCGATCGCTCCGGAATGGCCACCACCGTGGCCACCTGGACCGGGGAAGCCGGGCAGACGGTGCGGCCCACGGCCACCACCAGCCTGCCCGTCGACGCGATCGCGAGTATCGACGTGCGATCCGACGACGACCATCAGGTATTGCTGAGCACGGCGTTGTGAACAGGCTGCAGGGAGTCGGCCCGGTTTCCGTACTCCCTGCAGGCACGACCGCCGTGTCTCTCTCGTCACGACCG
>JBCEBZ010000310.1:10844-15465 GCA_039206675.1 Rhodococcus sp. (in: high G+C Gram-positive bacteria) | reverse complement strand
CCACCGGAAGCGCGCCGCTCGTCCACACCAGATCGCCGAGGACGGTGGCCGCGGAGTAGGGCGCCGAGGCGGGAGTCGACTCCAGGCGAACCAGTTCGCGCTCGATCAGGCCGTGGGTGCTGGACATGAAATGAACCTCCAAGTGCTGATTCGGGGCTTGTGTCGATGTGACGCCAACCACTCTAGATTTGATCGAATATCTAAGTCAAGGATCGAATCGAAGATTTTTGATCAAATATCGCTTGGGGTTACGGCCGCAACTCACTCACAGGGCTTGCGAAGGTAGTGCCTATAAGACGCGGAAAGTCAGCGTGACGTGCTGGTCAGCAACGCCCGGAGTGAGCTCTTCGCGGCCGTGTACGACCGCTTCAGGACCTGCTCCGCTTCTACCCCGTCGCCGGCCTCGACGGCCGCGATCAGTGCGGGCTTGTATTGCCAGATGTGGACGTCCCCACGTTGAGCGGCATCACTGACCCAGAGCATCTTGTACGGGCGGCACCGATCCCACAGCCCGTGAATGATGTCGCAGAGGATGTCATTGCCAGTGGCGGTATACAGCGCGTCGAGCAGGAGTTCGTCTCTCTGGAGCGCCTCGGTCACGTCCCCGGCGCGGGCTGCCTCCTCGAGGGCGACCCAGTGCTCGCGCATCCGTTCGACCACTTCGGGGCCCGCAGCCACAGCTCCGAGCCGCGCGCTTTCACCCTCGAGCAGGATACGTACGTCGTAGGCGTGCTCGAGCTCGCCCACGTCGAGTCCTCGGACGCGGGCGCCCTTGTAGGGCTCGTGGACGGCGAGTCCCGCCTCGACCAGTCCGCGCACCGCTTCCCGCACCGGCATCGCACTGGTGCCGACCATCTCGGAGAGTTCCCGCACACCCAGCCGGTGACCTGCCGGCAGCTGTCCGTTGACGATCCAGCCACGCAGGGTGTCGAAGACCTGTTCTGCCAGCGGAGCGGCCACGACGGCCCCGGGTTGTTGCGACCCCATGGCGAGCTGCGGTGACCGGCGATCGCCCGGCCCCGAATTCACACGCTCACCCTGTACAGCCACGCGGCGATCTTACTGTCGCCACGAGTTCCACAACAACGTCCGGGGTCCCGTCGTGCGATCAGGACCGCGACGCCTCACCCCTCACGGGATGGTGAGCGGTACAGCCACAGGATCTGCCGTAGCCGGCGCGCTGCGGTGGGCCGCGGCGAGGTCCCACGCGGTGTGCCGCGGCGCCACGCCGTCCAGGATCCATTGCCCGAGCAGCAATGCGACCTTGGCCAGCATCTCGGTGCGCAACCGCAGGAACGAGTCCTCCGGGTCGGTGCCGACCTGACCGAGTAGTACCCACCAGGCCCAGGCGACTGCTCCGGCGTTGGCAACGAAGTCCGGGACCACCGGAATGCCCCGGCCGGTGAGCACCGCCTCGGCCTGCGGGGTTGTCGCGGCATTCGCCGCTTCGATCACGACTTTCGCGGCGACGTGGTCGACGTTGTCCGTCGTGATCGCATAGGAGATCGCGGCCGGGACGAGGATGTCTGCCGCAGTGGCGATCACAGCCGCGCTCGGCAACTGCTGAACATGCAGGGGGACGCGAGTGCGATCGACCTCGCCGTAGCCGTTCCGCAGGTCGAGCAGCGCGGGAACGTCCAGGCCGTCGGGGCAGTACAGCGTGCCGAGGGCGTCGGCGACAGCAACCACGCGCATGCCGGCCTCGTGCAGATACCAGGCCGCGCCGCCCCCCATGGTGCCGATGCCCTGGATTGCCACCGTGGTGTCGGCCGGAGCCCATCCGCACGTGTTCACCGTGCCGATGCAGGCCTGCGCGACTCCGTAACCGCCGATCACATCGCCGAGCAGAAAACCGCCGGGCACCGGAGCGTTCAACGCGGCCCGCACGCGGCGCAGAGTCCGCTGCGGATCTTCCGCACGGCTGATCGCCGCATGGTAGGACTGCTGAAGGCCGAGCCGCTCGAAGACGTCGTCGAGTAGATGCTGGGGCACCCCCAGATCTTCCGCGGTCACCCAGTGCGCGGCCAGCCACGGGCGCATCGCCTGACAGAACCGCTCCAGGACACCGACGGCGCGGGGGTCCTTCGGGTCGAAGTCGATGCCGCCCTTCGCCCCGCCGACCGGCAGGTCGAACGCCGCGGTCTTGGCAGCCATGCCGCTGGCCAGATCCTCCACCTCCGACATCGTGCAGCCTGCCCGCATCCGGGTGCCCCCGGTGGCCAGGTCGGACACCAGCGTGTGCACGACGAGGTAACCATGAGCTCCGGTGACCGGATCAGACCAGTTCACACGCAGCAGGGGCTCACCGCTGCGCACGGTCGCCGCATCGATCCGACGCTGCATCGCAGTGTTCTCGTCATACTCGCGGTGCTCGGGGGTGCGGCCGAACCCGGATTCCGTCGTCATGGTCACCTCGAGTTACCCCAATCGTCCTCGGAAAGTTCAACGTCGTTTCGACCGCTCGGCCGATGACGCCAGCGTGCGCGCGCAGGTGACCAGGCGTCCAGTTACGAATCTTGAAAGATTGCGTTCACGCTTTCTACACAGCGCACCGCGTGGTCAGGTTGGTCGGTTCGGAATGGATGCATAGGCTGGCGGCATGGAGCTGTCTCTGCGCCGGTTGCGGATGCTTCGGGAGTTACACCGCCGAGGCACCGTGACAGCCGCGGCGCTGGCCTTGCACTACACCACATCCGCGGTGTCCCAACAGCTCACCCAGCTCGAACGCGACGTCGGCGCAAAGCTGTTCGAGCGGCGCGGTCGCCGGGTGCAGCTCACCGAGATCGGCCTGCTCCTCGCCGAGCACGCCGAGGACATCATGCGGTCGGTGGACCGTGCGACGACCGCCCTCGAACAGACGCAGGACGGTGTCACCGCCCGATTGACCGTTGGTGTGTGGGCGTCCGTCGCGTCGAGCCTGCTGCCGAGTGCGCTGACGTTGCTGGCCGCCGAACATCCCGGCATCGAGGTGCGGACGAGGGAGCTCGCGCCGGAGGACACCGCGGTCGCGGTACTGGACGGCTCGCTGGACTTCTCGTTCGTGATCGACTATTCCGACTACCCGATGCAGTGGGACCCGGAGCTGACCCGAGTGGTGATCGCGGTGGAGCGACTGCACGCCGCGCTGCCTCCGGGAACGGTGTCCGCGAGAACCATGGCGCTGGCGGACCTCGCCGAGCATCCCTGGATCCTTGCGGGACCCACTTCGCATTTCGGCCGCGCGGTGCGCTTGGCCTGTCAGCGTTGCGGATTCGAACCCAGGATCAACCACGAGGTCGGCGAGCAGGCGACGGCACTCGCGATGGTGTCCGCGGGCCTGGGAGTCACCCTTGTCTCCGATCTCGGACTGACGCTGCGCCCGCCAGGCATGGACGTCGTCGCGCTCACCGAACCGCTGATGCGGACGATCTCCATCGCCCATCGGGAAACGGCAGCGCACCGACAGCCGCTGCAACTGGTGATCGATGCCGTGCGTGCCGCGGCGGCGGCACAGGGGCTCGCCGCGCGGTCGCCGTACCCGTACCCGCAGCCGCAGGCGGCACACGTTCTGCGTGACTCACAGCCCTGACCGCGGATCGCCTCAGCGGGAACCCGAAGGCACAGGCACGCCCCACGCGCTCCCCTGCTCGCGATCGAGCACCGTGTCCGCCTTGTTCTTCAGCCCGAAGATGTAGACCAGCAGGCTGACCCCGATCACGACCGTCACGTAGAAGATGAACCAGCCGACGTGACCGGCCGACTTGGACGCCTGGAACAGGACCGGCGCCGTACCGCCGAAGACGGAGTTCGCGAGCGCATAGCCCAGTCCCACACCCAGGGCACGGATGTCGGCGGGGAACAGCTCGGCCTTCACGATCGCGTTGATCGAGGTGTACCCGGTGAGAATGATGTAGCCGACCGCGACCAGCGCGAACGCCACCAGCGGCGACGTCGTCTTCGGAAGATAGGTGAGCAGGACATACGTGTAGAGGACGCCACCCACCCCGAAGAAGATCAGCAGCGGCTTGCGTCCGACGTGGTCGCTGACGAGACCGCCGACCGGTTGCAGCAGCAACAGCAGGATCAGGCCCAGCAGGTTGATCCACGTCGCCGTCAGTGCCCGGTCTTCCCCGAAGGTGGACTTCACAATCGCCGGCGCGTTGACGCTGTAGGTGTAGAACGCGACGGTGCCACCCGCCGTAATGAGAAACACCAGCAGCAGCGGACGCCAGTACCTGGTGAACAACGCCGTCAGGGAACCCGCCGTCCGGTCCTCGCCCGCACGGATCGCCTTCAGATGCGACTCACTGAGCGACTCGTCCATCGAACGCCGAATCCACAGCACGACCAGAGCGGCGACGCCGCCGATGAAGAAGCCGATCCGCCATCCCCAATCATTCAACGTCTCGACATCGAGAACGCTGAGCGCGATCAGGAGCGTGAATTGCGCCAGCACGTGACCGCCCACGAGGGTCACGTACTGGAAGGACGACAGGAAGCCGCGCCGATTCGCGGTCGCCGCCTCGGACATGTACGTCGCCGACGTGCCGTACTCCCCACCCGTGGCGAATCCCTGCACAAGCCGGGCAAGAACCAGGACCCCACCGGTCGCATGACGAAGGTGACCGCGAAGATCCCATAG
>JBCEBZ010000310.1:0-10834 GCA_039206675.1 Rhodococcus sp. (in: high G+C Gram-positive bacteria) | reverse complement strand
GGACCAAGATCACCGCCGCCCAATACCCGATGGTCTCGCGTGTCGGCATCACCGCCACCAGGAAGGAGCACGAAGACATGATGGTGATGCTGAGCATCAGGGCCGCCTTGCGGCCACGACGGTCGGCGAACCGGCCGAAGAACCAGGACCCCACCGGTCGCATGACGAAGGTGACCGCGAAGATCCCATAGATGTACAGCGTTGAGTTGGAGTCGTTCTCGTCGAAGAATTGCGCCTCGAAATACGTCGCGAAGACCGTGTATATGTACACGTCGTACCACTCGACGAGGTTTCCTGCCGAACCCTTCATCGTGTTGAGCACCGCCCGCCGGGTGCTCGTCGGAGCGCGGGTCGGACCGGACGGAGTCGCGTCATCGCTCATCCGTAGACGATAGCGGATCGACCGACCGTAACTGGGCGAGTCACTCGGAGGCGGAGCCCATTCGCTCCCCGGTTCCTACTGGGACTGGAGGATTCGGCGAGCCCGCTCGGCGACGGGCAGATCCACGAACTCGCCGTCCGGAAGCTGGACGGCCGCTCCGCCGGATTCCGCGAAGACGTGCACAACCCTTCGTGCCCACGCGAGTTCGTCCTCGCTGGGGGTGAAGGCGGTGTGAATGATCGGCAGTTGGGAGGGGTGGATGGCGGATTTGCCGCCGAAGCCGAGAGAGCGGGCCTGGGCGGCTTGCCGGGCGAGTCCGTCGGTGTCCCGCAGGTGGGGGTGGACGCTGTCGATCGGGGGTGCGATTCCCGCGGCTCGGGACGCGATGACCAGGTGCGATCGCACGTACTGCAGCGGGGCGTCCCCGTCGCCGATGCCGAGGTCTTTCCGGAGGTCGATGCCGCCGAGGGCGAGGTGTTCGACGCCCGGTTCCGAGGCGATGGCCAGGGCGTTGGCCACCCCCTTCGCGGTTTCGATCGCGCAGATCAGTGGTGTTCCCGGTGCCCGTTCCCGCACCCACCGCACGTCGTCGACCGAGTCGACCTTCGGGATGCGGATGCCGTGGGCACGGTCGGCGACAGCGGCCAGATCCTCGGCGGCGGGCGCGGTGCCGACGGCGTTGATGCGCACCCACGCGGGGTGGGTGGCCAGAGTGTCTGCGACGCGTGCGCGGGCGGTGTCCTTGCACTCGGGCGGGACCGCGTCCTCGAGGTCGAGGATCACCGCGTCGGCGCCGGCATCGAAGACCTTGCCGAGGAGCGTGTCGTCGTGTCCGGGAACGAAGAGGTAGCTGCGGGCCATCAGATGACTCCCCTGCCCCGCAGAGCCTCGATGCTCGCGGTGCCCAATCCGAGTGTGTCGCGGTAGATTTGCGCGTTGTCCTGCCCGAGTCGTCGTCCCGGGAAGCGGATGGCCCCGGGGGTGCCGAGCATGCGCACCATGAGGTTCTGCATGGCGAGGGGCCCGAGGTCCTCGTCGTCGACGGTGGTGATCATGTCACGGGCGAGGACGTGCGGGTCGGTCATCAGTTGCTCCACGTCGTAGATGGGTGCGAGGGCGGCGCCGACGCGCTCGAACTCGGTGACGACCTCGTCGAACGGGCGGGCGGCGATCCATTTCCCGACCGCCTCGTCGAGGAGGTCACCGTTGCGGCTGCGTTCCCCGGCGGAGGCGAACCACGGCTGTTCGACGAGGTCCGCTCGACCCACCAGGCGCATGACCCGTTCGGCGACGGAGGTGGCGCTGGCCGAGATCGCCACCCACCGGTCGTCCTTGGTGAGGTACGTGTTGCGAGGGGCGTTGTTGGGCGAGCGGTTGCCTTGGCGGCCGGCGATCACACCGAGCTGGTCGAAGGCGGTGGGGCCCGGGCCGAGGATGCCGATCAGCGGTTCGAGCAGCGAGAGGTCGATGACCTGCCCCTGCCCGTTTCCTTCGGGGCCGTTGCGGTGCAGCAGTGCCGTGACCACTCCGAAGGCGCCGGTGATACCGGCGACACCGTCGGCGAGCCCGAACGGGGGCAGCGTCGGCGGGCCGTCCTCCTCACCGGTCTGGTGTGCGAATCCGCTCATCGCCTCGGCGAGGGTACCGAAGGCGCGGCGTTCGGCGTAGGGACCGTCCTGCCCGAACCCTGTGACCCGCAACGTGATCAAGCCTGAATTGAGTGCCATCAGCCGGTCCGGTCCGAGTCCCCACTTCTCCAGCACTCCGGGTCGGAAGTTCTCCACGAGCACGTCGGCGTCGACGACCAGATCCCGCAGGATTTGCTGACCTTCGGGTGTGCCGAGGTCGAGGGTGATGCACTTCTTGTTGCGCGAGATGACTTTCCACCACAGTCCGTGGCCGTCCTTGTTCGCCCCGTGGGATCGGGCGGGGTCGCCTGTCGGGTGTTCGATCTTGATCACCTCGGCTCCGAAGTCGCCGAGCAGCATCGCGGTGATCGGTGCGGCGTACACGGTGCTGATGTCGAGAACACGGATCCCGTGCAGCGGACCGTGGTTCGCCTCTCCCGGCGAACGCGAGGTCGGGGTGTCGTCGTGTGCATTCACGCTCATGGGCAGTCCTCGGCATTGTCGAGAGGCGATGGAGGCGGAAAGGTGGTGGTGGCGCCTGTGTGGAAGTCGGGCGGCACCTTCCCGCGGGTGCGGACTCCAATCTGTCATCCGCCCGAGTGAAGTACAATCGCGAGTATCTTGACTCCCTTTAACTTCTTCTAAAGGCAGGTGGCCGACGTGCTCGACACGACGCGGATGTTCACACTGTGCGAGGTCGCGAAGCACGGCTCCATCACCGCGGCTGCCGCGGCGCTCGGATACACCACTTCGGCGGTCTCGCAGCAGATCGCCAAGCTCGAGAAGGAGGCCGGGCAACCACTGCTCGAACGGCACGCCCGGGGAATCATGCTCACCGACGCCGGCCGCTCGGTCGTCAAACACACCGAACGGATCCTCGTCGAACTCGAGGCCGCGGACGCCGAACTCGCGGAGATCCGCGGACTGCGCGCGGGAATGCTGGCAATAGGCACCTTCCCCACGGCAGGATCCTCGCTGCTGCCGTTGGTGGTCAAGGAATTCAAGACCCACCACCCCGGCATCGACCTGCGCGTCCTCAGTGGACGATTCGCGCAGTTGGTCGAATCGCTTCGCCGCCGGGAGACGGAGCTGTCGCTGTTGTGGGACTACGAGTGGAATCGGATCGACGATCCGCTGCTGACGTGCCACCACCTGATGAACGACCCGACCCTGCTGCTGGTGTCGGAGAAACATCGCCTCGCCGACCGGGAGTCGATCCGGATCACCGAACTCCGGGACGAGTCGTGGGTGGTGCGCGCCGACGATCACCCGGTGGCGCACACCCTCGAACGACTCTGTCAGCAAGGTGGATTCACGCCCCGGACAAGCTTTCTCGCCCACGACTACGGGGAGGTCCAGGCGATGGTGGGGGTCGAGCTGGGGGTGGCCATCGCGCCGCGGCTGGCCGTCCTCAATCCCCGCCCCGATGTCCGGTCCATCCCGCTCGCGACCCGCTCTCCCCAGCGCCGCATCCTGGTCGCGCATCTGACCGAACGCCGGCTGAGCCCGGCCGCTCAGGAGGCCATCACGCAGTGCATGGCGGCAGCGCGGCGCCTCGAGGAAGGTTTCGCCGACGTCTAGGCGCACGGCGAGTGGGTGATCGTCGGCTATGACGGACAGATGGCAAAGGCGTCGGCGAGATGTGCGATCTTCTCGGCCCTGCCGAGCCGCGGCAGGTCGCTGCCGTCCCGGATGACCCGCCCCCGGGCGTCGAAGTCGGCGAGAAATTCGCGGGCCCAGATGACGTCGGACGGCGCCGGGCTGATGGCCTCGTTGATCACGGGCAACTGCCCGGTGTCCAGGCACAGTTTGCCGGTCAGACCGAGGGACACCGCGACCGCGGACTGCTCGCGCAGAACGGGGTGGCTGTTGCTGACGGTGGGGCCGTCGATCGGTCCCGGGAGATCCCCGACCCGGCTCGCAACGACCAGCCGCGATCGCGGATAGGCCATCGCGAGATCGTCCGCGCTGGTGCCGGTGTCGCGGCGGTAGTCGCCGCTTCCGAAGGCGAGGCGGAAGGTGCCGCGAGCGCGGGCGATGGCGGGTGCTTCCTCGATGCCCACGGCCGATTCGACGAGGGCGAGGACCGGGATGGTGCCGCCCAGTCGATCGAAGGTGTCGGTGACCTGGTCGGCCGCCTCGGTCTTGGCGAGCATCACCCCGGCCAGGCCGGGTAGTCCCGCGAGGCGGTCGACGTCGTCCGACCAGTAGGGGGTGGTGTGATCGTTGATCCGGACCCAGGACGAATGCTCCTCGAGCCACGTCGCGACGCTCTCGCGGGCGTGCGGTTTCCGTTTCGGGTCGACGGCGTCCTCGAGGTCGAGGACGATCTGGTCCGCGGGAGACCGGTGGGCCTGCTCGAAGGTGTCGACGCGGGTTCCGTTGACCAGGAGCCACGAGCGGGCGATCCCCGCGAGGTGCTGCGGCCGGGTCACCGTGCAGATCCCGCCATGGCGACGGCCGGGGAGGCGACGAACAATTCGGCGGCGGCGATGCGCCGTGCCGCGCGGTGCAGTGAGACGGCCTCGATCGACCCGTCCGGGGAGGTGGTGAGGTCGATGTCGAGGACGCCGGCGGCCGTTCCCAGTCGCAGCGATCCGGGCCACCGCACCCGGGCGTTGTCGGCCACCACTCCCCCCGTCACGGTGGCGGCCGCGGCGACGGCGACGGCCGAGGTCAGGCCGATCGCTGGATGCGGGGCGAGCATGGAGAGCATGCGCACCGAGACGTCGTAGTCGTCGCCGGCGATGTCGATGCCCGCGCTGGTGCGATAGTCCCGCGGCGGGCCGATCACACCGACCTTCGGAATGGCGTGCGAGATGGGGTCACCAGGCTTGCTCAGGCCCATCCGCAGCGACGATTCGCGCCGCAACGCCACGAGTACGGCGAGGTGGTCGGCGATCACCGAATTGTCCTCCGACCCGCTCAAGCCCAGACCGGCGGCGTCGAACAACGCCGCAGGCGCCCCGGCGGCCACCATCGTGCCCCGGTACCGGCCATCACCGACAGTGATCGAATCGGACGCCGACCCGGTGGGCAGCAGCGCGGTACCGGAGGCGAGGCCGGTGAAGGTCAGGGCGACCGGAACGCCGAGCGCACTGGTCCCCGGCACGGCGGCATCCCCCTCGGTGGGGATCACCCCGCCCGGGGTGGCGATCTCGGCGGTGAGGATCGCACCGGTGTTGGTGTTGCGCATCCGCACCATCGTCGTCGCACTGTCGACCGCGACGAGCCCGGACTGCAGCGCATACAACCCGATCCCGGTGGCGCAGTTTCCGCAGTTGCTGCCCCACTCGACCCGACGGTCACCGATCGCCACCTGCGCGAAGAGGTATTCGACGTCGATGCCCGGCTCGGCGGATCGGCGCACGATCGCGGCCTTGGACGTCGTCGAGCTGCCGCCGCCCACACCGTCGAGCTGACGGGGATCACCCGACCCGAAGGCCGAGGTGAGGATGGCATCGAGCCCACCCGCCTGCTCGACCAGAGGATCGACATCAACCGCGTTGAAGAGCCAGCACTTGCTGGTGCCGCCTCGCATCCAGGTTCCACGGAGTGTGAACACCGCCCGGCCGCCTTTCATTCGTGACGAAATCTGAGGCACCGCCGAAGGCTCTGATCGGGGTAAGGAACGGAATCTCCAGCGGTGACACCATCAAGCCTGCGCCACACCAGGTTGGAGCACAATTTCGAATCTGAGGATGACCCTTAAGTCTGGCTTATATCAGCGGGTAGATCGCCCGTGGAGAGCAGCGTGCATTGCTGCTGGTGGCCACGGAAGGCCGGGTCCGCAGCAGTCACACCAGCACGGCGACCGCGCGCACGCCGACCCGTCGCACTGACTTAAGCAGAACTGAACCCCCGGATAGAAACGTGACATTGTTCTGAACTTCTGCCGTCTCTAACGTGATGTAGGCCATGATCGACGAGAGGATGTGACATGCGAACCACGAGCCCGCCACCCCACAGCGAAGACGTTCCCGCCGACCGGGACCGGGTCTGGGAGCTGTCCATCGAACTGGTCGATTCCACCGCGCCCGTTCCGACCCCACACCGTGACCCCGTCACAAGTCGGGAGACCGACCCTGCCGGACAGCAAGCGAAAGAACGACCATGACCTCCATCGAAATACTCCCCCTGATCGCCTTGGTCGCGATGTTCGTGATCGCCACCATCTTCCCCATCAACATCGGCATCCTGGGCTTCATCGGAGCCTTCCTCGTCGGCGCCTTCGCCCTCGGCTACGACGACAAGGAAATCCTCGCCGCATTCCCGAGTTCGATCGTCCTGACGATCATCGGCGTCACCTACTTCTTCGGCATGGCCAAGAAGAACGGCACCATCGACCTCCTCGTCAACGCCTGTATTCGCGCAGTCGGCGGCCGGACGGTGATCGTGCCCTGGGTGTTCTTCTTCTCCGCATCCGTGCTCACGGCGCTCGGCACCTTCAGCCCCGCGGCGGTCGCGCTGATCTCGCCCGCGGCGATGTCCTTCGCCGCGCGCACCCGGATGAGCCCGCTCGTGATGGGCATCATGACGATCAACGGCGCCCACGCCGGCGCGTTCTCGCCGATCTCGGTCTCCGGCGTCCTCGTCACCGACATCGTCAACTCCAGCGGTCTGACCATCGCACCCTGGACCCTGTTCTTCGCCAGCTACGGCATCAACCTCCTGCTGTCCGTGCTGACCGTCGTCGGCTACTCGGTTCTCGCCCGAGTCCGCGACCTCGAATACACCGCCACCGGCACCAGCAACGAAACTGGCAGCGGTACAGGTCGTCCCACCACCGGTGGGGCTCCGGACTGGACGCCGACCACGAGCGGCGCAGGCTCGTCGGGCGGGACGCAGGTACTCGCTCGCGAGCAGACGGCGACCAGCATCGTGCCCGACGCGCACCCCGTGACCCGGGTCCAGAAGCTCACCCTGTTCCTCATCGCGACCGTGCTCGTACTCGTACTGGTGCTGCATCTGCCGATCAGCTTCGTGGCCATCGCCGCCGGCGCGATCCTCGCCTTCACCGACCTGTCGAAGCAGAACGAAGCCATCGCCGGCATCAGCTGGTCCACCGTCCTGCTCGTCGCCGGCATGGTCACCTACATCTCGATCATGGAGGAAATGGGCACCATCGATCACCTCGCCGAAATGGCCATCACCGTCGGCGCACCGCTGCTGGTCGCGTTCGTCCTGTGCTACGTCATCGGCGTCACGTCGGCATTCGCATCCTCGACGGCACTGCTCACCGCGATCATCCCGCTCGCCCTGCCCCTGCTGCAGACCGGCGCGCTCCCTGTCGTCGGAGTCGTCGCGGCCCTGGCCATCTCGGCGACCGTCGTCGACGTGTCCCCGTTCTCCACGAACGGCGCCCTCGTCCTCGCCAACGCCCAGAACATCGAGCGCCCCGCGTTCTACCGCCAGCTTCTCCTCAACGCAGGCATCGTCGTCGCAGTCGCACCCGCACTGTGCTGGTTCATCCTGGTAGCCGCCCCCGCAATGCTCTGAGCACCACCGACAACAGCCGCGACCGCCACCTCGCCCGAGGTGGCGGTCGTTCTCTGTCGTCGACCAAAAGTGTGTCACATGGCACATTCCCGACCGTGCATCGACTCCGAGGCAGGAGGTGGACCGCGCGATGCGCAGCTGAACTGCGCACCATGGCAAATCGGTCCCCTAGGCAAGGGTCGCAGCGCGGCATTCGCTCGCGCTGTGGACGAGAGCGACAACGATATGTCACTCTTGGTGAGTCATTTGTCCCTTTAATGTCGACGAGGCCGGGTTGAGGCCCGGAACGGAGGACGCCATGCGTGTGCCCGCGGACGAACGCCGCAGGGCGCTGATCCAGGCGGCGATCGAAGTGGTCGCCGAACAGGGGGTCGACGGGGCCACGACTCGCCGCATCGCGGAACGTGCCGGGTCTCCGCTCGCGCGCCTGCACTATTGCTTCAGTTCGAAGGAAGAACTGATCGTGGCCATCTTCGAGAGCCTGGCGAGGGATCAGTTCGGGACTGCCGTGCACGTCCGTCCCGGCGTCGGACTGGGCCGGGCAGCGGCCTCGGTGTTGCGGCAACTCGCGGCGTGGATCGACCGGGAGCCGACCTTCGCACGGGCTCAGGTCGAACTCGTTTTCTGGATTGCCCGCCAGAAGGATTCGATGGCGTCCAAGGTGTACCAGATGGCCATCGATGTGTTCGCCGAACGGCTTCGCGAAGGAATGCGCGACGACGACGATCCGAACCTGGTCGAGCTTTTCGCCAAGATGATCGCCGCGTACTGCGACGGGATGGTCGTGCAGGGTGTTGCGTTCGGGCACAACGGCATCAGGGAGGAACTGCTCGACACGACGGCCGAATCGTTCGAGCGCCTGGCCGAGGCCCATCGTCTGGCGCACTGATCAGCAGCCGTCGACCGCCAGACTGCGGCCGGTCAGATCGACGCAGCCGGCCGTGGCGTGCACACCCGTTGGAGTGCGGAGATTCCGGAGGAGCCGAGGCCGGCGCGTTCACCCTCTTCGAGGATCGCCAACGCGTTGCTCACCATCCGGGCACTGTGGCCGTCCGAACTGACGGTGTCGACGAAGCTGCGGATCGCGGCACCGTAGACCTCCAGGGTGGCTTGATCGGTGTCGTGGGTGTTCGTCGCGATGTTGTGCACGATCTCCGCCGCCACCGGGCCGAACAGTGTGAGGACGTGCTCGGTGACCGCAAGAACTTCGGTCGCCGAGACGCCGCGGTCGATCGCGAAGGTCACCGACTCGATGAGTGCGGTCACCGCGGAGATGTGGAAGGCGCCGACCATCGATGCGTCGAGGACGTTGGCCGCGTCGACGTGTTCGGAAATGTGCCGGACGTCGCCGAGCACGCCGAGCACCTGCGAGTGAGTGTCCCACGCCGGGGAGGGGCCCGAGGTGAGGATGAGTCCGTCGACGGTGCCGATGTGCTGGGGGTAGGCCAGGATCGCGGCATCGAGGTAGGCGAGTTGGCGTGAGACGGCCCAATCCAGGGTTCTCGTGGCCTGCGCCGGAGTACCCGTCGTGAAGTTGACGAGTGTGCGCCCGCCGAGAGTGTCGATTCCACCCAGCATGTCGCGGACGTCGTCGTAGGTGCCCACAGAGGCCAGGAGCAGTGGTGCCGCCGAGGCCGCCTCGGCGGCAGTGCGAGCGACGTCGATTCGCTCGCCGCGGAGCGCGTCGGCCTTGGCCGCGGTGCGGTTCCAGACGATCACTCGGTAACCCGCCGCGGCGAGAGCCGAGGCCAGCGCGGATCCCATCAGTCCGCAGCCGAGAACTGCGACGTCCGCAGCGTGGACGGTGTCGGTACTCATAGTTGATTGTTCCCTCTCTAATTCGTTATTTGTCAACGCGATCGGCTCACGACCGCAGCCTCGTCGGAGGCGGGAGCGCTGGATCTTGTCCGGTTGCGCCGACTGCTGGCCACGACGACGAGCAATGCCGCCGCGAGCGCGACCAACACGAACCACCGCATGGAGTCGGCAGGGGGCGCCGGTGGGGTGATCCAACCGGTGACATAGGTCCAGGCGATGCCGGTCGCGCCGATGACAGCGGCGATCACGACGGACGGCTTCCGCTCCCCCAGCCGGGTGGTGAGCACGACGGCACCGATCGAGATCAGCACATACGGCGCACACCAGGCGTAGGCGATCAGCGCCGCCACCATCGTGTACGCACTGGTGATGCTGCCGCTCAGGAAGATCAGAACGGTCATCACCGCGGCCCCGAGTACACACATGAGGACCGTCGCCCGATGCGGGCTGTGGAAGCGCGGATGAATCTTTGCGGCCGCCGGAGGCAGGAGCCCGTCTTCGGCGATGGCCATGATGCACCGGGCACCGTAGTTGACGAATCCGATCAGGGCCGCGAAGCATGCGACGGCGAGCACCAGGTCGGTTGCTTCCGCCACGCCGGCTCCCAGGCCGGCACCGAGGGCCAGGGCTGCGGGCGCGGAGGCACCGTCGGCGATCTGGTCGGACACCGCGAGCAGTCCGGGGACCTGCAAGATGGTGCACAGCACATACAGCGCGCCGAGAACGATCGGAACCGACATCACGGCCCACGGCACGTTGCGGCGAGGGTCCTTGGTTTCGGCGGCCATCGACGTGCAGCTCTCGAAGCCGATCAGCCACGCGGCACCGGCAGCGACACCGAGGAGGACGCCACTCGGGGTCGTGGCACCGAAGTCGAACTGCGTGCCGAGGGCAAGACCGGTATGGGCGGCACTGGCGACGGTGATCACCAGCATCAGCGGTACCGACAGAACGGCGAGGGTCACCGCCACGCGGACCGAGGTGTCGAGCCCCCGGTAGGCAACCGCGCCGGCCACGATGACGGCGGCGACGATGATGACCGACTGCACGCCGGCACCGAGAACGCCGGTCATCCCCCGCGAGGCGAGAAAGCTACCGCTGAAGATGCCGACCGTGCCGGCGATCGCCCCGACCTGCGTGATGTATCCGACCAGGAGCGCCGCCGCGGTCAGATACCGTGCCCACGGGCCGAACACCTCGCCGATGTACGAGTACAACGATCCGGAGGTCACGAAGCGGCGGGCGAAGGTGATCACCGAGACGCCGACACAGCTGACCAGTACCGCGGTCAGCAGTGCCGACATGAAGGCGGTCGGGCCGGCCGCGCTGAGCATCAGGATCGGCAACAGCGCCATTCCCACTGCGGGAATGAACGAGGCCAGTGACAACGAGACCAGCGGGCCCCTGCCCAGGTGACCGCCCTCGAGGTGCGGCGGATCGGACACCGCACGGCGGCTGTCCTGGCCGGAGGAAGAAGTGTCGACCATGTCAGTTACTCCTAGAGATG
>JBCEBZ010000309.1:0-3882 GCA_039206675.1 Rhodococcus sp. (in: high G+C Gram-positive bacteria) | reverse complement strand
GGCGCGCAGCGCCAGGATCGAAGTGGCGGCGGGCAGCGGCAGGATCGGCGCGGCGGCGGTAAGCCGCAGCAGCAGGGTGGCCGCGATCGCGGACGGGACAACCGCCCGGCGCCCGGCGGGTCGATGGCCGACGCGCTGCGGAAGGCGGGGTTCGGCAAGTAAGAGGTCACCATCCCGACACGAGCGGCCTCTTTCCCGTGGAGTGACCAGTTCTTTACTGGGATAGTGGATGCCGATGTACGAATGGCTGGATAGGGAAATCGTCGGGCACGGGCGCCTGCCTCTGCTCTTCTTCCTGCTCGGGTTTCTCGCGGCATTCCTGTTCATCCGGTTCAGCGTCCGGATGATCCGTGCCGAGGTCTCGTGGTGGCCCGGCAACGTGAAACCCGGCGGGCACCACGTCCACCACGTGGTGTTCGGCGTCGTGACGATGCTCATGTCGGGTGTCGCCCTCATCGCGGTGTACGAGGACGGCACCCAGACCACCGGCGCCGTCCTCGCCACGTTCTTCGGGATCGGCGCCGCGCTGGTGCTGGACGAGTTCGCGCTGATCTTCTACCTGCAGGACGTGTACTGGGCGGACGAAGGCCGGACGTCCGTCGATGCCGTGTTCGTCGCGATCGCCGTCACCGGTCTGCTGCTCCTCGGTCTCCGCCCGCTCGAACTGATCAACGTCACCGACTTCCGGGATTCCCCGGATCCCTGGGTGCGGGTGGCGATCGCGCTGACGTCCGTGATCAACCTGCTCATCGCGGCGGTGGTGCTGCTCAAGGGGAAGATCTGGACCGGACTGCTCGGGCTGTTCGTCTTCCCGATCCTGCTGATCGGGGCGCTCCGGCTGAGCAGGCCGAGCGCGCCGTGGGCGCGGTGGCGCTACACGTCCAAGCCGAAGCGGATGCTGCGGGCGCTCGAACGGGAGCGCAAGTGGCGGCGGCCGGTCATCCGGGCCAAGATCTTCGTGCAGGACTTCATCGCCGGTACTCCCAGCGCGGTGCACGTGAAGGAGGCCGCGGAACACGCCAAGGTGGCGGCCGAGGTGGAACTCGACCACGTGGTGCATGCGGCGCCACCGCCGATTTCGCTTCATCCGGTGGCGTCTGGCACAATGGACGGGTTGCCTGGACCAGGCAGCAGTACTTGATCTGGGCACGAACCAGACGAGCACCGGTGTTCTCCGAATGTCCGGGTGCCGCTCGGTTCCTCTGCTCCTGCGAAAACGCAAGGATGGAACACCGATGAACACTCTCGATTTCCTGGACAAGAAGTCCCTCCGCGACGACATTCCCGAGTTCCGTCCCGGCGACACCCTCAACGTGCACGTCAAGGTCATCGAAGGCTCGAAGGAGCGCGTGCAGGTCTTCAAGGGCGTCGTGATCCGCCGTCAGGGCGGCGGCGTCCGCGAGACCTTCACCGTCCGCAAGGTCTCCTTCGGTGTCGGCGTCGAGCGCACCTTCCCGGTGCACAGCCCCAACCTGGCACAGATCGAGGTCGTCACCCGCGGTGACGTCCGTCGCGCCAAGCTGTACTACCTCCGCGATCTGCGTGGCAAGGCCGCCAAGATCAAGGAAAAGCGCTGACCTTTCCGATGAGCCCGGCACTGCGTACTCGCGGTGCCGGGCTAATCTGATTTCGTGACAGATTCTTCGAAGGAGCGGGCATTGTCGTCGGAATCCGAGACCACCGGCGATTCGGCCGCCACCTCCGCAGTGAACGGCGGTGCGGCGGAGCCCGAGAAGAAGCCCCGCTCCTTTCTCCGCGAGTTGCCGATCCTGATCCTGGTCGCGCTCGTCCTGAGTTTCCTGTTGCAGACGTTCGTCGCCCGCGTCTATCTCATTCCGTCGGAATCGATGGAACCGACGCTGCACGGATGCGCGGGCTGCACCGGCGACCGCATCGTGGTCGAGAAGATCGGCTACCGCTTCGGGGACCCGCAACCCGGTGACGTCATCGTGTTCCGCGGACCCGACTCGTGGTCACAGGATTTCGTCTCCACCCGTTCCTCCAACGTGGTGATCCGCGGTGCGCAGGAAGTCGGTTCCCTCGTCGGACTCGTCCCGCCGGACGAGAACGACCTCGTCAAGCGTGTGATCGCCACCGGCGGTCAGACCGTCGAATGCTGCGACGACCAGGGCCGCATCCTGGTGGACGGACAACCGCTCGACGAGCCCTACGTCGTCATGGACTTCCCCTTCGTCCCCGGCTCCCAGGCCTGCGACACGGCGCTGAAGTCGGCGCGTTGCTTCGGTCCCGTCACCGTCCCCGAGGGACACCTGTGGGTGATGGGCGACAACCGCAGCAACTCCGCGGACTCGCGGTACCACGTGGGCGACGACATGCAAGGCACCATCCCGCTCGACAACGTGATCGGCAAGGCGGTCTTCATCGCGTTGCCGCCGTCGCGGATGGGCACGATCAGTTCACCCGATATCCAGGGCAAGTGACTTCCTGGCCTCCACGCATCGTCATTCGCAGGTCGTCCGGTCTGCGGACGATGGAGTCGGCCCTGGTCCGCAGCGGACTCGGGCCGGTGGCCGGTGTCGACGAGGCCGGCCGGGGCGCGTGTGCGGGCCCGCTCGTCGTGGCCGCGTGTGTGCTCGCCCCGAAGCCGTATCCGGCGCTGGCGCGGCTCGACGATTCGAAGAAGCTCACCGAACGCACGCGCGAAGAGCTGTTCCCGGCCATCACCCGCCTGGCAGTGGCGTGGAGTGTCGTGTCCTTCCCGGCCGACGAAGTCGACCGCATGGGGGTCCACGTCGCGAACATCGAGGGCATGCGGCGTGCGGTCGCCGGCCTGTCGACGACCCCCGGCTACGTTCTCACCGACGGCTTCCGTGTCCCGGGGCTCCCGGCACCGTCGCTGCCGGTGATCGGAGGCGACGCCGCGGCGGCGTGCATCGCGGCAGCGAGTGTCCTGGCCAAGGTGTCGCGGGACCGGGTGATGGTCGCGATGGACGAGACGCACCCCGGTTACGGTTTCGCGATCCACAAGGGGTACAACACGCCCGCCCACCTGGCGGCGCTCGAGGTGCTGGGCCCGTGCCCGGAGCACCGCCGCTCGTGGTCGAATGTCGCGGCGCTGCTACACCGAGTGGATAACAGTTCCGGAAGTGCGAGATGATGACAATTCACACCAGAGCAGGAGGACTCCGAGACCGATGAGTGCCGAGGATCTCGAGAAGTACGAAACCGAGATGGAGCTGTCGCTCTACCGCGAGTATCGGGACATCGTCGGTCAGTTCTCCTATGTCGTGGAGACCGAGCGCCGGTTCTATCTGGCCAACTCGGTGGAACTGCTGCCGCACAACGCGGACGGCGAGATCTACTTCGAGCTGCGCATGTCCGATGCCTGGGTGTGGGACATGTACCGTCCCGCCCGGTTCGTGAAGTACGTCCGTGTCATCACGTTCAAGGACGTGAACATCGAGGAACTCGACAAGCCGGACCTGCGGCTCCCGGACAACGGTCTGTCCTGACGGTCCGGCGTTCCCGGCCGCGTACGATCATCCGATGACCGGACCGAGGCGCGTCGCGCTGGCTCTGGGGAGTGGCGGCGCCCGGGGGTACGCCCACATCGGCGCGATCCAGGTACTCGAGGAGCGCGGTTTCGAGATCGTCGGTGTCGCCGGGTCGTCGATGGGCGCCCTCGTGGGTGGCCTGCACGCCGCGGGGAAGCTCGACGATTTCACCCGGTGGGCAATCGGTCTGACTCA
Source organism: Rhodococcus sp. (in: high G+C Gram-positive bacteria) (assembly GCA_039206675.1). GTDB lineage: Bacteria > Actinomycetota > Actinomycetes > Mycobacteriales > Mycobacteriaceae > Rhodococcus_F. The sequence goes on along the minus strand of JBCEBZ010000309.1, from coordinate 172 downwards.
ACTGGACGTCGTGCGGCTTCTCGACCTGTCGGTGTCCGCGCCCGGCGCCATCCACGCCGAGAAGATCCTGCACCGGGTACGGGAGATCCTCGGCGCGATCCGCATCGAAGACCTTCCCATCCCTTATACGGCTGTGGCGACCGATCTCGCTGCCGGCCGGTCGGTGTGGTTC
>JBCEBZ010000308.1:0-15479 GCA_039206675.1 Rhodococcus sp. (in: high G+C Gram-positive bacteria) | reverse complement strand
GCTGGGCATCGTCACGATGTGCATCGGCGGCGGTCAGGCCCTCGCCGCCCTCTTCAAGCGCATCTAGAAACAGAGTCGACGATGAAGAAGCACGTTCCGTCCTGGCACGACGACGAGGTCAAGGCCCTGTCCGAGCTCGCGGTCGGGTTCTTCGAGCGTGAGGTGGTCGCGCACCACGAGAAGTGGGACGCCCAGCACCGCATCGATCGTGAGGTGTGGCTGGCGGCGGGCAAGCTCGGGTTGCTGTGCTGCTCGATCCCCGAGGAGTACGGCGGCGGTGGGGGCACGTTCGCCCACGATCTCGCCGTGTTCGAGGCGCAGGGTTACGCCGGCGACCTCGCGCTCGGCATCTCCGTGCACTCGGGCATCGTCCCGCACTACATCGTCGAGTACGGCACCGAGGAGCAGAAGAAGACCTGGCTTCCCGGTATGGCGACCGGGGAGATCCTCGGCGCCATCGGCATGACCGAGCCCGGCGCCGGCTCCGATCTCAAGGCGATCAAGACCACCGCCATCCGGGACGGCGACGAGTACGTGATCAACGGGTCGAAGACGTTCATCACCAACGGCGCGTCAGCGGATGTGATCGTGCTGGCGGTCAAGACCGACCCGAAGGCCGGCGCCAAGGGGGTGTCCCTGGTGATCGTCGATCTGCGGGACTGCCCCGGGTTCGTGGTGGGCCGGGTGCTGGACAAGGTCGGTCAGCACGGCGCCGACACGTCGGAGTTGTCGTTCACCGATGTGCGGGTGCCGGTGTCGAACCTGCTCGGCGAGGAGGGGCAGGGCTTCGGGCAGCTGATGGCGCAGCTGGTGCAGGAGCGGTTGATCATCGGCGCGCAGGCGTCCGGGGCGATGAACCGTGCGGTCGAGGACACCGTGGCGTACACGAAGTCGCGGCAGGCGTTCGGGCACAGTCTGTTCGAGTTCCAGAACACCGCGTTCGAGCTCGCCGAGTGTCAGACCGTCGCCCGCACGTGTGCGGTGTTCCTGGACCACTGCATCGAGGCGCACCTGCGTGGCGAGCTGGATCCGTCCGAGGCGGCGATGGTCAAGTACTGGCTGACCGAGCAGCAGTGCGCGGTGATCGACCGGTGCGTGCAGTTGCACGGCGGCTACGGGTACATGCGCGAGTATCTGATCGCCCGGATGTACGAGGACGCCCGCGTCCAGAAGATCTACGCGGGCGCCAACGAGGTGATGAAGGGAATCATCGCGAAGTCGCTGTAGCCGTCGCCGGCTCACGCGACACGTGGTACGCCGCCTCGTCGAACCGGCCGAGCCGGCGCCGCATGCGGTCGGTCGACCACGGCCAGTTGAAGCTGTTGCGGCCGTTGACGTCGAGGAAGTAGCTCTGGCAGCCACCGGCGTTGTAGACGGTGGTGGCCAGGGCTTCCTGGACCTGCGCGTTGAACGCGTCCTGCACCTCGCGTCGCGGTTCCATCCTGGTCCACCCGTTGTCCCGGGCCTGGGTGATCGCCTGGACGAGATACTCGAGTTGCGCCTCGAGGATCATGAACGCCGACGTGTGTCCGGTGCCGAGAGCGGGGCCGAGGAGCACGAACGCGTTGGGGAAACCCGCGACGGTCGTGCCGAGGTAGGCCTGCGGGCTGCCCTTCCAGTGGTCGTCGAGGCTGCGGCCCTCGCCGTCGAACACCGTGGACCCGATCGGCATGTCGAGGATGTGGAAGCCGGTGCCGAAGATGATGGCGTCCACTTCGCGTTCGGCGCCGTCGCTGCCGACGACCACGTTGCCGCGCACCGACTGCACGGCGTTCGCGTGCACCTCGACGTTGGGCCGGGTGAGCGCGGGGTAGTACGTGTTGGACATCAGCAGTCGCTTGCAGCCGAGCGTGTAGTCGGGAGTCAATGCCTTGCGCAGCTTCGGATCCCGCACCTGGGCACGCAGTTGCGCCTTGCCGATCTGCTGGACGATCCGCAGGATCCACGGGTGCCGGAAGCCGAGCCCGAGAGATTCCATGATCGCGTACTCGAGGCGTCGTAGCGCGCGGATCGCGCCCGGTACGCGGCGCAGGATCGTGCGCTCGACTCCGGGCAGGGTGTGATCCGGTTTCGGCAGCACCCATTGCGCGGTGCGCTGATACAGATGGAGCTCCCCGACCTTCGGCGCAATGGCCGGGACGAATTGCACCGCGGACGCCCCGGTTCCGACGACGGCCACGCGTTTGCCGGTGAGGTCGTAGTCGTGATTCCAGCGGGAGGAATGGAAGACCTCGCCGGTGAACGTGTCGAGACCGGGGACCGCGGGAACGAGCGGTTCGTTCCACGGCCCGGCGGCGGCGATGACGGCGTTCGCGGTGAACGTGCCCGCGGACGTGTCCACCGTCCAGCGCCTCGTCTGCTCACTCCACTGCGCGCGGTGCATTTCGGTTCCGAACTTCACGTGGGCGGGCACCCCGTGTTCGGTGGCGGTGCGCTCGATGTACCGGCGGATCTCCTCCTGCCCGGCGAACAACCGCGACCACTCCCGGTTCGGTGCGAACGAATAGGAGTACAGGGCCGAGGGGACGTCGCACGCGCAGCCCGGGTAGGTGTTGTCGCGCCACGTTCCGCCGAGCGCGTCTCCCTTCTCGAGGACGGCGAAGTTGTCGATCCCGCTCCGCTTCAGGCGGATGGCGGCCCCGATGCCGGAGATCCCGGCACCGACGATGAGGATGTCGTAGTGGTTCATGCGCGGACTCCGTTCGCGAGCTGGGCTCGGGTGGTGACGAGGGAATGTTCGAGGGTGGCGAGACGGCGCCGGCCGTCCATGAAGTTCGGGCCCATGACCGCGAGGTCCTCGCGGGTCGCGTCGAGCCGGATCACCCGCGTGCCTGCCGCCTCGAGCCTCGCGAGTTCGGCGTCCAGTCCGGCACTCATCCAGTTCCGCAGCATCCGGCGTTCGACGCGGGCCGCCCCACGGCCGGGAATGCGGCCGGTCGACGCCATCGGTGCCAGCACGATCACCTCGTCGAGTTCGAGGGGCAGCACCACGTCGGCGGACGCCGTGGATGCCGCCCCGCCGTCGACGAACCGGCGGTCGCCGATCGGGACCGGGGGATACCAGCCGGGAATCGCCCACGACGCCCGCAGTGCTTCGGACAGGGTCGCGGCCGGTGCGCCGGGTGAGCCGAATGCGACACGTGCCCCCGTGTCGTAGTCCATGCTCACCAGCCACGTCGCGGGATGGCGAACCCAGCCGGACTCGCAGGTGAACCGCTGTGCGAGCCGGTCGAGCCAGGCCGCGTCGCCGCGGCCGCGGGGGAGCAGTCCGCTCGCGGCGGTGACGGGCGGGAGTCCGCGGCGCAGCAGGCCCGGAGATCCGAGGCCCGGCGCCGGGAGCGGCGGGAACCGTCCCGGTGCGGCGGCGAGATGTCCGTCGAGCGCTGGATGGGTGGCCCCGCCGAGTTGCATCGCGAGGAGTTCGTCGACGCCGGCCCCGCCGCCCAGCATGGTGACGAGTTCGGCGCCCGCGGACGTGCCGACCAGTACGTCGGCGTCGCGTGGGTCCCATCCCAGGGCGTCGCTCACGGCGACCAGGGCCGCCACCGTCCAGGCCGCGCCGAGCGTGCCGCCGCAACCGATCACCAGCCCGCGGCTGAGTTGTGTGTCACTCGAAGTCATACCTAGCAAGCTATCAGAAACCAGATACCGGCGGTATATGAAAAGTAGAATATTCTCGCAGGGGCTTCGGAGAAAGGGTGAGCATGGCGCGATTGACCAGGTCGGAGAGTCAGGCGCGGACGCGGGCGCATCTCGTCGCGACCGCGCGCGACCTCTTCCTCGCCGACGGGTACGCGGCCACCTCACTCGAGAAAGTGGCCGACGAGGCCGGCTATTCCAAGGGTGCCGTGTACTCCAACTTCAAGAACAAGAAGGAACTGTGCCTCGAGGTGCTCGGGCTCATCCACGCCACCAAGGGGCAGGAGATCGCGGCGGCACTCGGCGGCGGCGAGACGATGGAGGAGCGACTCGAGGCGTTCCAGGCCTGGGCGGAGAAGACGCTCGGCGACGTCGGATGGACCATGCTCGAATTCGAGCTGATCGTGCTGTCCCGGCACGACCCCGAACTCCGCGACGCCCTCACCGCCACCCTCGGTGTCGCGCGGGAGATCACGGTGACGCTGCTGAAGTCGTTCACCGACTCACTCGGGGTGGTCCTGCCCGTGCCCGCGCAGGACGCGGCCAGCAGCATCCTCAGTCTCGGTGTCGGACTGGGCATTCAGCGCGCCATCGATCCCACCATTTCGGCTCGGGTGGTCACCGACAATCTGCGAGTGCTGCTGGCCGTGTCGCAGCCGAGCGAACTCTAGGTCCGTCAGAGCCAGTCGCGCCGGCGGAACAGGATGTAGAGCAGGCTCGCGGACGTCACGATCACGACGGTGCTGACGATCGCCCCCGACGCCTGCCCGACTCCGGGAAACAGGACGTTCTGACCGAACCACCCCGTCACCGCGGTGGGTACCGCGATGATGGCCGCCCACCCGGTGAGCTTCTTCATGACGGTGTTGAGCCGGGCATCCTGCAGCGACAGATTCGTCTCGAACACGGTCACCACCATGTCGCGCAACGACTCCGTCCACTCGGCGGCGCGCGTCACGTGGTCGTAGAGATCGGTGTACAAGCTGTCGAGAACCGGCGACCGATCGTGCTCGGACTCGGCGCGCCCGCGGATGACGGTGCCCACCACCTCCCGCATCGGCAGCACGACGCGACGCAGTTGCACCAGTTCCTTCCGCAGCCGGTACGTGCGCTGCTGGATCTCCCTGGTCCGCGCGGACTCGTCGAACAGTCCCTCCTCGAGCGCTTCGATCGCGTCGTCGATCGTCTCGATAGTCTCGAACTGCCCGTCCACGACGGCGTCGAGCAGGCCGTGCAGGAGCGCGAGCGCGCCGGAACCCGGTGTGAGCAGCGCGGGGTCCTCCTCCCAGCGCTCCACCACCTGCGACATGTCGAACCGGTCGTCCCGACGCACCGTGATGATCCCGTTCGACAGCACGAACGCCGAGACGCGGCTGAGCCGAAGCCGCGAGTCGAGGACGCCGAGCGTGACGGCGTCCTCGGCGTCGAACCAGGTGGCGTACGCGGTCACGAACGCATGGCCCGCATAGCGCGTCGCCTTCGGTCGCTCACCGCGGGCAACGGCATCCTCGATGGCGTTCGGATCGAGCGACAATTCGTTCGCCAACTCGGTCAGGCACTCGTGGTCGGGGTCGCACAGATCGACCCACACGAGCGCATTCTCGTCCTGCACCTTCTCGGACACATCGGCGAGCGGAAAGTCCTTGCCCACGCACTCCCCATCACGCCACACACGGGTTCGCACCAGGTTGAGGGTCACGTCCCCAGTCTGCCGAACCCTCCGGCCGGGAGGAGGTTATGACGCGCGGTCGGACGAGTAACCCCACAACCAGTCGGTGTACTTGTAGCTCGACGTGTCGCGGGTGCGGAACAATTCGTTGCGTGCGATGCGGGCGGTGCCGTCGAGGTGCCACAACTCGCCCCACATGCGTCCGGTGGTGAGGATGCGATTGCAGCGCGGTGCGCGTTCGGTGTTGACCTCCTTCAGGATCTGCGGCCACGCGGAGTTGCCCCCGCCGGCGGAGAAGTCCTCGGCGGCATAGTCGGCCAGGCACTTCGCGTCCTCGATCGCCATCACCGCTCCCGACGCCAGATACTGCAGCGGGGGGTGTGCGGCGTCGCCGAGCAGGATCATCCGCCCGTCCACCCAGTTCTCGATGGGCTCGCGGTCGTACATCGGCCACCAGCGGTCCTTCCACAGGTAGTCGATACCGCGGCGGACGTTCTCGTGGCAGTGCGCGTAGGCCTGCTCGAGTTCCTCGGGGCCGCCCCAGTTCTCGACCCCGTTCTTGTAGCCGGGCGATTCGAACACCGCGACCTGGTTGAGCATCTCGCCGCCGCGCAGCGGGTACTGGATGAAATGGCACTGCGGTCCGATGTAGCCGACCACGTCCTCGATGTCCTCGTCGAGTTCGACCTCGTCGTACGGCGTGGTGCCGCGGTAGGCGGCGTAGCCGGACGACACCGGTTCGTCGTCCGAGATCTTCGCCCGCAGCCGGGATTTGAGGCCGTCCATCCCGAGGGCGATGTCGGCCTCGTGGGTGCGGCCGTCGTCCGTGCTCACGTGCACCCGGTCGCCGTCGGTGACCACGTCGGTGACGGTGATCCCGGTGTGCAGTTCGGCGCCCGCCGCCCGCGCGGCGTCGACGAGCGTCGCGTGCAGGTCGCTGCGGTGCGTGACGAAGTACGGACCCCCGTACCGGGCGCGGAACTCGGAGCCCAGGTCGATCTTCGTGAGCACCTCGGCGGTGATCGCGTCGCGGAACACGATGTTCTTCGGCAGGAACGCGCGGGAGAGGACGTCGTCGAGGACGCCCCACGAGTCGAGGATGCGGGCGCCGTGCGGACCCACCTGCAGTCCCGCGCCGACCTCCCCGAATTCGGTGGCCCGTTCGAACAGCGTGACGTGCGCGCCCTTCCTGGCGAGGGCGAGGGCGTTGGCCGCGCCGCCGATCCCGCCTCCGGCGATGATGATGCGTGCGTCCTGCAGGTTCGACATGACAGTTCCTTCGTTTCGATTCGGGGCAGGTGAGTGGCAAAGCGTGCCGGGGCACACGGCGGCACTCACGTGGGGGAGGGGAAGCGGCGCCAGATCACGGTGAGCAGCAGTGCGGCGACGAGGGCGCTGACGCCGAAGAGGATGAAGTTGGAATCGGCTCCCAGTCCGGCGGCGAGGAGCACACCGCCGATCTGCGGCGCGGCGACGGCGCCGACCCGGCCGACGCCGAGCGCCCAGCCGAGGGCCGTGCCCCGCAGATAATCGGGGTAATAGGACGCGACCGCGGCGATGACGAGGCACTGGGTTCCGTGTGTCCCGACGCCGGCGAGCACGAAGATGACGTAGATCAGCGCCACCGGTGGGCCCGTCAGCAACGACAGCAGCGCGAGACCCGCGAGGAGCGCGGCGACGATGCTGGTGGGGATCGTCCCGAACCGGACGCCGCCCCAGGCGGTGACGAACGATCCGGCGACGGCGCCGAGGTTCAGCGCGAGGGCGAACGTGAGCGCGCTGCCGAGGTCGGTGCCCGCACCCTGCATGAGCTTGGGCAGCCACGTCCCGAGGCCGTACCACGCGAGCAGGGTGACCATCGTCGCGAGCGCGAACATGATGCTGACGGAACGGAATCGGGTACCGAGCAGTGCGCTGAAGCCGGTTGCCGGCCGCACCTCCGTGGACGTCACCGCCGCGGTGTGGTCGGGCAGCGTCTTCCACGCGATCGGCACCAGCACAATCAGCGGGACGAGCGCGAACGCGAACATCGGCTGCCAGCCCCAGTTCGGGATGACGGGAATGCCGAGCAGCGCCGCGAGCGAACCGCCGATGGGAACTCCGGACATCATCATCGTGGCCACCGCGGCGCGCCACTTCGCAGGAACCAGTTCTGCGGCAAGTGCATTGGACGTCGGGACGAGACCGCCCAGGCCGAGTCCGGCGATCAAACGCAAGACGCCGAACATGACCGGTCCGGTCGCCAGGGCGCACAGGGCGGTGAACACGGACAGGACGATCGCGCATCCGATCACCGCCCGCTTGCGTCCCACGACGTCGGAGAGGCGGCCCGCGAGTACCGCGCCGATCATCATCCCCAGGAACGCGAGACTGCCGAGCGTGCCGGCGGTCGCGGCGCTGATGCCCCATTCCTTCTGCAGGCTCGGGATGACGTTGCCGTAGACGATGAGGTCGTAGCCGTCGAAGACCACGAAGAGCCAGCAGACGAGGACGGCGATCGTCGCGGTGGGGTCCAGTCCGGCGCGGTGCGCCGATGGGGCCGCAGTGGTGGCGGTGAGGGGCATGAATCGAGGGTGATGCGGCGCACAGCTCACGTGCAATAAAGTTCTGCTGTGCAGAAGAAGCGAACCATCGAAAAGCCGGCGTACATGTTGGAGTCCGTCGACAACGCGCTGCGCCTGCTGCAGATGCTGCGCGACGTCGGAGCCCTGCGGATCAAGGACGCCGCTGAGGAACTGGGCATCGCGCAGTCGACCGCGCACCGGCTGATGGCGATGCTGGTGTACCGGGGTTTCGCCGTTCAGGACGAGAAGCGGCGGTACCACCCCGGGGCGGCGATGGGGGCGGGCCCGGCACAGCGCGGGTGGACGCGCGAGTTCACCGACCTCTGCCGGCCCCACATGGAGGCGCTCGCGATCCTGTGCGGCGAGACCGTCAATCTCGTGATCCGCGTCGGCACGCAGGCCCGTTTCCTCTCGTCCGCCGAGTCGGCGGGAATCTTGCGGGTCGGCGACCGTCAGGGGCAGGTCCTCGACGCGGAATTGACTGCAGGAGGGCGGATTCTGCTGGCGGAGCTACCGAGGGACACCCTCGCGCAGCTGTACCTGCGGCCGGACGATCTGGCCGACGACGAACGCGAGTGGGGCGACCGCCGTCTGTCTGCCGACGCATTCGTCCAGTTCTGCCGGGAACTGGCGGCCGCCCGCGCCGTCGGATTCGCCGTCAACGTGCAGCAGACCGAGGAAGGCGTCGCCGCATTCGGCGTCGCCATCCGGAACCGGGCCCGAACCGCCGTCGGAGCGCTGACCGTGGCCGTGCCGATCACCCGCTTCCGGCAGCACTCGCAGGGCCCGCTGGTGTCGCAGATCAAGAACGCGATCCGCGAACTCGAGGTGGACATTGCGGACCTCGAACCCTGACCCATGATTCTGCACACAAGAATTCTGTATCGACCGGGAGGCCGGCACTCCTAGCGTCGATGCCATGACCGCCACCGAACCCCGCGTCGACGACGACCCCGCGCTGCAGCAGCTGTACACCGATTTCGAGGCCGAGCACCTGAATCCGTTGTGGACTCAGCTCGGCGACCTGATGCCGATGACGCCGACGTCGCGGGCGGTGCCGTTCGTGTGGAAGTGGTCGACGCTGTATCCGCTGGCGCAGCGGGCCGGCGACCTGGTGCCGGTCGGTCGCGGTGGGGAACGCCGGGCGATCGCCCTGGCGAACCCCGGACTGGGCGGGGTGCCGTACGTGACGCCGACGTTGTGGGCGGCCATCCAGTACCTGGGCCCGAAGGAGGTGGCGCCGGAGCATCGGCACGCGCAGAACGCGTTCCGCTTCGTCGTCGAGGGCGAGGGGGTGTGGACGGTCGTCAACGGCGATCCGGTCGCGATGCGCCGCGGCGACTTCCTGCTGACCCCGGGCTGGCATTTCCACGGCCACCACAACGAGACCGACCAGCCGATGGCGTGGATCGACGGCCTCGACATCCCGTTCGTGCACTACACCGACACCGGGTTCTTCGAATTCGGGTCCGAGAACGTCACCGACGACTCCACCCCGGACGTGTCGCGGTCGGAGCGGTTGTGGGCGCATCCGGGGCTGCGACCACTGGTCGGGCTGGACGCGAAGACGTCCTCGCCTATCGCGGCGTACCGGTGGGAGCACACCGACGCGGCGCTGCGTGAGCAGCTGGCGTTGGAGGACGAGGGGTACGCGGCGACCACCGAACCCGGTCACGCCGCGGTCCGCTACACCAACCCGACCACCGGCGGCGACGTGATGCCCACGATCCGCGCCGAGTTCCACCGGTTGCGGGCCGGTGCCCGCACCCGGCCCCGCCGGGACGTCGGATCCACCGTCTACCAGGTGTTCGAGGGATCGGGCCGGTTCGTCCTCGGCGGGCAGACCCGTGAGGTCGGCAAGGGCGACATGATCGTCGTCCCGTCCTGGACGGAATGGTCCATCGAGGCCGAAACCGAGTTCGACCTGTTCGCGTTCTCCGACGCCCCGATCGTCGAGCGCCTGCATTTTCATCGCACGTACATTTCCGAAGGAGCCTGAAAATCTCATGAAGCTTGCCACCTTGCGCCGCGCCGGCGGCACCGTCGCCGTCCGAGTCGATTCCGACACCACCGCCACGATCATCGACGGCTACCCGGACCTGTCCGCGCTGCTGGCCGACCCCGACTGGAAGACCCTGGCCGAGAAGGCGTCCGGTGACACCGTGAACCTCGCGGACGCCGACTACGCGCCGGTGGTCCCGAACCCGGGCAAGATCATCTGCGTCGGCCTGAACTACGCGAACCACATCCAGGAGATGGGCCGCGACCTTCCCGAGTACCCGACCCTGTTCGCGAAGTTCAAGGAGGCCCTGACCGGGCCGTACGACGACGTGATCGTCCCCGCCTACGCCGCGGCGCAGTTGGACTGGGAGGGGGAGTTGGCGTTCGTCGTCGGAAAGCAGGCGTATCAGGTGTCCGAGGCGGACGCCGAGCAGTACATCGCCGGGTATTCGGTGATGAACGATTACACGATGCGCGACTACCAGTACCGGACCCTGCAGTGGGATCAGGGCAAGACGTTCGAGAAGACCAGCGGTTTCGGGCCGTTCCTGACCACCACCGACGCGTACACGTTCGGCGGCACGCTGGTCACGACACTCGAGGGGCAGGTGGTGCAGACCACCACCACCGACGATCTGGTGTTCACCCCGGCGAAGCTGGTGGAGTACATCTCGCACATCGTGACGCTGCAGCCCGGTGACGTGGTGATCACCGGCACCCCGGGCGGGGTGGGGCACGCCCGCAAGCCCGGTCTCTACATCCAGGACGGGCAGACCGTCGAGGTCACCATCGAGGGCCTGGGCACCGTCCGCAACAAGACGATCGTCAAGTAGCGGCCGTGAGTTTTCAGGATCTGCCGTTGCCGGAGCGGTTGCTGATCGCGCGGCGCGGCACGGCCTACTTCGCGCAGCGCCTCGCGGAGCTGACCGACGAGCAACTGTCCGAGCCGACCGCGCTGGCGGGGTGGTCCCGGCGACATCTGGTCGCGCACGTCGGCTACAACGCGGCGGCGTTGTGCCGGCTGATGGACTGGGCGGCGACCGGGGTGGAATCCCCGATGTACGCGTCACCGGAGCAGCGGGGCCGGGAGATCGACGAGGGGGCCACCCTGTCGGCGGCGGCGTTGCGGAACCTGTTCGATCACACCGTCGCCCGGCTCGACGAGAAGTGGCGGAACCTCCCCGCATCGGCGTGGGAGGCGCAGGTCCGGACGGCGCAGGGCAGAACCGTGCCGGTGTCGGAGACGGCATGGATGCGCACGAGGGAGGTGTGGATCCATGCCGTGGACCTCGGCAACGGCGGCCGGTTCGGCGACTTCCCCGACGTGGTGGCCGATTCGCTGCTCACCGACATCGTCGGGATGTGGCGGAAGAAGGGCCTCGGCGCCGGTCTGGTGTTCGACGTCGACGGCTGTGCTCCCATTGCGGTGCAGGAGAAGTCGGCACCGACGACGAAGGTGTCCGGTCCGCTGCCCGCGGTCGTGCGGTGGGCCGCCGGGCGCGGGGCGGTCGGGCTGAACGTCGACGGCGATGTCCAGGAGCCCCCGCACTGGCTCTGAGTCAGTACGACGCCCGGCCGCCGCTGGCGTCGTAGACGGCGCCGGTGGAGAAGCTGAGTGCCGTCGACGACAGCCACGCGACGAGTTCGGCGATCTCCTCGGGCCGCCCCATCCTCGCCATCGGGGTGAGGCTTTGCGAGCGGGCGAGGATCGCGGGGTCGGTGCCGGCGTTCATCGGGCTCTCCACCGCGGCCGGGGCCACCACATTGGCGAGGACGCCGGTGGTCGCGACCTCCTTGCCGAGCGATTTCGTCAACGCGATCACCGCTGCCTTGGACGCCGAGTAGGCGCTCTGTCCGGGATTACCATCCTTGGCCGCGATGCTCGCCATGTTCACGATCCGCCCCCAGCCGGCGTCGGTCATGGCGGGCACGAACGCGCGGCACGCGAGGAACGTCCCCTCGACGTTGATGCGGAACGTGCGGCGCCAGTCCTCGAGGTCGACGTCCACCAGCGGCGCGGACGGCCCCACGATCCCGGCGCTGTTGACGAGGATGTCGATGCGGCCGAGGCGGGCGGCGAGATTGTCGACGGCACCCGGATCGGTGACGTCGAGGCGCTCGTCGGCCCCGGCGGCGACGTCGGCGGTGACGACGCGGACCCCGGCGTCGACGAGGCGTGTCGCGCACGCCGCACCGATTCCGCTCGCGCCGCCGGTGACGAGCGCGGTCGCGCCGTCGGGGTATGTGAGCATTGTGAGTTCTCCTCGAGCGCTGAGTGCGCAGTAGTCTTACTCTATGTACGAAATCGGCATGATGATTTCCATACTGTGTATGAATCTGGATATATGACGTGAGCGATAAACGTCAAGTCCTCGAGGAGGATTCGTGGAGATCCGCTGGATTCAGGCATTCGTCGTCGTCGCCGAAGAACTGCATTTCGGCCGGGCCGCCGCGCGACTCCAGATGGCGCAGTCGCCGCTGAGTCAGACGGTGCGCAAACTCGAGAAGGACATCGGTGTGCCGCTGTTCGAGCGGAGCACCCGCAGTGTCGCGCTCACGTCGGCGGGCCATACGTTCCTGCCGCACGCCTATCGCATTCTCGAGAGTGTCGACATCGCGCGGCAGGCCACTCGCGCGTCGGCCGGGGGTGTGTACGGCCGCATCAAGATCGGCTTCACCGGGGTGCTCAACCATCTGTCCCTGCCGCCGCTCACCCGCGCTCTCCGGCAGCGCTATCCCGACATCGAACTCACCCTCGTCGGGCGGATCATGACCCGCGATGCCATCAGCCAACTGGACAGTGGTGCACTCGATCTCGCGTTCGTCGGGCTTCCCGTCGAGACGGCCTCGGTGTCGACGCGGCTGATCCGCCGCGAACCGTTCGGTGCGGTGCTGCCCGCGGATCACCCGCTCGCGTCGGAGCCGGAGATCGACCTGCGCGACCTTGCCGGGGACGGGTTCGTGACGACGCCGCTGTCGGCCGGTTCGGCGTTGCAGGAGGTGGCGATGCGCGCCTGCGTCGATGCCGGTTTCCGTCCCCGCGTCGTCCAGGAGATCACCGACCCCTACATGATCCTGATGCTGGTGGCGACGGCGGTCGGCGTGGCGCTGATGACCTCGGGAATTGCCGCGATCACGCCCCCGGGCACGGTGTTCGTTCCGCTCACCGGCGAGCCCATCTATATGAACCACGGCCTCGCCTGGTCGCCCCGCCGCGTCTCCGATGCGCTCCGGGTGGCGCTCGCGGTGTCGGAGGAGATCCTCCCCACCCCCGATTAGGACGTTTTCGATCTTTATCTAAGACTTTTTCTGCGCTGGACTGCGCATAGTCCGCCATGACACGCTCGTCACGGTCCGGAACTTCGTGTGAGGTGAGTCACCTCCGAAGAAGGCCTCGCGGCTACACCGGATCCGGGACGAAAGGAACACCATGGCAAGCACATCCACTCGCGACACCGGGGGACAACCGAACGAGAACGCCCGCCGGGCCGCCGTCTCGGGATTCCTCGGCAGCACGCTCGAGTACTACGACTTCTTCATCTACGGGTCCGCGGCAGCGCTCGTCTTCCCGAAGATCTTCTTCCCGGGCGGGGGAGCGACGGCGACGTTGCTGTCGATCGGCACACTCGGCGTGGCGTACATCGCGCGTCCGCTCGGCGCGGTGCTGTGGGGGCACCTCGGCGATCGATACGGTCGCAAGAATTCGCTGCTGGCCTGCCTGCTCCTCATGGGCATCGCGACGGTGGTCGTCGGGTGCCTTCCCACGTACGAGCAGATCGGGATGGCCGCGCCCGTCACCCTGGTGCTCCTGCGGTTGCTCCAGGGCCTGTCCGCCGGCGGTGAATCGCCGGGATCCTCGGCGCTGACCCTCGAGCACGCGCCGGACGATCGCCGCGCGTTCTTCACCTCGTTCACCATGAGCGGCATCATGTTCGGCATCGTCATCTCGAGTCTGGTGTTCATTCCCGTGGCGGCCCTGCCGGACGACGCGCTCTACTCGTGGGGCTGGCGGGTTCCGTTCCTGCTCAGCATCGTCGTGACGGGCGTCGCGGTCTGGCTGCGCCGCAAGCTCGACGAGCCGGAAGTCTTCGAGGAGCTGAAAGAGCACGACGACACGGCGGGCATCCCCGTCGTCGAGATGTTCCGCTCGCACTGGCGCACCGTGATCCGCATCAGCCTCAGCGCGACGTTCGCGATGATCAACACCATCGTCAACGTCTTCGCGTTGGCGTACGCCGTGCAGGTCGCCGGGCTCGAACGCTCCACGATGCTGTGGGCCATCGCGGCCGCCAATTTCGTCGCGGTGCTCACCCAACCGCTGTTCGGCATCCTCGCCGACCGGATCGGCCGCAAGCCGGTGTTCGTGACGGGCGCCGTCGGAGCCGCGGGCATGGTGTTCGTGTTCTTCCACGCCATCGGAACCGGCAGTGCGCCCATGGTGTTCGCGGCCGGCATCGTCTTGATAGGTCTGTTCTACGCGATGCCCAACGGCGTCTACCCCGCGTACTTCCCGGAGCAGTTCCCTGCCAAGGTCCGGTACACCGGAATGGCCGTGAGTCTCATGCTGGGACTGCTGGTCGCCGGTTTCACCCCGGCCATCGCGCAGTGGCTGTCGGCGGGCGACACCGCGAACTGGACCCCGGTCGCCTGGATGTGCCTGGGCTTCGCCCTGCTGTCCTCGGCCGCCGCGCTCACCGGTCCCGAGACCTACCGCACACCCACCGAGCAGCTCGGCGAACCCGACGCGACGGCCGGCACGCGGCAGCAGGCGCTCGTCCGCCACGACGCCTGACCGAACCTCTGCAGGAGATCTTCATGCACCCCGAATCCAGCCGCCACCGCATCGGTCTCGTCGGGGCAGGGATCGCCACGTCCCTGTCGCCGGCGCTGCACGAACACGAGGCCGCCGCCCTCGGCCTCACCGGCTACCGCTACGACCTGATCGATCTCGACGCATCGGGCGTTCCGGCGGACAGCGCAGGTACGGTCGTGCGCGACGCCGTCGCCGTCGGCTACACCGGACTCAACGTCACCCATCCGTGCAAGCAGGCGGTCGCCGATTCCCTCGACGCATTGTCCGACAACGCACGACTTCTCGGGGCCGTCAACACCGTCGTCGTCCGTGACGGCCGGCTGATCGGGCACAACACCGACCACAGCGGGTTCCTCGCCGCGCTGCGCCGGGGATTGCCCGACGCCGCACTCGGACGCGTCGTTCTCGCCGGCGCCGGCGGTGCCGGCTCGGCCGTCGCCTACGCGCTCGCCGCCGCCGGGGTGCGGGACCTGCGGATCGCCGACCTCGACCCGTCCCGTGCCGCGGACGTCTGTGCGCGCCTCCGGGCCGCCTTCCCGCAGACGACGGTCACGGCCATCGGACTCGACGCGATCGAAGCGAACCTGGCGCACTGCGACGGCGTCGTCAACGCGTCCCCGATCGGCATGGTCGGATATCCGGGAACGCCGTTCGACACCGGCGCGCTCCATCCCGGGCTGTGGGTCGCCGACATCGTCTACCGCCCCCTGCGCACCGAACTCGTCGTGGCGGCAACCGCTCTCGGCTGCGCCGTCCTCGACGGCGGCCAGATGCTCGTCGCGCAGGCGGCCGA
>JBCEBZ010000307.1:0-3896 GCA_039206675.1 Rhodococcus sp. (in: high G+C Gram-positive bacteria) | reverse complement strand
CCACGACGGTGCCTCCGGGTAGGAGCTGTCCCGATTCCTCCGCCGCGCGAATCATGGCCAGCGCGGCGCGATCCTTCACACTTCCGCCGGGGTTGAGGAATTCGAGCTTCGCATACACCGTCGCGGAGATGCCGTCGGTCACCCGGTTCAACCGAACGAGGGGCGTGTTGCCGATGGCGTCGGTGATCGAGTCGTAGACGCCGAGGCTCGCAGCATCGACTGTGGGGGGATCGAGGATGGTCACGCGTCTACCTTTCGAGGCCGCAATGGTGTCACCCGGTCAGCATGGCAAAGGTAGTCGTCGGGCAACAGGATTCCAGTCACGCCGATCGGATCTTTGCATCCTCGCGATTCGAATCCTTCTCGGGCGTCGGCCGATCGGCTGTACTACCAGGCGAGCCGAGACCGAAGGGGGTAGTCGAACTATGTCGACACCGGTGACGACACTGCAGCGTGACGACACAGAGCTGTGGCAGTGGCGATTGTCTGCGCGGTGCCATGAAGAAGACGCGGAGATCTTCTTCCCGGCGGACGCCGAACGTAGGAACGCGCGCTTCGCGCGGGAAGATCTCGCCAAGGAGTTCTGCCGCGGCTGCGCGGTGGTGGAGGAATGCCTGGCGTATGCCCTCGACACCGGCCAACAGCACGGAGTCTGGGGAGCGACGACTCCGGGTGAACGGCTGGCACGACTGGACCGCTGAGCTTCGGGCGCGCGAGAGCCGAGTTATATTCGTAAAGAGTTGATTTGGTGCGCTGTACCCGGACAGCAAGTACGTTCAGTGTGCCGCGGTCTTGGGAGAGGCCGCGGTGACATGCGGTGTTCGAGAAGAGGGGTAAGAACACCGGACGTGGTGGATGGCCCCGTCGACGACGTCTCCTCGAGACGAGTCGGCGGGGCCTCCTGTCACGCGGCAGGGGCTCGTCGTAGCTCCGGCCGGGCCAGTGCCTCGGGAATCTTTCCGGTGTCGCGCTCGGTGAACACCGTTCCCGGCGGCACGATCTCGTCGATCCTGTCCAGCACTTCACTCGTCAACGGCACATCGACCGCATCCAGATAGGTGTCGAGGTGCTCGATGGTGCGTGGTCCGACGATCGCGGATGTGACATCGGGGTGGGCCAGCACGAACGCCACCGACAGTTGGATCAGGCTGATGCCCAGTTCGTCGGCCAGCACGGCGAGCGCATCCGCCGCTTCGAGCTTGCGGGCGTTGGCGGGTGCATCGATGTCGAAGCGGCCCTTGATCAGTTCGGCTCGGTACGACTCCGGTTGCGGGGCACCGATCCGGTACTTCCCACTGAGCCAGCCCGCGGCGAGCGGCCCGTAGGTGATCACGCCGAGCCCGTACTTGCGGGCGATCGGCAGGGTTTCCCGTTCGATGCCGCGGATCAGCAGCGAGTACGGTACCTGCTCGCTCGACGAGCGCTGCAGGTTCCGGGAGTCCGCCACCCACTGGGTCTCGATCAGTTCCGCCGGCGAGAACACGGATGTCCCGTAGTACCGGATCTTGCCGGCACGAACCAGATCGTCGAGCGCACCGACGGTTTCGCCGATCTCGGTCTGCGACTCGGGCCGGTGGACCTGGTACAGATCCAGGTAGTCGGTGCCGAGGCGCCGAAGACTTCCCTCCACGGCCTCCGTGATCCACCGGCGCGAATTGCCGCGATGCTGGGGATTGTCGTCGACGGCATTGTGGAATTTGCTTGCCAGGATCACGTCGTCCCGGCGCCCCTTCAAGGCCTTCCCGACGATCTCCTCTGATTCACCGCGCGAATAGGTGTCTGCCGTGTCGACGACGTTGATACCCGCGTCGAGCGCCCGGTGGATCACCCGGATGCCGTCGTCGTGCGTGGTCTTGCCTCGGGCCCCGAAGTTCATCGTGCCCAGCGTCAACGGGCTGACCTTCACACCTGTGCGCCCGAAGACGCGGAAGTCCTGCAGTGCCATCAGTGATCGTCCTTTGCCGTGGTGGTGCGACGGCGACTTGTCGCGTCGGTCAGTGACGGCGGACGGTAGCCTTCGTCCGCCGGGCTGATCGTGACGCCGGGCGCGACGATCTCGTCGATACGGTCCAGGATGTCGCTGCCGAGCCTCACGTCGACGGCTCCGAGCTGACTGTCGAGGTGCTCGAGGGTCCGTGGCCCGATGATGACGGAACTGACGGCGGGATGCTGGAGGACGAAGGCCAGGGAGAGGTGGATCAGCGACAGGCCCGCGTCGTCGGCCAGCTTCAGCAGTTCCTCGGCGGCGGCCCGCTTGCGCTGATTGGCGAGCAGCTCCGGGTCGTGGCGGTGCGGCTGGCGGGTCAACCGGCTCGACTCCGCGGCTTCCGCCTCGCCCGCGCGGTACCGGCCCGACAGCCAGCCCCCGGCGAGCGGGCTCCAGGTGAGCACACCCAGCCCGTACTTCTCGGCGATCGGCAGCGTGGCGCGTTCGGCGGCGCGCGCGAGAATGGAGTACGGCGGCTGCTCGGTGACCGGACGCTGCAGGTGGCGCTTGTCGGCGGCCCACTGGGCTTCCACCAGTTGGTGCGGCTCGAACGTGGTGGTGCCGAAGTAGCGGATCTTGCCCTGCCGCACCAGATCGTTCAACGCGCCGAGGGTCTCGTCGAAGTCGGTGTCGGGGTCGGGGCGGTGGATCTGGTAGAGGTCCAGGTGATCGGTCTGCAGCCGCCGGAGGGTGCCCTCGATCGCCTGGAAGATCCAGCGCCGCGAGTTGCCGCGGTGGGTGGGGTCGGACCCGATCTGGCCGTGGAACTTGCTGGCCAGTATCACGTCGTCGCGGCGGCCTCGGAGCGCCTTCCCGACGATCTCCTCGTTCTCGCCCTGCGAGTACACGTCGGCGGTGTCGACGACGTTGATCCCGGCGTCCAGCGCGCGGTGGATGATCCGGGCGGCGTCCTCGTGGTCGGTGTTCGCCCAGGACCCGAAGTTCATCGCGCCGAGCGTGAGGGGGCTGACCTGCACGCCGGTCCGTCCGAGGTGGCGGTACGTCATGATCGGTTTCTGCTTTCTGTCGTGGCGGTCATCTGCGGGCATTCGTATTGATCGGCTCGCGGAGACCGAGGTGGCTCCGGAGTGTGCGGCCGGTGTAGTCGGTGCGGAAGAGTCCGCGGGCCTGGAGGATCGGCACGACGTGGTCGACGAAGTCTTCCAGATACGAGGGCAGGACGGCCGGGATGACGGTGAACCCGTCCACGGCGCCCGACCGCCACCACGTCTCGACATGATCGGCCACCTGCTCCGGAGTGCCGACGACCACGCGGTGCCCGCCGAGAAACTCCGACAGGAGCTGCCGGACGGTGTGCCCGGTGTCGGCGACGTACCGGGTCAGAGACGTGAAGAAGCCTTGCGGTCCGATCCTGTTCTCCGGCAATGCCAGAAGCCGCTCGGGAAGCGGTGCGTCCAGGGCAAGTTCCTCGTCCGGGTAGCCCAGCCACCGTGCGAGTGCCCGCACCGGGGCGCTGTCCGGGTGCAAGCGGGACTGCAAGGCGTCGAATTTGCCGGACGCCTCCGCGGTGGTGCCGGCGACGACGGGAACGAGTCCGGGCAGGATTCGGATCTGGGTGGGGTCGCGACCGTCCGCGGCCGCGGCGGCCCGGATCTCCCGGGCGAACTGCTGTGCCGGCTCCAGCCCGAACTGGGTGGCATAGATGGCTTCCGCATGGGCCGCCGCGAACGCTGTGCCCTGGGCGGACGAACCTGCCTGCACCAGCACTGGTCGACCCTGCGGGGAACGGGTGACGTTCAGGGGCCCGGCCACGGTGAAGAATTCACCGCGATGATCGACCGCGTGCACCTTGTCCGGGTCGGCGAATCGTGCCGACGCCTGGTCGCCGATCAATGCGCCGTCTTCCCAGCTGTCCCAGAGCTTCTTGGTCAGTTCGACGTACTCGCCG
>JBCEBZ010000306.1:21115-50587 GCA_039206675.1 Rhodococcus sp. (in: high G+C Gram-positive bacteria) | reverse complement strand
ACGTGCACTACTCGTTCCCCACCTATTTCAAGAACGTCTTCGAGGGCCATGTCGCGAGCCAGTTCATGCGCGGGCAGGCCCGCGAGGACATGCGCCCGCACGCGTCGTGTCAGCCGAAGATGGTCGGAAGCCGCTCGGACGCCACCTATTTCGGACCGTCGTTCATGGTCGACGACCTGACGTACCAGTACGAGACGCACGACGTCGACTCCGTCCTGATCAACTGCCACTACCCCGTCAGCGCCGACAAGTTCGTGCTGCAGTACGGCATCATCGTCAAGAAGTCGAAGGACCTCGACGGCGACGCCGCCACCGAGATGGCGAAGGGCTTCGGCACGTTCATCGCGAAGGGCTTCGAACAGGACATCGCAATCTGGAAGAACAAGACCCGCATCGAGAACCCGCTGCTGTGCGAGGAGGACGGCCCGGTCTACCAGTTGCGACGCTGGTACGAGCAGTTCTACGTCGACGTCGCCGCGGTGACCCCGCAGATGACGGAGCGGTTCGAGTTCGAACTCGACACCACCCGCCCCGTGGAGTCGTGGAAGCGCGAAGTGGAAGCGAATCTCGCCCGGAAGGTGCGCGAAGCCGATGCAGCCGCTGCAGTGCACTGAGTGCGGCGCGCGGGTCCTGGTGCAGAAGAACAGCTGGGAACACACGTCCGTCCAGTGGGACGACACCGCCCGCGCGAACTGTCGCGAGATCGGCACCATCGGCGACGGCCGGCCCGGCGCTCCCCGCCGAGGGTGCGCGGCGCTGACCGCGTCGATCCTCCGGGCGGCGCAAGCCGGAGCGGTCCCGGTGCGCGACCCCGACCCGGTCCCGACTCCCGTCGTCGCCCCCTGAACGATTTTCCGAGAGGACACAACATGATCGACACCGAACACTACGGCCCGTGGGCCGTGATCGCGGGCGGCTCCGAGGGGGTGGGCGCGAGTTTCGCCGAAGAGCTGAGCAGAGCGGGGATCAATCTGGTCCTGATCGCCCGCAAGCCCGGGCCGCTGGAGGAGACCGCGGACAAGGTCCGCGCGCACGGGGTCCTGGTGCGCACTCTCGCGCTCGATCTCCTCGACCCGGACGCCCTCGACCGGATCCGCACGGCCACCGACGACGTCGAGGTGGGTCTGCTGATCTTCAACGCCGGCGCCAACAGCTACGGGCACGAGTTCGTCAGCGGCGATCTCGCCGGGTTCCAGCGCGTCATCGACCTCAACATCACCTCTCAGCTGCACCTGTCGCAGCATTTCGGCGCGAAGATGAAGGATCGCGGCCGGGGCGGGATCGTGCTGGTCGGTTCACTCGCCGGGTACCTGGGTTCGGAGGACCAGAGCATCTACGCCGCGTCGAAGGCGTTCGGCCGGGTCTTCGCGGAAAGCCTCTGGCTCGAACTCGCACCGTTCGGAGTCCACGTGGTCGAACTGGTCCTCGGCGTCACCCGCACCCCGGCGATGGTCCGGGCGGGACTGAACTTCGACCTTCCCGGCATGAACGTCGCCGAACCCGAAGACGTTGCCCGGGAGGGGCTCGCGCACCTCGCCGACGGCCCGGTGTGGGTGGCGGGCGGCAACTACGATGCGGCGCGCACGCGCAGCGGTTTCCCCCGCGACGCACTCGTGCGCGGCGCGGCCGAGGGAATGCGGAAGCTGCTGGGCCGCCGGTAGCGTGCGTCAGAGGGTGGTGACGAGTCCCCCGTCGATCACGAAATCGGACCCCGTCACGTTCCCGGCCCGGTCGCTCGCGAGAAACGTGACGAGGTCCGCCACCTCGTCGGGGCGGGTGAACCGGCCCGTCACGGACTGCTTCGCGACACCCTCCGCCACGGCCGCCGGATCGCCGCCTGCGGCCCGCGCCACCGTGGCGGCCACCCCGTCGTCCCCGAGCCACAGTGCGGTCGACACCGGTCCGGGACTGACGGTGTTCACCCGAATACCCAACGGTCCCATCTCTTTCGACAGCGCCTTCGAGAAGTTGGTGAGCGCCGCCTTGGACGCGCAGTAGTCGATGACGGTGGGGTCGGGCAGGAAACTGTTGACCGAACTGGTGGTCACGATGCTTCCCTTGCCCGCCGCGATCATCGGGGGCAGAGCGGCCCTGATCGTCCGCACCGCCGACATCAGGTTGAGATTCATCGTCGTGATCCAGTCCTCGTCGGTCACGTCGAGGAAACCGGTGAGTCTCGGGTGGGCGGCTCCGACGTTGTTGACGACGACGCCGAGACTGCCGCGCGCGGTGGCGGCGGCGACCAGTTCCCCCGGACCGGTGGGCGTCGACAGGTCGACGCTCACCGCCTCCACGGTTCCGCCGCGGACGAGTTCGTCCAGTTCGGGGCCGGGCGAACGCGCGCCCGCTACCACGAAGGCGCCTTCCGCGGCGAGCGCGCGGGTAATGGCGAGCCCGATGCCCTTGCTGGCTCCGGTGACCACGGCGACGGTGCCACTCAACGCGAGATCCACGGGATTCCTCCTGAACAGTGTGCACACGAGCAGAACGTGCCCCTCCGGTCACGCTAGCCGAAATGATGCCGACCGCGCTGCGGGCGAGTAATCTCAGCGACGAAGGGCCAGGCCACGGCGTCGCCCGTCGTACCGCACTGCTTCGTGTCGGACGACTGTTCCTGGCGCGCAGGCCCCTTCACCCCTGACCACTGTGTTCCGTCCTGACCCGGGAGACGAGTGATGCGACTTCTTCGACTTCGAACCGCCCTTGCCGCGTGCGCGATCGCGGCTGCGGGAACACTCACCGTGGGAGCCGGACCGGCCCTCGCCCAGGATCTGCCGACGGTGGTGCTGGTGCACGGCGCGTTCGCCGACACGACCAGCTGGGATGCGGTGGCCGCGGACCTCCGCGGCCGGGGGTACGAAGTGGTGGTCCCGGACAACCCGTTGCGTGGTCCGGCGTACGACTCCGCCGCCGTCGAGAAGGTGGTCGCGGACATCCCGGGGCCGGTGGTGCTCGTCGGTCACTCGTACGGCGGCGCCGTCATCACCAACGTGCATTCCCCGAACGTCGAGGCTCTCGTCTACGTGGCGGCGTTCGCCCCGGCGCAGGGTGAGCCGGTGATGCTGAACCTCGACCCGATCCGGTTCCCCGGCAGTCAGTTGCTTCCGCCGGTGCTGCAGGTGAAGGTCGTCGAGAACGATCCCACCGGGATCGCGGGCAGGAACCTCGACGGCTACATCAACCCGGCCGACTTCCATCGGGTGTTCGCACCGGACGTGTCCGACGCCACGGCCGCCGAGATGCTCGCGCACCAGAAGTCGGCGGCGCTGGTGGCAAACCTCGAACCGAGCGGGCCGCCCTCGTGGGCGTCGACTCCCAGCTGGGCCATGGTCGCTCAGAACGATCAGGTGATTCCGGCGGCGTCCGAGCGGTTCATGGCCACCCGGGCGGGGGCGCAGATCACGGAGCTTCCCGCGTCGCACGCCGTCCTCGTGTCGCGGCCTGCCGCCGTCGCCGACCTCGTGGTGCAGGCAGACCAGGCGACTCCGTAACTTTCCCGCCGTGAACTCGCCCGAACGATCGGCACCGGACAACGGGAGCCTCGCTCACCGCGTCCAGAAGATGGTCGGACGAGATCCGCACGAGGAACACCGAGCGGCAACACCGTTGGAGTTGCTGTTCGATCTCACGTTCGTCGTCGCGTTCGGCGTTGCGGGCAATCAGTTCGCGCACCTCCTCGCCGAGGGACATGTCGCCGCCGGGCTGGCGGGATTCTCGTTCGCGATGTTCGCGATCATCTGGGCGTGGATCAACTTCTCCTGGTTCGCCTCGGCCTACGACACGGACGACTGGATCTACCGGGTCACCACCATGATCCAGATGATCGGCGTCGTCATCCTGGCGCTCGGCATGCCGCCGATGTTCGCGTCCATCGACCGTGGAGTCGAACTCGACAATTCCGTGATGGTGTCCGGGTACATCGTCATGCGCGTGGCGATGGTGTTCCAGTGGTTGCGCGCTGCCCGGCACGACCCCGACCATCGTTCCGCGTCGCTGACCTATGTCACGACGCTCGTCGTCGCGCAGATCGGCTGGGTCGCCTTGGTGATCGCCCCTCTCACCGTCGAGTACGCGTTCGGTCTCGGCGTGATACTCATCCTGTTCGAGATGAGCGGCCCCGTCATCGCCGAACGGTTCAAGGGTGGAACACCCTGGCACGCACACCACATCGTCGAGCGTCACGGCCTGCTCGTGATCATCACGCTCGGCGAGGGTGTGATCGGCACCGTGACGTCGCTGTCCGCCGTGGTCGATCACCAGGGCTGGACACTCGACGCGATACTCGTCGCGGTCGCGGGCATCGGGCTCACGTTCGGACTGTGGTGGGTCTACTACACGCTGCCGTCGGCGGAGATTCTCGAGGTGTACCGCAACCGGTCATTCGTGTGGGGATACAGCCACATCGCGCTCTTCGCGTCCCTGGCCGCGGTGGGGGCCGGCCTGCACGTGGCCGCCTACTACATCGAACACGCCTCTCACCTCGGCGCGACGGCAACGGTGCTCGCCGTCGCGGTCCCCGTCGCGATCTACCTCGCGGGCGTGTACCTGCTGTACACGTATCTGCTGCGGGTTCCCGACCCGTTCCACATCCTGCTCCTCGTGTCGACCGCGGCGACGATCGCGCTCGCACTCGTGCTGGCGGCGCAGGGCGTGTCGATGGCGTGGTGCCTGATCGTGGTGATGCTGGCACCGGTCGTCACCGTCGTCGGATACGAGTTGCTCGGGCACGCGCACGAGACCCGGGCACTCGAGATCGCACTCGGGCGCGCCGACTCCGGTGCCCGAGAGGAACGCTGGCGCGAGCACTAGGACCAGGGAGTCACCGGCCGGGGCCGGGCCACACCGTCGACGACCAGATCGATCCGCTCGTCGAAGAACGCCACGAGCCCCCGCACCTCCGACGCGTCCACGAGCGGCTCGTCGTACCGCCATGCGATGTCGCCGAGCACGCCGCCGGCGGTGACGACGGACGAGTAGGCGGCCTCACCCTTGTAGGCACAGTAGGTTGTCGTCGAACTCGGCCGCAGGTCCGCGACGACGTCTTCGGGCGGCAGGTAGTAGCGGACCGGCAGCATCGTCTCGAACAGCATTCTCGCCCGCCGGGTGTCGGCGAGGAGCGTGTCGCCCAGCATCACCCGGATGTGCCGGGACGTGCGGCGGACGTCGATGCGCTGGAACGGGTCGTGCGGATGCCCGACGATCTCGTCGTCCTCCTCCAGCCAGCGGTCGAAGCCGTCGAAATCGAGCACCACATAGCCTCTCAGGTCCGGGTCGCCGGGCAGGAAGCCCGCCGCGGATCGTGCACCGCCGGTTCGGATCTCCACAGGTTCGCCCTCCGTGGTGCGCACCGAGAACGGCACCCGCGGGTCGAATACCCGCATCGTCGTCACGTCCGGCAGGGCGAAGCCGACTGCCTCCGTCGCCGGCACCGACCTCGGCTGCTCCGGCGTCACCTCCGCGACGACGTCTTCCCGCGGCACCGCGTAGGTGGGAACGACGCGCCTCGGTTCCCAGACCAGAATCGCGCGATCGCTGTCGACCACCGTCGCCCCGTTCAGCACGGCGCGGATCCGTTTCGCCGTCGGCTCGTAGCGAAGCTCGCGCAACTGTTGTCCGATGGTGTCTCGACATCGCAGGCCCATGCGTTCGAGACTAGGCCGGGTCAGCGGGTCAGGCCCAGGGTGGCGATCAGGTCCTCGTGGAATTCGAACCAGACGCGGTGGCAGGAGTCGCGGTCGGTCGCGGTGATCCAGGCGGGGTCGGTGCCCGCCCACCGGGCGGCGTCGGCGAACCGCCGGTGATAGCCGGCGAACCGGTCCATCCCCGCGACGAGGCGGGCCTCGAGTTCGGCCAGGGCACGCGCGGCGGACGCGAGGCGGGTGATCGTCTCGTCGCGGGTCACGGTCGTCCCGCCGATGCCCAACTCGGCCAGCTGCCAGGCGCTGCACGCGTCCGCGACGGAGACGTTGTGCGGCAGGAAGTCCCGGTGGACGTGTACCACCACGGCGCGGGCACCGCACTCGTCGAGTTCGGTCGCGAGCAGGCGCTCGCCGTGCACCTTCCCGGTGTCGGTGAGGGACCAGCCGCCGTCCCCGGCAAAGTCGGTGTGGGTGACCCATCCCCGGGCCTGGGCGTCGAGCAGATGCTCCTCGGCGACGTCGGCAGGCACCGCGAAGCGGGCCGCGATCCGCGCCGTCTCCGCGTAGCCGAGGATCCGCACGGCGTGCAGCACCAGGATGTCCGTCGGGGTGCGGTGCGTCATCGGGTCCTACCGACGTGCCCGTGGGTGCCGTCCACGCGGACCGGCTCGCCCTCCGTCAGGGTGGTCATCGCCCCCGTCGCTGCCAGGACAGCGGGGATGCCGAACTCGCGGGCCACGATCGCGGCGTGCGCGGCCATTCCGCCGGTCTCGGTGACGACCGCACAGGCGTTGGCCAGCAGCGGGGTCCAGGCCGGCGACGTCGTGCGGCAGACCAGCACGTCACCAGGACGGAAGCGGGCGAAGTCGTCCAGGCCGGCGACGATCCGCGCCGGCCCGACGGCGATGCCGGGGCCGGCCGCGATTCCGGTCAGCAGCACCTCGCCGGCCCGGGCCTCGGATTCGCCCGGCGTGGGGACCAGTGGCATCGCTCAGGCCTCCCCGTCGAGGTCGCCGGACCGGGAGGCGACCCGGTTCAGGCGCTGCTGGGCGGCCTGCGGCGAACCCAGGCCGAGCGCCTCCGCGATGTGCGGCCAGGTCATTCCACTGCCCCGGGCCGCGAACAGCAGGCCGGCCTCGATCTGGTCGAGCTCTGCCCGGGCCGACGCCAGCAGCCGCAGTCCGGCCGCGAGCACGGCCGGGTCCGTACCCTCGGCACCCCGTCCGGTCCACGCCGCGAACCGGACGAGGTCGGTGTCCGAACGGGGCTGCCGGGGATGCTCCCACGGACGCCGCTCGAGTCGCGCTGCACCGGCCTCGTTCAGCGTCGCGCGCGCTCGATCGAGCTCGGCCGCGGAGGCCTGGTCGTCGGTGGTCATCCGACCACCCCACACCCTCAACAGCGTGTTGTCAACATCCTGTTGATGTCACGGCATCCTCAGCGGGCGAGTATCCCGGCGACGAACTCCTGCGCGTCCTGCTGCGACGCCCCGATCGTCCCGCGATGGTCCGCACCCTCGTACGTCAGATACGTGAGTTCGTTCCCGTTGTCCTGCAACGTCTTCACCATCAGATCCGTCGACGGTTTGCTCACCACCCGGTCGCCGGAACTCTGCGTGACCAGTGTCGGGACCTGCACGTGGACCCTCGACGGCTCCTGGCGGCCCAGGTAGTCGGTCAGCGGTCCCAGATCGGCGTCGGGGCGGAAGACCTGATCGGCGGGCACCGGCGGGACCTTCCGAATGTCGTCGATGCACCCGGTTCGTGCCGCCGTCAGCAGCGGCTGCGCCTGCTCCGTCAGCAGCGCCGACGGGTCGATTGCGGGATCGGCGGCCTGCGCGCCGAGGAGGATCAGCGGCAGGAACGCCTCGGCCGCTTCGATACCCGGAACACCCGAGCGGAAGTACTGCGGCGTCTGATCCAGCCCGTTGCCGGGGGCGATCGCCACGGCGCCACCGAGTTTCAATTCCGGGGCGCGCTCACTGCCCTGCGCTGCCGTGAACAATGCCGCCTGGCCACCCTGGCTGTGACCGATCACGAACCACGTCGAGCCGACGGCCGGATCCACCTCGCGGGCGGCGCGGACGATGTCCACGACGGCGTTCGCCTCCGTGTCGCCGTTGATGTAGGGATGGATGCCCGGCGTGCCCAGCCCCTGGTAGTCCGTGCTCACCACCGCGTATCCCTTGGCGACCCACTCGTCGAGGGACGCATTCACCCCGGCGAGGTAGCTGTGGGCGGGACCGCCCACGAAATCCGCGGACGGGGCGCAGGCGTCCGCGACTCCGGTCGTGCCGTGCGCCCAGCTGATCACCGGATACCCGCCGTCGGGCGCCGGCGTGCGGGGAATCGCCACGGTGCCGGACACGACGACGGGGTTGCCGTTGCCGTCCTGCGACGCGTAGGTGATCATCTCGTTCCGTCCGGCGCTCGGCAGCGCGGGACCGGCGTCGAGGGCCCGGGATGAGAGAAGCTGACCCGGCCGGAGCGCGCCCGGGTCCGTCGCCGTCTCGGATGCCGCAGTGGAACAGGCACTTCCACCGAGGAGGACGAGCGCGGCCATCGCGCCGATGCGGGCGCGCGACGCCGTCACGAGAACGCCGCCAGCGGCTCGGAACCCGACCAGTCGTGGCCCCAGTAGCTGTCCGCCGTGATCTCTTCGGCGGTGTAGTGCGTCTCGTCGACGAGCATGCCCTCGGTGCCGAATTCGAGGTCCCAGCCGCCGGGGGCGCGCACGTAGAACGACACCATGCGGTCGTTGGTGTGACGGCCGAGGGTCGAGGAGATGGAGAAGCCGAGCTTGCCGAGCCGGTCGAGGGCCTGGCCGACGGCGTCGAGGGTGTCGACCTCCGTCATCAGGTGCACCATCCCGGGTTCGCCGCCGTGCGGCGCGGGGCACAGCGCGAGACTGTGGTGGCGCTGGTTGACGCCCATGAACCGCACGCGGCGGGCAGGTCCCGGGGCGTCGGCCGGTCCGAGGCGGATCGCCCCGCGGGGCAGGAACCCCAGCACCTCGGTGTAGAACGTGTAGGCCTCCTCGAACGCCGGCGTCGGGAGGACGACGTGCCCCAGCCCCTGCGCGCCGGTGACGAAGCGGCCCCCGTGCGGGGTGACGACGGGACTGTGGTCGAGGACCGGCCCGAAGAACACCTCCACCCGGGTGCCGGACGGATCGTCGAACGCGATCACCTGCTCGGCGTCGCGATGGCGCGACTCCTCCTCGGACAGGACGTCGACCGCGACTCCCGACTTCTCCACCTGCTCGCGCACCCGCTGGAGAGCGAATTGGTCGCGCACCTCCCAGCCCACGGCGAGCGCCCTGTCCGTGTCGCCGGGGAGGACGATCAGCCGGGACCGTCGTTCGTCGACGCGCAGGTACAGGCCGTCGGGCTCGGGTCCGGAGCCCTCGGCCATGCCCAGCCCGTCCACCACCAGCTCACGCCAGCGCGGCACGTCCTTCGTCTGGATCCGCAGGTATCCGAGCCCTCGAATCTCTGTCATGTGCAGTCCTTTCCTGGAGGCGGCTCCGCCGCCCGTGCGTGGTTGACGAGTCTCTGGACTCGCTAACCACGCACGGGCGCGAAGCGCCTAGATCATGGAGCGGTGGATGCCCTGGGGTTCCCCGCCGAGCTGGGTGAGAGCCGAGGAGTGGAAGATCGACCCGGGCACGTGGATGGCGTGCGAGAGACCGGCGTGCGCGTCTCGCCAGAAGCGTTGCATCGGTGTCTTCAGTTGCAGCGCACCGCCGCCGGAGCGGGCGAAGATCTCGTCGACGGCGCGCACTGCCCGCCAGGCGGCGGCGGTCTGGGTGCGCCGGCCGATGGAGCGCAGTTCGAACGACACCTCCTGGCCCTTCTCGGTCATGTCCCAGAACCGGTCGACCGTCTCGAGGATCGCCGCCCGGGACGCCGCGATCTCCGCGGCCGCCTCGCCGATCGCGAACAGCACGTACGGGTCTTCCTTGATCGCGGTGCCGGAGACGGTGATGCGTTCGCGTTGCGCGTTCAGGTGGCAGGCCAGCGCGCCCTCGGCGATGCCGATGAGCGAGGACGTGATGCCGAGCGGGAAGATGCACGAGAACGGGAAGTTGTAGAGGGTCTGGGTGCGGCCGAACTCCTTCGGCGCGGAGCCGTCGAACACCTTGTCGGCCTGCAGCGTCCGGTGCTGCGGGATGAACGCGTCCTTGACGATCAGGTCCTTGGACCCGGTGCCGCGCAGTCCGACGACGTTCCAGCTG
The DNA here is from genome assembly GCA_039206675.1 of Rhodococcus sp. (in: high G+C Gram-positive bacteria). Classification (GTDB taxonomy): domain Bacteria; phylum Actinomycetota; class Actinomycetes; order Mycobacteriales; family Mycobacteriaceae; genus Rhodococcus_F. The sequence goes on along the minus strand of JBCEBZ010000306.1, from coordinate 40,712 downwards.
TCCTGGTCGATGTCGTAGTCCGAGCGCGGGAGCAGCACGTGCAGGATCTTCGGGGGCATCACCCGGTTGCCGTCCGGGTCGCCGACCGCGGCGCCGATCATGATCCACCCGCAGTGGTCGGTGCCCGAGGAGAACGACCACCGTCCGTTGAGGACGTAGCCGCCGTCGGTCGGCACGGCCACCCCCATCGGCGCGTACGGCGACGCCATCCACATGTCGGAGTCCTCGCCCCACACCTCGTCCTGAGCCGTGCGGTCGAAGAATGCCAGTTCCCACGGGTGGACGCCGACGATGCCGCTGACCCAGCCCGCGGCCCCGTCGATGGCGCCGATGCCCATCGCGGTCTCCGCGAACTCGCGGGGATGCGATTCGTAGCCCCCGTACTCCTTGGGCTGCAGCATCCGCATCACGCCGGAGTCGCGCAGCCGTTTCGCGGACGTGTCGGACAGGCGCATCAGCTTGTCGCCCTCGGCGCCTTCCGCGCGGATCTCGTCCGCGTACTGTTCGATCCTGTCAAGAACCTGGCCCATGATGATCTCGGCTTTCTGGTGTCGGTACCCGGCGGAACGCCTAGGCGGACTTCTTCTCGGCGACTGCGGCTTCCGCGGACTTCCGGTCCGCGAGACCGAGGGCGATCTCGATCAGCTGGTCCTCCTGACCGCCGACCAGCTTGCGCCGGCCGGCCTCGATGAGGATCTCCGCGCCGGACACGCCGTACCGGCGGGCGTGGGAATCCGCGTGCTTGAGGAAGCTCGAGTACACGCCGGCGTAGCCCATGGTCAGCGACAGCCGGTCGAGCAGGCAGTCGTCGTCCATGATCGGCCGGACGACGTCCTCGGCGGCGTCGATGATCTTCAGAGTGTCGATGCCCGTGCGGATTCCGAGTTTCTCGGCGACGGCGGCGAACGCCTCGACCGGGGTGTTCCCCGCTCCGGCACCGAAACGCCGGGTGGATCCGTCGATCTGCAGGGCGCCGGCCTCGACGGCGAGCACCGAGTTGGCGACACCGAGGCCGAGGTTCTCGTGCCCGTGGAAGCCGACCTGCGCGTCGTCGCCGAGTTCGGTCACCAGTGCGGACACGCGGTCGCTGACGGCGTTCAGAATCAGCGCCCCGGCGGAGTCCACCACGTACACGCACTGGCAGCCGGCGTCGGCCATGATCCGGGCCTGCTTCGCGAGAACCTCCGGCGGCTGACTGTGCGACATCATCAGGAAGCCGACGGTCTCGAGCCCGAGTTCGCGGGCGAGACCGAAGTGCTGCACGGAGATGTCGGCCTCGGTGCAGTGCGTGGCGATGCGGCAGATGCTCGCGCCGTTGTCCGCGGCCTCGCGGATGTCGGACTGGACACCGAGGCCGGGGAGCATGAGGAACGCGATCTTCGCCTGCTCCGCCGTCTCCACCGCGGCTTTGATCAGCTCCTGCTCCGGGGTGTGGCTGAATCCGTAGTTGAACGAGGAGCCGCCGAGTCCGTCGCCGTGGGTGACCTCGATGACCGGGACCCCGGCGGCGTCGAGCGCCCCGACTATGGAGCGGACGTGGTCGACGGTGAACTGGTGGCGCTTGGCGTGGGACCCGTCGCGCAGCGACGAGTCCGTCACCCGGATGTCGAGTTCGGCACTGTAGGGCATCGGTATTCCTTCGAAGAGTGAGGGGCGGACGCGCTCAGACGCTCGCGCCGAGGATCTGCGTCGCGAAGCTCTCGCCGACCTTGGTGGCGGCGGCGGTCATGATGTCGAGGTTGCCCGAGTACGGCGGCAGGAAGTCGCCGGCGCCCTCGACCTCGAGGAAGATGCCGACCCGGGCGAGTCCGCCGCTGATCGGCGTCGGGTCGTCGAATTGCGGTTCGGCGCGCAGGCGGTAGCCGGGGACGTAGGCCTGCACGGACGCCGCGACGTCGTGAATCGACGCGGTGATCGCGTCCCGGTCGGCGTCGGCGGGAATGGAGCAGAACACGGTGTCCTTCATGAACATCGGCGGTTCGGCCGGGTTCAGGATGATGATCGCCTTACCCTTCTTCGCGCCGCCGATCGTCTCGATGCCGCGGCTCGTGGTGATCGTGAACTCGTCGATGTTCGCGCGGGTGCCCGGGCCCGCGGACGGCGAGGCCACGCTGGCGACGATCTCGGCGTACGCCACGTCGGTGATCCGCGAGACGGCGTGGACCATGGGGATGGTCGCCTGGCCGCCGCACGTGATGAGGTTGACGTTCGGCGCGGTCCGGTGCTCGCCCATGTTCACGGCGGGCACGACGGCGGGTCCGAGCGCGGCGGGGGTGAGGTCGACGGCCTGGATGCCGAGTTCCCGGTAACGGGGGGCGTTCGCCCGGTGCACGTACGCGGACGTGGCCTCGAAGACGATGTCGGGACGCTGGTCCTGGGCGAGCAGCCAGTCGACGCCCTCGGCGCTGGCGATCACACCCCGGTCGGCGGCGCGCTTCAGCCCCTCGCTGTCGGGGTCGACGCCGATCATCCAGCGGGGCTCGATGATCTCCGAGCGGAGCAGTTTGTACAGCAGGTCGGTGCCGATGTTGCCGGATCCGACGATCGCGGCGAGAGCCTTGGTCACAGTTGTCGCCTTACTTGAATTCTACTGATACGGAACCGATGTCACTGAAGTCGGCGCGGAACACGTCGCCGGGACGGGCGTCGATCGCGCGGGTGCACGAACCGGGCAGGATCACGTGCCCGGCCTCGAGCCGCACCCCGAAGCTCGCGACCTTCCGCGCCAGCCAGGCCACGGCCTTCGTGGGATTGCCGAGCACCGCCGACGCCTCGCCCCGCGCGATCTCCTCGTCGCCCCGGAAGAGCACCGCGGAGATTCCGCCGATGTCGGCGTGCGACGGTTCCACACGTCCGGCGCCGAGGATCACCCCGGCCGAGGACGCGTTGTCGGCGATCGTGTCGGCGAGCCCGATCTTCCAGTCCGTGATGCGGGAGTCGATCAGTTCGATGCTGGGAACGATGTATTCGGTGGCCGCGAGCACGTCCGCCTCGGTGCATCCCTCTCCCGGCAGGGTCTCGCCGAGGACGTACCCGATCTCCACCTCGATGCGCGGGTAGCAGAACTGCGCGGTGTCGATCGGCGTCCCCTCGGCGTACACCATGCTCGACAGCAGGTGTCCGTAGTCGGGCTCGTCGACGCCCATCATCTTCTGCATGACCTCGGACGACAGTCCGACCTTGTGGCCGTAGACGGTGTCCCCCGCATCGAGTCGCGCCCGGATGTTGAGCAGCGCGATCTCGTAGGCGTCGACGACGTCGATGTCCGGAAAGACGGTGGTCAGCGGGTCGATGGGCGCGCGGTCCCGTTCGGCGTTCCGCAGGAGGTGGGCAGCGGACAGTCGTTGCGCTTCGCTCAGCATCACGCCACCTCCCCCGCACGTGAGTGCTGTCGTGTGTTCCGGGACTCTTTGCCGCTCACGTGGGCGGCGTGCTGCGCGGCGATGTAGCCGAACACCATCGCGGGACCGATGGTCGCGCCGGCGCCGGCGTATTCGTTGCCCATCACCGACGCCGACGTGTTGCCGGTGGCGTACAGGCCGTCGATGACGGACCCGTCCTCGCGGAGCACCCGCGCGTCGGCGTCGGTGACGAGGCCGCCCTTCGTGCCCAGGTCGCCGGCCTCGCAGCGGATCGCGTAGAACGGCCCCTGCGTGATCTCGTCGAGGCACGGGTTCTTCATCGTCGGGTCGCCGTAGTACCGGTCGTACGCGCTGTCGCCGCGGCCGAAGTCCTCGTCCTTGCCGGTGCGGGCGAAGCCGTTGAACCGGTCGACGGTCGCGACGAGGGTGTCGGCCCTGACGCCGATCTGCTCGGCGAGGTCGCGCAGCGTGTCGGCCTTGTGCACCACGCCGGAGTCGTAGAACCCCTGCGGGAACGGCACACCCGGCAGCACCTGCGCGAACGGGTACCGCGACTTCGCCTTGCCGTCCATCACGAACCACGCCGGAACGTGCCCGCCGTCCAGTTGGTCGTGCACGAAGTTCACGTACGGTGACGACTCGTTGGTGAAGCGTTCGCCGCGGCCGTTCACGATCACCGACGGCGGAATGCACCGCTCCGACACGAGCGGGATCACGGCGCCCATCGGGTGCAGCACCGACGGCATCCACCACGCGTCGTCCATGAGGTCGACGGCCGCACCGAGTCGCTGACCCGCGACGATGCCGTCGCCGGTGTTCTCCCGGGCGCCCGCGCTGATGTCGGGGGCGCCGTGCCGCGGCAGGTACTTCGCGCGCATGTCCTGGTTGTGGTCGAATCCGCCGGTCGCGAGCAGCACACCGCGGCGGGCGCCGATCCGGACCGTCCGTCCGTCACGCTCGGCGAGCACACCGACGACCGCTCCGGCGTCGTCGACGATCAGTTCCGTCATCGACGTCTTCAGCCACAGGGGCACCCCGGCGTCCTTGAGGACCATCCGCATCCGCGCCACGAGCGCACGTCCGCCGGTCGACATGTGGCGCCGGCGGATCACGTTGGACGCGACCCGCCACGCCGCCACCAGCGACGCCTTGCGGCCCTTCCAGGTGCGCTTGACCATGGCGAGGTCGTGGTAATCCTTCGAGGTGACCCACAGGCCCAACGGACCCTTCATGCTGTTGGGACGCTGGAACTGCTCGTCCTCCTTCAGCGCCCGGGTGTCGAACGGCAGGCATTCGATGGTGCGTCCGAGCGGACGGCCGCCCTCGTACTCCGGGTGGTAGTCGGAATAGCCCTTCACCCAGTACAGCTTCATGTGCGGACTGCGGTCGAGCAGTTCCATCAGCTCGGGACCCTTGTCGACGAACGCGTCGAGGCGGTCGGCGGCAACCGTGCCCTCGGTGATGATGTCGAGGTAGCGGCGGATCGACTCCCGCGAGTCGACGACGCCCTTCGCGCGCAACGTCGGTGCGTTGGGTATCCAGATGCCGCCGCCGGAGATGGCGGTGGATCCGCCGAACGTCGCGCCCTTGTCGATGACGAGGGTGTCGAGTCCGCGGTGCGCCGCGGTGATCGCCGCGGCCATCCCGCCGCCGCCGCTGCCGACGACGAGGAAATCGACGGTGCTGTCGAAGCTTTCGGTCATCGCCCGCTGCCCTCCTTGCGGAGGAGGAAGGCGAGGACGGCACTCTCGAACGCCGTCTTCTGTTCGATCATCGCCCAGTGCCCGCAGTTCGGGAACACGTGCAGTTCCGCCTTGGGGATCGACCGCATCGGGATGATCGCCATGTCCAGTGGGCTGACCCGGTCGTCGCGGCCCCACGTGAGTAGCGTCGGCGCCGTCACCTTGTGCAGCTGGGCCCAGTACGGGGTCGCGTCGGATTCGAGTGCCGCCTTGGCGCCTGCGGCGAACGCGGCCTTGCTGTACATCGTGCGGGCGCTGGCGAGGGTCTCGGGGTCGGTGGCCTGCGTCCACCGCTCCTCGATCAGTTCCTCGGTGACCATGGCGGGGTCGAACACCATCGAGTGCAGCCACGCGATCAACCGTTCGCGGGTGGGGTCGTCCGTGAATTCCATCAGGAGGTTGATGCCCTCGCCGGGACCGGGGCTGAAGAGGTTCCTGCCGATGCCGCCGATGGTGATCAGCTTGGCGACCCGGTCGGGGTGCGCGATGGCGAACTGCGTGCCGACGATGCCGCCCATCGAGTTTCCGAGAATCGCGACCTCGTCGAGTCCGAGCCCGTCGAGGAAGCGGAGCACCGCGTCGCCCGCGGTGAGCATCGGGTGGCCGCCGAAGTCGTCGCTGACCCCGAACCCCGGGAACTCCAGGATGAAGGTGCGGAAGTGCTCGGCGAAGACGCCGAGGTTGCCGCGGAAGTTGCGCCACCCCGTCACGCCGGGGCCGGAGCCGTGCAGCAGCAGCAGAGGCGGACCGTCGCCGGCCTCGTGGTAGCGAAGCACGCCGAGGTCGGTCGTCAGCTCCTTCAGGGTGCCCTCGTAACTCGAGTCAGTCGTCATGGTCGATCACGTTGCCAGCGTGTTCCCGGCTCGGACAGGAGCGATCCCGGTCAGCGAGACACCGCCCGGCCGCGAAAGGCACCCGACGGGGATTTCCACTGACCGAGACGGCATCTCGTGACGCTTCAGGGGCGTCCCTAACCTCGGGGTCGATCGCCGAATCGGTCGGCGACGCAGAGCAATCGGAGGCGGTCTGATGGCAACCGAACCGGCCGGCAACACGCCCGCGGCACACCCGGACGCACCGTCACCGGACGAGATGCGCCGCGCCCTCGGACAATTCGCAAGCGGCGTGACGGTGGTGACCGGACTCGACGCGGAGGGTCCGGTGGGGTTCACGTGCCAGTCGTTCGCGTCGGTGTCGCTGGAGCCGCCGCTGATCCTGTTCTGCGCCGACCACCGCGGGCGGGCGTGGCCGCGCATCCGGCGGTCGGGGCGGTTCACGATCAACGTGCTGCGCGAGGACCAGACGGACCTCTGCGCCCGGTTCGGGTCGAGCCGGGGTGCCAAGTTCGACGGGCTCGGCTGGGAGCCGTCGCGGTGGTCGACGCCGTCGCTGCCGGGGGTCCTGCTGCGCGTGCACGCGGACGTGCAGTCGGTGCACACCGCCGGCGATCACGACGTGGTGATCGGACGCGTCCGGGAACTCGAATCGGTGTGCGAGGAGCGTCCGATGGTGTTCTTCCGCGGCGGTTTCGGTCTCGATGCCGCTCCGCGGCCCGTGCGTGCGTAGCGAGTCCAGGGGCTCGTCACACCCGCACGGGCGCTACAACCATTGGCCGGACTGCACCGCGAGGAGCTGGTCGAGGGTCTCGGTCGACCAGGAGCTGTCCGGGATCTCCGGGGTCCGGCGGCCGCGACGGGGAGTTCCCAGTTCGGGGTGCAGCGTCCGGGTGACTTCCCGGGCGGCGTCGACGACGAGCGGGGCGACGCGCTCGAGTTGGACCGTGCGCGCGTCGCCGCACAGCGAGATGCCGGCGACCGGCCCGTCGGCGCTGCGGATCGCGACTCCGACACACCCGATTCCGCGCACCGCCTCCCCGCGCTCGAAGGCGAGCCCGCGGCGCTGCCGGATCCGGTTGAGCTCCTGGTGCAGCGTGGACAGTTCGGTGATCGTGCGGTCCGTGCTGCGGCTGAGCCGCGGCCCGTACATGCCGTCCACCTGCTCCGGGTCGACCCACGCGAGCATCGCCTTGCCGCCCGCGGTCGTGTAGGCGGGAACGCGCCCACCCACCCGGGACGGTAGGGCCGCGGCCATCCGCCCGCCCACCTTGTCCAGGTACACGCTCTCCGCGCCGTCCAGCACGGCCAGGTGCACGACCATGCCGGTCTGCATGTGGAGTTCGTGCAGCAGCGGGGCCGCCGCGGCCCGGACCTGGCTGTGCCCGTTGTCGCCGCCGCCGAGCCCCATCGCGCGCCGTCCGAGGCAGTAGCCGAAGCTCGCGTGATCGACCCAGTCGAGGCGGACGAGCTGGTCCAGGATGCGGTGCACCGTGGACCGCGGCAGCCGGGTGCGGCACGCCACCTCTTCGAGGGTCAGGCGCGAGGTGCGGCCGTCGAACGCGTCGAGGATCAGCGTCATCCGCTCCACCATCGACGGCGGCAGATCCTTCTTCGCAGCGGGTACCGACAGTGCTTCATCCGAATCGACGACAGTCATCGACGCCTCCAAATATCCTGGTCACACGCATGCGTCCGACAAAAACTGAAATGAATTCTTAAAATACTAACAGCCGCGCCCGCCGCGGGGAAGGAATCGGACCACCGCCGCGTCCGGTCACCGGGAATGCCCGCGCGCCCCGCGGGTGCCTCCACTACAACGGGGACGACAGACGACCCCGAGAGCGGAGTTACGAACTGATGCACATAGGAATCGCGCCGCCCATCGTCATCGCGCACCCCGCCGTCCGGGCGGACTGGGAACTCGGCGCCGGCATCGCGGAGTTGACCGCGATCGCCCGGACCGCCGACCGCCTCGGCTACCACCACCTCACCTGCAGCGAGCACGTCGCCGTCCCCACCGACGTCGCCGTCGAACGCGGCGGCACCTACTGGGACCCACTCGCGACCCTCGGCTTCCTCGCCGCCCACACGACGACCATCCGCCTGGCCACACAGGTGCTGGTGCTCGGCTATCACCATCCGCTCGAGATCGCCAAGCGCTACGGCACGCTCGATGTCGTCAGCGGCGGCCGGCTCGTGCTGGGCCTGGGCGTGGGCAGCCTGCGCGAGGAATTCGACCTGCTCGGCGCTCACTTCGACGACCGGGGCGCCCGCGCCGACGACGCCCTCGCCGCGCTGCGTGCGTCCCTGTCGCAGTCCCGGCCCGAGTACCACGGCCCGTTCTACGACTTCGGCGGCGTCGTCGTCGAACCGCACGCCGTCCAGCCGCGGGTCCCGCTGTGGATAGGCGGACGGACCCTGCGGTCCCTGCGCCGCGCGGCGACGCTCGGCGACGGCTGGGTGCCGTTCGGACTGTCGCTCGACGAATTGTGCACGCTGCTCGGCAAGGTCGATCTCCCGGAGGCGTTCGAGGTGGTCCTCAGCGCGGGCGCGCCACTCGATCCGATCGGCTCCCCCGACACCGTGTCCCGCGCACTCGACCGACGACGCGACGCGGGGACCACCGTCGTCAGCGCCACCCTCGCGTCCACGAGCGCCGCCCACTACTGCGAGCAATTGGACGCCCTCCGGCAACTCGGCCACCACCTCGGCCTTTCCTTCCACACCCCGACCGAAGACAGGATCCGCCCATGACCGGCACCGACGAACTCGTCCGCGCACTCGCCGAACGTGTCACCGCACTCGAGGACAAGATCGCCATCCTCGAACTGATGACCGCCTACGGTCCCGCCATCGACAGCGGTTCGGCCGACGCGGTCGCGCGGCTGTGGACGGAGGACGGCGTCTACGACGTCGACACCGGGGTGATGCGCGGGCACGCGGCCATCACGGCGATGGTGCAGTCGCAGGCGCATCAGGGCTGGATCGGCGGCGGCTGCGCGCACATGCTCGAACCCGGGCACGTGCGCGTCGACGGCGACACCGCCGTGGCCACGTGCAAATCGCAGTTGATCATCTCCGGCGAGAACGGATTTCGGGTCCACCGGATCACCGCGAACCGGTGGGAGCTCGCCAAGATCGACGGCGAGTGGAAGGTGACCCGACGGATCAATCGGCTCCTCGACGGCCGCGAGGAGGCACGCGCGCTGCTCGCCGCGGGTGTTCGGGCCTGACTGCTACACCGATGCGAGGCCCGCAGATGCTGCGGGCCTCGCGTCCTCCGGTCGAAACGAAGGTCAGGCGACCATCTCCGACGTGGGTGCCGCCACGTCGGCGGGACGGTCGATCTTGTTGCGAGTGAGCAGAAGTCCCATCACCGCGGCCAGCAGTCCGGCGACCGCGAGCGTGAAGAAGGCGTAGACGAACCCCTTCTCCGAGTACTGCGCGGCGCGGCCCACCAGCACGACACCGGGGATCGCGACGATGGCGATCATCACCTGACTGCCGATCGCACTGCCCAGCGAGCCGGACAGGTTGAGCATCCCGCCGGCGATCCCCTGCGTCTGCGCGGGCACGGTGCGCATGATGAGGTTCGGCAACGTCGCCGACGCGGATCCGAGTCCGAGGCCGATCACCAACTGCCCGAACATCATCTGAACGGTCGAGTCGTGCAGGGTGGCGAGCAGGACCGACCCGAGCGCGAGGGAGGCACCGCCGAACACCAGCACCGGCGCCGGACCGACGCGGCGGGTGAAGTACCCGCCGACGGGGCCCGCGATCATCGACACGACACCCGTGGGAACGGTGTAGATCGCGACGGCGAGGGCGGTGACACCGAAGCCGTAGCCGAGACCGAGGCCCGGATCGGTCATCACGAACATCGGAATGAGCATCGAATGGCTCACCAGGACGAACTGGACGAAACCGCTCGCCGCCAGGGTTTTCGCGACTGGGCCGTGCCGGAGCATCTGCAGGTCGATGAGCGGTTCCTTCGGCGTGCGCTCGTAGACCAGCCAGCCGGCGAGAATGGCGAGACCGCCGCCCACGCACAGCAGCGTCTGCGGGGCCGTGCATCCCCACGCGGTGGCCTTGCCGATGCCGAACAGCAGCACGAACGCGCCGAGCCCGAGGATGGCCGCACCGAGCACGTCGAGCTTCGACCTCGTCCGCAACGTGGTCTCGGGGACCAGGATCGCGACGGCGATTCCGGCGACCGCCACGTGGGCAAGTTGCGCCCAGAACACGCCGGTGTAACCGAAGTGGTCGATGAGATAGCCGCCGATGATCGGGCCGAGGATGGTACTGGCCCCCATGCCCGTGGCGACGAATCCCACCGCCACCGGAATGATCGACGGCGGCAGGATGTCGCGGATCAGCCCGTAGGCGAGCACGAGGATGGCCATGCCCGCACCCTGGAGGCCGCGGCCCACGAGGAACAACTCGAAGTTGGGGGCCAGCGCACCGAGGAGCGATCCGGCGCCGAACACCGCGGCCGACGCGAGCATCATCCGCTTCTTGCCGTAGATGTCGCCGAGCTTGCCGACGAGCGGAGTCGAGGCGGCGAGCATGAGGGTGACGATGGTGATCACCCAGCCGACGTTCGCGGTGCCGAAGTGTTTCGCGATTTCCGGCAGCGCCGGAGTGACGAAGTTGTAGGCGAGCGGGATGACCTCGACCAGAAGGATGATCAGGGCCAGGAGGGCGAACGACTTCCCGCGTGAGAGCGGTGCGCGCTCCGCCTCACCTGGGGACAGGGGCATGTTATGCATATGTGGCTCCGGGGGATTCGAGAGGATCAGCACGCCCAACCTGGCATGCCGCCCAGTGACGCCGACCACAATTCCCACTCACCGGGACCTGCCTGCAGCCGGTGTCGTCGTTGGTGGATCCGCAGGAGAAATAGAAAACATTCCTGTGCAGAATCGCGTTTGAGTAGTGACTGATCAGTAGTTCATGCGCTACAACTAGAATGAAATCTAATTTTCTTCGTGATCAGGAGTTGCCATGACGGAATCACTCAGCCTCACCGGACGCACCGCCGTCGTCACCGGCGCCGGCGCAGGCCTCGGCCGCGCCGAAGCCCTCGCACTCGCGGCCGCCGGAGCCGCGGTCGTCGTCAACGACATGGGCGACGGCGCACACGAGGTGGCCTCGGAGATCACGGCGGCAGGCGGCCGGGCCGTCGCCGTGACCGGTGACGTCTCCGACTGGGGGCTGGGCTCACGCCTCGTCGACGAGGCCGTCAGCGCGTTCGGATCGATGGACATCCTCGTCAACAACGCCGGAATCCTGCGCGACAAAATGATTTTCAACCTCGCCGAATCCGACTGGGACGACGTCATCCGCGTCCACCTCAAGGGGCACGCCGCCACGTCGCGTGCCGCGGCCGTGCACTGGCGTGAGGCGAGCAAGGCCGCCGGCGGTCCGGTGTACGGGCGGGTCGTCAACACGTCCTCGGAGGCGTTCCTGTTCGGATCGGCGGGCCAGCCCAACTACTCGGCCGCGAAGGCGGGAATCACCGCGCTCACGCTGTCGACGGCACAGGGACTGTCCCGCTACGGAGTACGGGCCAACGCGATCTGCCCGCGCGCCCGGACCGCCATGACCGCCGACGCGTTCGGCGAGAACACGGCCGACGCGGGACTCGACCCCCTCGCCCCCGAACGGGTCGCCACCCTCGTCCGCTACCTGGCCTCCCCCGCCGCCGACGAGATCACCGGACAGGTATTCGTCGTGTACGGCAAGATGGTCGCGCTCATGGCGGCACCGAAGGTCGAGAACCGCTTCGACGCAGCGGGTTCCGCGTTCTCACCCGAGGAGCTCGACGGCCTCCTCACACCGTACTTCGCCGGCCGCGGTCCGTACGAGAACTACGCCGCGTTCAGCGTCGCCGAACTCGAGAAGGCCGCGCTGGCGACCGGCGACACGGCCGGTGTGCGATGAGGCTGCGCGGAAAAACGGCGATCGTGACAGGCGGCGCCGGAGGGATCGGACGGGCCGTCACGACCGTGTTCGTCCGCGAGGGCGCGAACGTCCTGTTCGTCGACATCGACGACGAACGCGGCCGGGAACTCGAGCAGGAACTCGGACCGGCCACCCGTTTCCTGAACACCGACATCTCCCGACCCGAGTCCGCCGAGCAGATCCGGGACTCGGCGGTCGCCGCGTTCGGATCGGTGGATGTGCTGGTCAACAACGCCCACGCGTCGCGGCAGGCGTTGCTGATCGATCACACCCAGGAGATGTTCGACCTCTCGTTCCGGACCGGGTTCTATCCGGTGGTGCACCTCATGCAGGCCTGCTACGAGCAGTTGAAGGCGGCGAACGGCTCGGTGATCAACTTCGCGTCCGGGTCCGGACTCGACGGGATGCCCACCCAGACGTCGTACGCTGCGGCGAAGGAAGCGATTCGCGGGGTGAGCCGGGTGGCGGCCAACGAATGGGCGGCCGATCAGATCCGGGTCAACGTGATCTGCCCGTTCGCCGCGACCGAGGGCGTACTCGCCTGGCAGGAGCAGTTTCCCGACCGCGCCGCCGCCTCCGTCGCGAAGGTTCCGCTGCAGCGCATCGGCGATCCCGAGACCGACATCGCACCCGTCGCCGTGTTCCTCGCGTCCGACGATTCCCGCTACATGACCGGCCAGACATTGATGGCGGACGGCGGCAGCATCAAGCTGCGCTGATCCGCCCGGACAGGAGAACGAGATGAACGACTTCCGGGGCCGAGTCGCCCTGATCACCGGCGGCGCCCGCGGCCAGGGCCGCAGCCACGCGGTCGCACTGGCGGAACGCGGGGCAGACATCGTGCTGTGCGACCGCTGCGAGGACAGCGCGGCGGTGAACTACCCCCTCGCCACCGCCGCCGACCTCGACGAGACCGCCGAACTGGTGCGCGCCACCGGTCGCCGGTGCCTCACCGCCAAGGCCGACACCGCCGACCGGGCCGCGATGGACGCACTCGTCGCGGAGGCGGAGTCCGAATTCGGGCGCATCGACATCGCGGTCGCGAATGCCGGCGTCTCCGTGGCCGCCCCGGTCCAGTCGCTCACGCAGGAACAGTGGTCGGAGGCGATCGGTTCCAACCTCACCGGCGTCTTCAACACGGTGGGCGCCGTGGCACCCGGCATGATCCGGCGGGGATACGGCCGGATCGTCACCATCTCGTCGATGCTGGGCCGCGCCGGCAGCACCAACATGGCGGCGTACGCGGCGTCGAAGTGGGGCGTCATCGGACTCACCAAGAGCGCCGCGCTCGACCTCGCCCCGCACGGCATCACCGTGAATGCGATTGCGCCGGGCAATATCTCGACACCGATGATCCACAACGACGCCCTCTACCGGATGATGCGCCCCGATCTCGACGCGCCCGCCGCGGAGGACGTCGAACCGGTGTTCCGCAGCCTGCACGCCCAGCCCGTGCCGTGGCTGGACGCCGCGGAGATCACCCGCGTCGTGCTGTTCCTCGGCGCCGAGGGCAGCGCGCACATCAGCGGCATCGTCCTGCCCGTCGACGCGGGCAATGCCGCCCGCGGCCTGTGAGTACTTGTTAACCGCCCGACGTTGACAAGTACTCACGGGCGTTAATCTGTGGTCATGCCCGAGGAGACGACCGACCAGAGCGGCCTGGACTTTCTGTCCTTCGTGGACTTCGCCGTCGGCAAGACCGTCGACGAGTTACCCGACGTCGACCCGGTGTCCATGCGACTGGTTCTCGCCCTGCACCGGGTGACGAGCGCACTCGTCTACGACCTCGAGGCAACGGTCCACCGGCCGAGCGGCTGGAGCTGGCCGGGGTTCCGGGTGCTGTTCGTGTTGTGGCTCGCGGGACCGTGCGAGGCCAAGCGGGTGGCGTCGCTGTCCGGGATGAGCAGGTCCGCGGTATCAGCCCTCGTCAACACGCTGGAGCGGGACGGGCTGGTGACACGCCAGCCGTCCGCCGGCGACCGCCGGGCGGTCGATCTCGACCTGACGGACGCCGGGCGCGACGCCATCGTCAGCACCTATTCCACTCACAACAAGCGCGAGCAGGCGTGGACCGAGGCGCTGACACCGTCGGAGCGGCTGACCCTGATCGGATTGCTCGAGAAAATGGCGTCCGGAACGGCGGCACACGAAGCCATCACACGCAGTTGAAGCAGGTGCACCGGCCATGAGCAGTCTCCTCCGCCCCGACGACCAGCACCTCGTCTCGTTCGACGAGTTCCGCGAGTCGGTGAGCGACGCGTTCGTACCCCTCGAGATGACGTCGGCGGACCACGACGACTTCCGCGGCGTGGTGCGCGGCGCGACAGTCGGAGCGGTCCGGATCAGTGAGGTCACGGCCACCCCGCACGTCATTCGGCGCACGCCGCGAACGATCCGCGCCGCCAACCCCGACTACTTCAAGCTCGGACTGCAGGTGGGCGGCTGCTGCGTCCTCGCCCAGGACGGCCGGGAAGCTGCGCTCACCCCGGGCGACTTCGCAATCTACGACACGACGCGCCCGTACCAGCTGTCGTTCGACGACCGCTTCCGGATGCTGGTCGTGATGTTCCCCCGGCACCTCCTGCGCGTTCCGCCCGACGGCATCGCGCAGCTCACCGCGCGCCGGGTGCCGGGCAGGCAGGGTCTCGGCGCCGTCGTCACGCCCCTGTTGCGCGGACTCGGCGAGCAGATCGCCGACGCCTCCCCCACCGTCGCGCTGCATCTCGGCGATGCCGTTCTCGACCTGGTCGCCGCTGCGTTCGCAGAGCAACTCCACCTCGCCGACGGGCCGGCTCCGTTGTCGCGCGGGGACGAACTGCACGCCCGAATCACCGCTTTCCTCGACGAGCGGCTCGCCGACCGGGAGCTGGATCTGCAGTCGATCGCGGCCGCCCATCACATCTCGGTGCGGCACCTGCAGAAGATGTTCGAAGCCGAGGGCGACACGGTGAGCGGATGGATTCGGCGAAGACGACTCGAGCAGTGCCGTCGGGATCTCGCCGACTCCCGGTACCGCGAGTTGCCCGTCTCGGCCATCGGCGCCCGCTGGGGTTTCGCCGACGCCGCTCACTTCTCCCGGCTGTTCAAGGCCACCCACGGCTCGACCCCCGGCAGCTATCGCGCCGCGGCCACCCCGCTCGCGGAGACGGAACACCGGATCAGGTGAGGAACCGTGACCGCAGTTCCGTGAAGAACGCCGCCGACAGACGTGTGAAGTCGTCGGCGCTCACCCGAATCGGATCGCCGATCTCGAGCTTCAGGACGGACTCGTCGGGGATGTACTTCAGGACGCTGATCTCGCGCAGGACGCCGCCGTTGTTCATCAACGAGTCGGCAATGATCTCGACTTCGTTGAGCGGGTTCCCGTCCTTGCCCGTCACCGCCCGGACCCGGTGGACGAAGTAGCGGTCCAGCGCGAGGACCATGTTGCCGAAGAACAGGGGCTCGAAGTCCTCCAGGGCGGCGAAGACCTGCTTGCCCGTGACCTCGCCCGCGATCGCTCCCGTCAGCGACGCGTACACGGCGAGTTGCTCCGCGACGGACGCCTCGGCGTGATCGATCTCTTCCTGCGTGTAGTTCTTCCGTCCGAGCACTTCGCCGTCTCCTTCGATGCACCGGGTGCCGGATCGACACGCTGAGAACTCCCAGACCAGCCAGTGTTCCACCTTTCGCATCCCAGCGAATCCGGGTTGGAGGTGCGATACTCCCGGGTGGCTCCTGGCTCGTACCACAACCGGCAACCGAGAAGTCCGGAAGGATGCACCGATGAAGGTCACCATCGCACGAACCGCAGGAATTGCCGCCACAGTCACCGGCGTGGGTCTGCTCGCCGCACCCACGGCCTCCGCGGCACCCGAGGACCTCACCGTGGATATCGCCGTCGACGGCAACGCGATAGTCATGGACGTCGCGTACGACGTCCCCGGCGCCGTGGTGTGTGTGCTGAACACCCTCCCCGGCGACGGGACCGTTCCCGCCGCCATTGCCGGGCCCACCGTGGTGATGGGTGAGGACGACGGCGAACTGCGGGCCACCGTCGAGCCCGGCACGTACACGGTGCAATGGTCCTGCTCGAGCATCCCGTCGTTCGAGCAATGGGGCACCGCTCCGCCGCTGACCAACGGCACCGCGGACCCCGTCGAGGTCACCGTCACCGACACGTCCGGGCCGGGCGGCGGAGGCTCGTCCGGCAGTCCGTTCGGCAGCTGACTACCCCGCGGTAGGCAATTCTGGGCGAATGCGTAACGAAACCGGCGTGAGCGGGGATTGACAGTACGGAATCCCGCAACGGACAGGAACCTTCCGCCATGGCTACCGTCACGCACATCGATATCGCTCGCGCCCGCCGCTCTCGTCGGGTTCTCTTCATCGGAAACCCCACCCGGTACAAAGAGGTGTCGCACTGGGCGATGGTCAAGCAGTGGATGGTCGTCCACGGACTCGAGCCCGTCCGGAAGATGGACGGCCCCGCTCTCTGCGCGATCGTCACCGAGGACGTCCTCGACGGCGTCGGCTCACCCCAGGACGCGCAGGCGATCCAGAATGCCCGTGAACAGGGCATACCGTGTATCAGCGTGCACGACAGCACCCAGATCTGGCAGGCCACGGCCCGCGTCCGCGCGTCCATCGCGCGATCCGCGGGCGGCGCACACTCGAGCCCGCACCACCAGGGCGCCTGAGGCCGGGCCGTCGTGGTCGACTGGGACGGCGAAGGCTACGCCGACGTCGGCGCACTCCAGCGGGCCGTCGCGGAGAACACGATCGCCGAGCTCACCCTCGCGGGCACTGAAACCGTGCTCGACGTCGGGTGCGGCGACGGATTCGTCACCCTCCGGATCGCCGAACGCCTTCCCCGAGGTTCGGTGGTCGGAGTGGACGCGTCCCCGCGGATGGTCGAGAAAGCCCGATCGAGGGCGGTGCCGGACGGTGCCCGCGCCGAGTTCCGCATCGCCGACGCGCTCGACCTCCCCTTCGACGCCGACTTCGACGTCGCGGTGTCGTTCAACGCCCTGCACTGGGTCCCCGACCTGCAGGGCGCGCTGGCCGGGATCGCCCGCAGCGTGGTGGCGGGCGGACGCGTGATCATCCAGATGGTGTGTGCGAGCCCGCGGACCAGCGTCGAAGACGTCGAGATGGCGGTGTCCGCGCGCCCGCGCTGGGCGGAGTTCTTCTCCGGCTTCACGGCTCCGTACATCCACATCGAACCGGAGAAATTCCGCGACCTCGCGCGGGAAGCGGGACTCGACACCACCGACCTCGTCGTACGCGACGTGGAATGGGATTTCGGTTCCCGGGAGGAATTCACCCGGTGGTGCACCGTCGGCTCCACCGACTGGACCGCGCGCCTCGAAAACGCAGACGTCCCTGCATTCATGGACGACGTCGTGCGCGAGTACGAGCAGATCTCCGGACGCCCCGGACTGTTCCTCTTCACCCAGATGCGCGCGGAACTCGTCCGGACGCCGCAGCGCCCGTAGGTCATTACGTGCCCCCAGTCGGACTCGAACCGACACTGTGCGGATTTTAAGTCCGCTGCCTCTGCCAATTGGGCTATAGGGGCTACCGGTCGCCGAGGGTGTTGCTCGGTGACCGTGCGCAGATCACCCTAGCTCAGGCGATCGACAAGGCGATTCCGTCGAGGATGTCGTGTTCGCTGACGACGAGTTGGTCGATGCCGGCCTTTTTCTCGAATGCGTCGGCCAGCACCTCGGTCACGATCGCACCGCCGCCGATGACGTCGACCCGCCCCGGGTGCATCGGGCCGAGCGCGGCGCGTTCGGTGTGGGTCATGGCGATCAGCGAGTTGCAGACCTCCCGGAGCCGGGGCAGCGGGATGCGGGAGAGATGCACCTGTTCGGCGTCGTATTCGGGCAGCTCTTTCGCGAGCGCGGCGATCGTGGTCATCGTGCCGGCGACCCCCACCCAGGTGTGGGCCTGTTCGACGGGGACGCGAGCGAATGCGTCGTCGAGGCGTTCCTGAGCGAACGCCCGGGCGTCCTCGATCTGTGCGGGCGTCGGCGGGTCGTCGTGGAGGCAGCGCTCGGTGATGCGCACGCATCCGATGTCGGTGGAGAACGCCGCGTGGACGCCGGATTCGTCGCCGAGCACCACTTCGGTGGATCCGCCGCCGAGGTCCACGACCACGAACGGCCCCTGGGAGGGATCGAGTTCCCCGACCGCCCCGTTGAACGACAGTCGCGCTTCCTCGTCGCCGGTGATGACCTCGGCCCCGGAGCCGGGTATCACGGCGCCGAGCACGTCGCGGGTCATCGAGAAGAAGTCCTCCCGATTGGAGGCGTCCCGGGTGGCGGACGTGGCCACCATGCGGACGGCGGTGGCGCCGGCGTCCGCGATCATTCCGGCGTACTCGGCCAACGCGACGCGGGTGCGCTCGATGGCCTCGGGCGCCAGACGCCCGGTGGCGTCCACCCCCTGCCCCAGCCGGACGACCCGCATCTCGCGGCGCACGTCGTGCAGAGCGCCCTGCTCGTCGACGTCGGCGATGAGCAGGCGGATGGAGTTCGTGCCGCAGTCGACGGCGGCGACCCGCGTCACTGCTCGCGACTTTCGACGTCGTCGATGCCGGGCCAGTCGGCGGGAATCGCGGTGCCCCTCAGCTTTCCGCCTGCCGCGGACGCGGCGAGCGCCACCGCCTCGTCGCCGAGCGGGTTGACGCCCGGCCCCTTCGCAAGCGAGTGCGCCATCAGCACGTGCAGGCATTTGACGCGCTCGGGCATGCCGCCGCCGGTGAAGTCCGTTCCCAGGGGCTCGATGGCGTCGCGCTCGGCGAGGTACGACTGGTGGGCGCGCAGGTATGCGGCCGCGAGTTCCGGGTCCTGCCCGAGACGTTCGGTCATCTCCCGCATCACCCCCGCGGACTCCTGCCTGCTGGCCTCCGCGGTCAGTCGCGGGTCGGTCAGGTAGTACAGCGTCGGGAACGGCGTTCCGTCGGGAAGTTTGGGCGCGGTCTTCACGACGCCGGGTGCGCCGTCGGGACTGCGGTACGCGATCTCGAGCACTCCTCGCGGTTCGCGCCCGAGTTGGGCGGCGACGGCGTCGAGGTCTTCCTGCGGCACGGGGCTGGACGGGTCGGACGAAGTGGTCACCCGGTGGGTTCTCCTGGTTCTGGCGGTACGGGCGGCGGCACCACGGGGGGCGCCGGAGCCGGTGCCGGCTGCACCTCGGGCGCCGCCGGCGGTTCTGAAATGGTCTTCCACAGGTCGGAGTACCAGGGGCCCGCCATCTCGGCGTCCTTCTCCTCCGGCTTCTCCGGCTCCTTGTAGTCGCCGGGCAGCTGCACCTGGAACGGGGTGTCGCCGGGCTTCACCCACCGGAGCCGTCCCCGTGCCTGCGCCTCGATGTAGGCGGGGTCGGAGTAGCGCTCCTCGAGGATCCGCAGTTCCCGCAGATCCTTCTCGAGTTGAACCTGTTCCGCCGCAATACGATCCGCTTCACCACGCTGGGTGAGGTAGTTGCGCAGCGGAACCGCGAGGGTGAGGGCGAGAAGCAGCACGACCATGACGAGGACGAGCGCCTGGCCCGTCGACAGCCCGAGGATCGTGTGCTCGGACCGCGGTATGCGGGCGGCCCCGGTCGCGGCCACCCCGCGCGGGGGGGCGCGGCCCGGGCGCACCGAGGCGGTGTGGGCGGGGTGGACCGCGTGCGGGTTTCCGTGGGGCAGCCCCCGCGGCGT
>JBCEBZ010000306.1:0-21105 GCA_039206675.1 Rhodococcus sp. (in: high G+C Gram-positive bacteria) | reverse complement strand
CATTGATATCAGCGCGGCAGACGAAGGCATCGAACCCCTCTCGGGCGGGCGCGACCCGGGTGCACCATGCCGGTGTCGGCGCTGTCGACGGCGTCCGGTTTGCCGTCGGCCTGCCCCGGCGTCGTCGACTTGGTGGTGCGGGGGCGCCGCGCTCCGGGAGCGCCCTCCGCGCGACTTCCGCGGGCCCGTTCACCACGCCCGGAGCCGCGGCCGCCCGGACTTGCTCCGGACGACCGCGGCCTGCCGCGCTGTGCCACCTACCCCAACACCCCTAACTCGACTGTCGAACGTCAGCCTTCGAATGCGAACCGCGGGAAGGCGACCTCGCCGGCGTAGCGGGCGGCGTCGCCCAGGTTCTCCTCGATGCGCAGCAGCTGGTTGTACTTGGCGACGCGCTCGCTGCGCGCGGGGGCGCCGGTCTTGATCTGACCGCTGCCCACGGCGACCGCGAGGTCGGCGATGGTGGTGTCCTCGGTCTCGCCGGACCGGTGGCTCATCATCGTCTTGTAGCCGTTGCGGTGCGCGAGGTCGACGGCGTCGAGGGTCTCGGTCAGCGTGCCGATCTGGTTGACCTTCACCAGCAGCGCGTTCGCGGCGCCCTTGACGATGCCCTCTTCCAGACGCTCCGGGTTGGTGACGAACAGGTCGTCGCCGACGAGCTGGACCTTGTTGCCGATCTGATCGGTCAGGGCGACCCAGCCGTCCCAGTCGTCCTCGTCGAGCGGGTCCTCGATGGACACGATCGGGTAGGCGTCGACCAGTTCGGCGTAGAACGCCGCCATCTCGTCCGCGGTCCGGTTGCTGCCCTCGAACTTGTAGCCGGTGCCGTCCGTGTAGAACTCGGTGGCGGCGACATCGAGTGCCAGCGCCACGTCGGTGCCCAGCACCAGACCGGTCTTGCCGACGGCGAGGCTGATCAGGTCCAGCGCTTCCTTGGTGCCCGCGACGTCGGGGGCGAAGCCGCCCTCGTCACCGAGACCGGTGGCCAGGCCCTTCTCCTTCAGCACCGACTTCAGCGCGTGGTACACCTCGGCGCCCCAGCGCAGCGACTCCTTGAACGTGGCGGCACCGATCGGGGCGACCATGAACTCCTGGACGTCGACCCCGGTGTCGGCGTGCGCGCCACCGTTGAGGATGTTCATCATCGGGACGGGCAGGACGTGGGCGTTGGGGCCGCCGACGTAACGGAAGAGGTCCAGACCCGACGACTCGGCGGCCGCGCGGGCCACTGCCAGGGATGCACCGAGGAGCGCGTTGGCGCCCAGACGCGACTTGTCCGGGGTGCCGTCGGCGTCCAGCAGGGCCTGGTCGACGGTCCGCTGCTCGGTGGCGTCGATCCCGATGATGGCCGGAGCGATCTCGCTCAGGACGGCCTCGACGGCCTTCTCGACGCCCTTGCCGTTGTAGCGGTCGCCGCCGTCACGCAGTTCGACGGCCTCGTGCTCACCGGTCGAGGCACCCGACGGAACCGCGGCGCGAGCGAAACTTCCGTCGTCGAGCAGCACCTCGACCTCCACCGTGGGGTTACCACGGGAATCGAGGATTTCACGGGCTCCGACCTGCTCAATGATGGACACTTGCTGATTCTCCTTATATGGGCTTCGCACTGTGCACCGACCGGTCCGATCGTGCCAGGACACCAGATCGTGCCAGGACACAGCGTAACGGCACACCGAAAGCGGCGCGGGATGGCGCGCCCCGCCGACGGCGATCCGCCCGTGCGACACCTCTCGATATGACGTCGATCAGGTCACGAAGCGGTGGTGGGAGGATTACGGGCGCACGCCGACCGAGTAGGCGGACGCGCGGTCGCGCACCAGGGTGAGGTACTCCCCCGACAGGTTGTAGGCCATCAGAGCCGACTGCCAGCCCTCCGGTGAGGTGAGGTCGCCGCCCCGCTCGCACAGGTAGCGGGCGGCGGTCAACGCCGAGTCGTCGATGTTGTCGGCGTCGGCCACGCCGTCACCGTTCGCGTCGACACCCCACCTCTTCCACGTCTCGGGAATGAACTGCAGGGGACCCATGGCGCGGTCGTGCACCGGGTCGCCGTCCATCGCCCCGCCGTCGGTGTCCGGAATCTCGGCGACGCCGGGGCCGCCGTCGAGGGGAATGCCCCGGATCTCGGGCGAGACTTCTCCGGTGGGCCCGACCGTCGAACCGGCGTGGGTGCCGTGCCTGCTTTCGACGCTGGCGATGCCCGCGAGGGTGGTCCACCCGATCCCGCATCCGGGTTTCGTCTCGGCCATCACCGCCGACGCGTAGCCGTACGCCTCGAGCGCGACAGTTCCGACGCCGATCGAATCGGCCAGTCCGGCGGACCACTCGTGCAGTTGATCCGCGGATCGCCCCGGCGCGTTGATGTCGATCGGCGGGGTCGCCGCGCCGGGACCGGGTGGGATGCCTTCCGGTACGGCGATCCTCGGTTGCTGCTCCCGCGAGCAGGCGCCGTAGGCGAGAACCACGACCACCGTCGCCGCGAGCAGAGCGAACAGCGGTCCGGGCCATCGGGAACGACGCTTCGGCCGCACGGGGTATCGGGTCACGACTCCATCATCCACACGGCACTCGTCGATCCCGGCCGGGCGAGACGGCTCCCACCCCGAATACGGGTCACGGCACGGCAACACACCGAAGGTAAAGAGTTGTAAAAGTGCTGGTGAGGGGTTCTTCCGACGCGCTAGAGCGGTGTATGTTTTGCACAGGGCTAAGGTTCGCCTTGCCTACCGCAAGGTTGCCTACCCAACCTTGCCGATCACTTGTGCTCGACCTCGCCTCGATCAGGAGTGTGTATGTCAGTTCTCGCCGCAGGGACCGCGCCGTCGATCGCCACCCAGCTGTTCGGCAGTGGATTGATCGGTCTGCGCGAGGGCCTCGAGGCGGGCATCGTCGTCATGATCCTCGCCGCGTTCCTCGTGAAAGCCGAACGCAAGGACGCACTCAAGTGGGTCTGGCTCGGGGTCGGCATCGCCGTGGCGATGGTGGCGGCGATCTTCCTCGTCATCCACTACGGAACGTCCACCGTCACCGGGCTGACCGCCGAGATCATCGCCGGGGTCGCCTCGCTCGTCGCGGTCGCGATCGTCACGACGATGGTGCTGTGGATGCGGAAGGCCGCGCGGACCATCTCCCACGATCTCAAAGCCGGCATGGAGAAGGCACTGGTCGCCGGTCCGGTCGCGGTACTCACGCTCGCGTTCTTCGCCGTCGGCCGAGAAGGTGTCGAGACCGCGCTCCTCATGGTCGGGTACGCCGAGAACACCGCGGGCAGTGTGTGGCCCCTCGTCGGCCTCCTGCTCGGTATCGTCGCAGCCGCCGTCCTCACCGTCCTGCTGTACATCGGCGCCGTCCGCCTCGACTTCGCGAAATTCTTCAAGTACACCGGCATCTTCCTGATCATCGTCGCCGCCGGAATCCTCGGGTACGGCATCCACGCGCTGCAGGTCGGCGGCGTATTGCCCGGCGGTTCCGCACTCGCGTTCGACATCTCCGACGGATACGACGCCTCCAGCTGGTACGGCACCGTCCTGGCCGGCATCTTCAACTTCCGGCCCGACCCGACCGTCCTGCAGGCGGTCGCCTGGATCGTGTACGTCGTCGTGGTCCTGTTCCTGTTCCTCCGGCCCGTCTCCGCACCCAAACGCGCACCCGAGCCCTCCGCATCCCAGACGGCCTCCGCGGCCCCCGAGCGCACTGCCTCCCCCTCACCCGACGAAACAGTTTCGTGAAAGGCAACTTCCGCCCATGAAGACCATGCGCCGATCCACCTTCGCCCTCGCCTCCGTCGCCGTGCTGCCGCTGGCCCTCGCAGGCTGCACCGAGAAGTCGACCGCGAGCACCGACGACATCACCGTCACCGCAAGCGACGAGACCTGCGACGTCAGCGCCGACTCCGGCACCACCGGAAACAGCACGTTCCAGGTCACGAACAACGGCAGCAAGGTCACCGAGTTCTACGTGTACGCCGAGGGCGACCGGGCGATGGGTGAGGTCGAGAACATCGGTCCCGGGCTCACCCGCCAGCTCATCGTGTCGCTGCCCGACGCAGGCACCTACCAGCTCGCCTGCAAGCCCGGCATGGTCGGCAACGGGATCCGTCAGGAGTTCACCGTCACCGGCGACTCGATGAGCGCCTCCGACGAGAGCGGGCAGCTTGCCGAGGCAGCCGACGGCTACCGCCGCTACATCCGCAGTCAGGTCGTCGCCCTGCAGGACACCACGCAGCAGTTCGTCGACGCCGTCAAGGCCGGCAACGTCGATCAGGCCAAGGCCCTGTTCCCCGTCTCCCGCACCTACTACGAGCGCATCGAGCCCGAGGCGGAGAGCTTCGGCGAACTCGATCCCAAGCTGGATCTGCGGGAGGCCGACCTCGAGCCGGGGCAGGAATGGACGGGCTTCCACCGTCTCGAGAAGGATCTGTGGGTGACCGGCCCCCAGCCCGACACCAACGCGATCGCCGACCAACTCGTCGTCGACGTCCAATACCTCGCCGACCAGGTGAACGCCGAGGACTACACGATCGACCCCACCAAGATCGCCGGCGACGCGCAGGGGCTGCTCGACGAGATCTCGACGTCGAAGATCACCGGAGAGGAAGACATCTTCTCGCACACCGACCTGTGGGACTTCCAGGCCAACGTCGACGGCTCGCAAGCAGCGGTCGCCGCACTGCAGCCGATCATCGAAGAACGCAATCCCGAACTGGCCGCGAACATCACCCAGCGTTTCGCGGACCTCGATGCCGAACTCGCTCAATACCGCCAGGGTGACGGGTTCGTCTTCTACGACACTGTCAACGAACAACAGCGCCAGGAACTCTCGCGCAAGATCGACGCCCTCTCGGCCGAGGTCAGCCAGGTTCAAGGCGTGGTAGCAGGCGCATAATCATGACTGATCCGACCGGGACGACCGACACGACCACCACGGTGGACGAGCACAAGGGCATGTCCCGACGACGCCTGTTCGGCGCCGTCGGGGCGGGAGCCGCCCTGGCAGGCGCCGGTGCACTGGTCGGGCGCGCCACCGCCGCCGAAGCGCCGTTCACGCACGCCGACGTCGTCGCCTTCCGGGGCGTACACCAGGCAGGCGTCGTGACGCCGGCGCAGGACCGGATGCACTTCGTGGCGTTCGACGTCACCACGAAGTCCCGGGAGGACCTCGAGGCGCTACTGAAGAAGTGGACCGTGATGGCCGAGCGGATGACCGCCGGCGAGCAGGCCACCCCGGACGGGGCCATCGGCGACGGCCTCTACGTTCCGCCCAGCGACACCGGGGAGGCGCTCGGCCTGGCGGCGTCCCAGCTGACGCTGACCATCGGGTTCGGGCCCTCCCTGTTCGACGACCGGTTCGGGTTCGCGTCCAAGAAACCCGCGGCGCTCGAAGAACTTCCGCACTTCCGGGCGGACAACCTGGACCCGGCGCGCAGCGGCGGCGACATCGCGATCCAGGCGTGCGCCAACGACCCGCAGGTGGCCGTGCACGCCATCCGCAATCTGGCACGCGTCGCATTCGGGACGGCCTCGGTCCGCTGGTCGCAGCTCGGCTTCGGCCGCACGTCGTCGACGTCCACCACCCAGGACACCCCGCGGAACCTGTTCGGGTTCAAGGACGGAACCAACAACATCAAGGCGGAGGAAACCGACGTCGTCGACCAGAACGTGTGGGTGGCCTCCGGCGACGACCAGGCGTGGATGGGCGGCGGCACGTACCTCGTGGCGCGGCGGATCCGCATGCTCATCGAGCAATGGGACCGCACCGTGCTCGGCGAGCAGGAACGCGTGATCGGGCGGTCCAAGGGCAGCGGCGCTCCCCTGAGCGGCAAGGCGGAGTTCGACGAACTCGACCTCGACTCCAAGAAGGGACACGACCCGGTGATCGACGTCGACGCCCACGTGCGGCTGGCGTCCGCACAGGAACTCGGCGGCATCCAGATCCTGCGTCGCGGATACAACTTCACCGACGGCTCCGACGGTTTCGGTCACCTCGACGCCGGACTCTTCTTCATCGCCTACTGCCGCAACCCGCAGGAACAGTTCGTGCCGATGCAGCTCAACCTGTCCAGGACCGACGCGATGAACGAGTACATCCAGCACGTCGGTTCCGCCCTCTTCGCCTGCCCGCCCGGCCTCGCCGAGGGACAGTACTGGGGTCAGGGTCTGTTCACGTAGGACGGCAGATCACCGACGCCGGCCGATCAACCGGAGATCGAGTTGGTCGGCGGGCAACGGACGGCCGTGGTAGTGCCCCTGGGTGATGTCGCAGCCGTATCGACGCAGGGCCCGCAGGGTGTCCTCGTCTTCGACCCCTTCGGCGACCAGGGACGCACCGAGGCTGTGCGCGAGCTCGACCGTCGACCGCACGATCGCGACGGAGCGAGGGTCGCTGGCGAGGCGCGCGACGAAGATCCGGTCGAGTTTCAGCTCGTCGACGGCCAGGTCCTGCAGATAGGCCAGGGACGACCAGCCGGTGCCGTAGTCGTCGATCGACAGTCCGATCCCCAGCGCCTGCAACGCCTCGACCACCCTTCTGGCGCGCATGTAGTCGGTCATCAGAACGCTTTCGGTGATCTCGAGGATGAGCGCGTCGGCGGGTAGCCGGAAGTCGTCCAGAAGCCTGTCGATCTCGGCGACCAGGTCGGCGTCGAGCAGATTCGTCACCGACAGGTTCACTGCCACGGTCAGCGATATCCCGCGATCGAGCCAGTTGCGCGCTTGACCGAGCGCAAGCTCCAGCACCCTCGTCGTCAGCGGGCGCATGAGTCCCGACTGTTCGGCTCGAGGAAGAAACTGATCGGGCAGGAGCAGGCCGCGGCGAGGGTGCTCCCACCGGACGAGAGCCTCGACGCTGTGCACCTGGCCATCGCACGCGCTGACCTTGGGCTGGTAGTAGCACGTCAGCTCGCCACCGGCGATCGCCGTGCGCAGCTCCGCGATGGACTGCCTCTCGTCGATGCCGCGTTGGTACTCGGTGGCGTCGTACACCGCGATCGGGAGGTGGGCGGACTTGGCGCGATACATCGCTGCGCCGGCGCGCTGCAGCAGATCTTCGGGATTCGCGCAATGTTGCGGGCAGAGGGCGATCCCTATTCTCGCCTCGACGTGAACCGTGATCTCGTCGAAGTGGAACGGCTCGCGCAGTACCTCCAGGAGACGACCGGCCAACGCACGAGCCGCAGTGATGTCCGCCTCTGCGGGCAGCAGGACCGCAAACGCGTCTCCGCCGAGGCGGGCAGGCACATCGCCCGGTCGCACCGACCGGGAGAGCCGGTCCGCCACCTGGCACAGCAGTTGATCGCCCACGTAACGTCCGTAGGAGTCGTTCACCTCCCGGAAGCGGTCCAGATCCATGAGCAGCAGACCCGGGCCCCGAAAGGGGGTGTACTCCGCCGGCCGTGCCACCCTGTCGAAGTATGCGTTCGTCAGCGCGGCCACGATGGCCCGTCGGTTCGCCAGGTTGGTGAGATCATCGGTCCTCGCCTCACGGTGGCTGTCGGCCAGGACGACGACTTCGCGAAACGTCACCGCGAATCGGGCGGCGACCGCGATCAGGCTGAGCGCCGCCAGCACCACCGACAGCCGCGGCAGCCGCGCATCGTGGTCGACGACGAGCAGCCCCACCGCCACCGCGGTGCACACCAGTGGGGCGACCCAGATGGCCAGTCCCGGCCGTCGACCGGCTCGATGCCGGCCGGACGCCCGCCAGCTGGCGGCGGCCACCAGCATCGCGGCGGCATGCGGAAGCGCATCGATCCACGTACCCTCCACGTAGCTGTCGGCGCCTCGGAACAGGTAGACGGTGTCGGCCACCGCGAACAGCGTGAAACCCGCGACCAGCAGCACCCACCGTTGCTCGGCACGCCACCCCAGCACCGCGAGTGCCCCGACCGCGAGGGCCAGCAGCAGCACGTCTCCCACCGGATAGGCCAACCTCACGATCACGGCTGCGGGTGGTTCGCCTGCCACCGAGTCGATCGGGCTGAATGCGAGCGCCGCTGCCAGCGCCCCCAGCGTCAACCCCGCGGTGATGGCGTCCAACCACATCTCGGCAGGCAACCGCCGTGCTCGTGCGCGCAGGAGCAGGACCAACCCGGCGTAGACAAGGGGGTAGAACGCCAATTTCAACACATCGGCCACTGATGGTGACTGGCCGTCCGGCACCCACACCATCGCCACGACATCGCCCACGCACCAGCTCGTCAGCCCCAGCGCGATCAAGCACCACGCCCGGCGCTCCGCCGGTACACACCACGCACGAGCCGCGACGAGAACGGCGGCCGACAGCGCCAGTCCGTCATAGAGCGCCTCCAGGAGCACGATCCAATTCGACTCCTGATCACCGACTCCCACCCAGATCTCGTACAGAACCACCGCGATCAGCAGCATTCCGACCGTCACCACGACACGGAATCGAGACGGATCGGGCGGCGACAGCCACGTCGCCCGGCCCGGTCGCGGTTGGTTGCGCACCGAGGTCGAGCCAGGCGCGCCGGCACTCCCCGCAGCAACCTGATTCGTGGAGGGTGGTGCGGGTCGTGATGTGTTCGCGGCTTCCCCTCCTCCCGCGACGAGGGCGGTGTGTGCCGAGTGGTCGGTGTCGGGTCGTCGGCCGATCTCGCCGGCGGCGGCCGGATCCGGCACGAATCTGCGCAGGCATCCCCCGCCACAGCGTTTCGCCGCATACATGGCGAGGTCGGCCTGTTTGAGCAGGCCCTCGGTCGTCGCGTCCGACACCTCGGATGTGGCGATGGTCAAGCCGATGCTGGGACGGATGGACAGGACGACACCGTCGATGATGAAGGGCGGGATGAACGCCTCCAGCACCCGATCCGCGGCCGTCAGGGCATCCTCGACGCTCCCTTCGACCAGCGCCGCGAACTCGTCGCCGCCGAGACGGGCCACCGTGTCGGTGCTCCGCATGCACCCGGTGAGTCGTTCGGCGACGCGGATCAGCAACTCGTCCCCGGCGGGGTGGCCGAGTCTGTCATTGACCGTCTTGAAGTCGTCGAGGTCCATACACAGCACAACGATCGGTATCAGTCCGC
This sequence comes from Rhodococcus sp. (in: high G+C Gram-positive bacteria), assembly GCA_039206675.1. GTDB lineage: Bacteria > Actinomycetota > Actinomycetes > Mycobacteriales > Mycobacteriaceae > Rhodococcus_F. The sequence continues at coordinate 12,068 of JBCEBZ010000306.1, read as the reverse complement.
GGCGCTGGCGCTGTACGGCTTGGTCCAGCCGGTCGAGGAACAAGGCACGGTTCGCCAGTCCGGTCAGCCTGTCGCGAAAAGCCTGCCGGGCGACGGTGAGTAACAGACGCCGGTTCTCGGCCAGAACGATGAACTGCCGTGCCAGCAGGGCGAACACCAGAACCATGATCGCGGCGGGTATCGGGCCGGAGCCCAGACTGGGCAACTCCCGCTGCAGGCCGACCGCAACCGCCAGCAGCAACGGAATGTACGGCAACCACAGTCGAGCCCGGGACGGGGTCTGCACCGGAACCGGTTCGAGTGGCGGCTCGCGGGTGCTCGACAGCGCCGCCAGAGCGCAGGCGACGAAGGCGGCCACCCAGCCCACGTCGGTCACACCGCCGTTCCGATACGTGCCCAGAGCGGTCAGGTAGGACACTGCGCTGGCGGACAACGCCATCAGGATGACCCCGATGCACAGCAGTCCCAGCGTCAGGCGCTGCCCGGCCCGCGCCCGGGTCAACACGACAATCGCCATCGTCGCAATCACCAGGTCCGCAACGGGATAGGCGAGAGACAACACGAGGGTGAGGGGGGTGTCACTTCCGGCGCGGTACACGCTTCCCAGCACGCTCACCCACGACACCACGAAGAGCGAACCCGCCACGATGAGACCGTCCAGGATCAGAGTGGTACGGGACTGGTCACTGCTGCCTGCGGGGAACAGCAACAACGCCGCGCATGCGCCGATCGGAAACACCAGGTACGCCGCAGCCGCCGCGGAGGGGAACGGTATCTGATCACTTCCCTGACCCACCACGTAGTAGCACCAGATGGCTTGGCCGACCGACCAGGCCGCGAGCCCACCTGCCAGCGCCAGCCAGCTGCGGCGCCGACCACCCCGCCCTGTCCAGGCGGCCCACGCGGCACATCCGGTCGCGACGAGAGCGAACACCAGCAGGCCCACATCGGCAACCACGACGGTCGCGAACGCCCCACCCCACCGCTGCCAGATCGCCAACGCGAACAGCAGAGCCGGCACCGCGAACACGGCGGCGATCAGCCAGAGAGCACCGCTCCACACCGCGGCCGATGCGCGCGACGACGTCCCCACCGGCTCGGGTGTCCGATATCCCATCGTCACCACCCGAACTGCCGTCATTACGCATCTGGATTCAAAGTTGCTCGATATCCATTTTTGCACGACGTAGATACTGAAATATAGCCCAAAACGATACCTGTAGTATGTTTCAGGTCACCTAGGACCGTTCCGAACCGCACTGCGGCGGTGGTGACGTCCTGCGGCTACCGGCCCACGAGTTTCCGGATCCAGCGGGGGAACGGTCGCCGGAATCGCGGGCAGTCGCACAGGGCGCAGGACGTGCCGGCGCGGTAATGCTCGTGGGCGGGGAAGGGATGGCCGCAACGGCACTCGGAGTTCGACACGGCCATGAGCCCGATTCTATTCACACCGGACATCACGGCCGCTCGGGGCGTCACTGAGAGAACCTCACCCAGTCGACCAGCATGGTGGCCGGAAATCGCGTCGACGGCGTGACCGGGCCGGGCCAGTTCCCGCCGACGGCCACGTCGAGCAGCAGGTACGCCGGGGCGTCGAACACCCAGCGCTCCTCGGGTCGCAGGTCCGCCGTCGTGACGGTGCCGACGATGTTGCCGTCGATGCCCACCGAGATGCGGCCGGGCGCCTTGATCAGCGCGTAGTCGTGGAACCCCGCGCTGAGGTTCGCGCCGATCGAGCCGTCCGTCGAGCGTTCCCAGTGCCCGCCGTTCACGGTCGGCCCGTGCACACCGGCGTGGTACCGCGACCCGTCCCCGATCACCTCGAGGATGTCGATCTCTCCGCAGGCGGGCCAGCCGACGCTGTTGATGTTGCTGCCGAGCGTCCAGAACGCCGGATGGATTCCCGGGCCGGACGGCACCTGTATCCGAGCCTCGATCACGCCGTACGTGAAGTCGAACTTTCCGCGCGTCACGAGCCGAGCCGAGGTGAAGCCGGCGCCGTTTCTGCGCGCCTCGACGACGAGACGGCCCTTGCCGTCGAGCCGCGAATTCTGCCGGGAATCCGTGTACACCTGCTTCTCGTTGTTGCCCCACCCGCCTCCTCCGAGGTCGTACCCCCAGAACGTCGGATTGGGCGCAGCATTCGCGGGTCCGTCGAATTCGTCGCTGCCGATCACGGTGTATCCGGGGTAGGCGGTCCGGACACCTCCGCCGACGGGTGCGGCGACGGACACCGCCGGGGTGAGGGACAGCGCGCACAGCGCCACCGAGCACGTCAACGCCATCTCGAACATCGTCGAGCGCATCCGCTGCATGCGCCGATGCTAAGCGCTCACCGCGGCCGTTCGTGACCGAATACGCCAGGTGGCCGCTACCGTCGCGGCCCCGTGTAACGGAAAATGGCGCTGTCGTCGTCCTGCGCATACACGGACCAGTCGGGGCTGGACCGCAACTGGTGCTCGAAGTTGTCGACGGATCCGTCCGGTAGATAGCCGTAGTAGCGGATCGCGGCCGTGCCCTGAGTGTTGAACACGAGATACGTGTCGCCCTCGCGTTCCGCCGCGTCCGCGGTGAGCATCTCGATCTGACCGCCGTGCGGGAAACCCTCCAGCAGGGCCGGGGGCAACGCCAGCAGGGGTTGATCGAAATCCTTGTCGACGACGGCGAACTTGATGTAGTCGGCACTCACCCGAGTGGGCAGACCTGCGGGATACAGGGACATGATCGTCGCCGGTGGCTGTTCGTTCGCGAGGATGTCCTCCGCGAACGTCACCTGGGACTGATATCCGACGACCAGCGACCACAGCCCGTAATAACCTTGCAGGCCTGCGAACGTCACGTACGCCAGTCCGCTCGCGAGTCCGACGGGAACGACTCGGCGGAGCAGTGCGGACCGGAACCTGGTCGTGAGCGCGTCCACGAGAATCGGTGCGATGAGGATCGCGCATCCGGGTACGGCGTAGAGGTAGACCCGGAAGATCGCCTCGCCGCCGTAGCTCTGTCCCGCCAGCAGAGCGAACGAGCTGAACGCCATGACGGTCGCGACCCAGGCGGGACGTTTGCTGCGCCAGAGGAGGATCGCGCAGACCACGGCGAGCAGGATGATGCCCGCGGACAGGGAACGGCACACGGCGGAGGTGAAGATCTTCCCCACCGTGCCGACCGCGGTCACGTTGCTGGCGGCGTTGTCGACCGGGTTGAAACCGGACAGCAGCCCGTACGGTGCCACGATGTCGAGCCGCGGCACGAGATAGGCGACGAGGATCGCGAAGTAGGGCAGGGGAAGCCACCACGGACGGATCTTTCGCGTCACCGCGAGGGCCGCCGTCACGCCGAACAGCCAGTAGGGGGTCAGCTGGTGGGTGGGTACCAGCGCGGCGAAGACGAGGATCGACAGGTATGCCGCGGAACGGTGCTCCGTCGACACCACGAGCAACGCCACCACACCCAGCGCCATCACGAGGGCGATGGCCTGCGGCGAGAAGTAGTCCTGCCCCACCCAGTTGGCGAGTTCGGCCACCATCGCGGCCGTCAGTGCCACCCGCATGTCGAATCCGAGGAGCCGGGCGATCGCGGCGATCACGACCGCCAGCAACACGTGGATCACCGGCGCGAACCAGTGGGCGACGGCCATCATGTCCGCCGACGTGATGTCACCGAACCACGCGAATGCGGTGAAGAAGGCCGGCCACTCGCCGTAGATGTCGACGCCCTTGGGCGGCAGTGTCTGGAACTGCTGGATGTAGTCGACCACGCCGAGGTGTTTGTACGTCCACCCGTAGATGGGCACGTCGGTGACGAGTGTCGGGGTGAGCCGTTCCACCACGATCACGCCGAGCACAGCCGCGACAGCGGTCCCGACGGCCCTCGTGCGGAGAGCCCAGACGAACGCGCCGAGCATCATCAGCGCGCACACCACCAGCCCGGGGCCGCTTCCGGCGAACAGCAGACCGAACTGTGAGTACCCGCTGGAACCGAGCCCGAAGAGCACGGCCACCCACAGCGCCAGGGCCACGGCGGCGAGGATCAGCGGTCGATTATGGCGGGCGGCGTGCGCCCAGTGCGACAGGCGAACCCGCACCTGCCGCAGGGTGACCACGCGAACCGGGTCGGCACCGGTGTCGTGCCACCGGTGCCGCAGCGCGGACGCGACGACGGCCAGGACCATCACCAGCAGAAGACCGGTGGCGGGCCAACGGTAGAACCAGGCCAGGACGGTGGTGGCGGCAGTCACCACCGTCAGCCCGAGGACGGGGACGGCCGCGACCGACGCGGCGACCGGTATCCGCAACCACGTCACGATCGCCAGACCCGGGCCGCTCAGCACGAACACCGTCAGCAGCACCGCGCTCACCGGGGACGGCAGCGGTGCAAGCGAAGTCAGTCCCGCGACCGCCGAGGCCACCGCGGCGACGTCGTAATATCGGGACAACTCCGGAGTTCTCGTGTCGACGCGCTCCGTCGTGAGGAGATCAGTCATCGGTCACCTTCACCCAATCGACGAGCATCGTGGCCGGAAACGTCGTGTCGGCTCCGACGTCGCCGGGCCACCGTCCGCCGACGGCGACGTTCAGCAACAGGGAGAACGGCTTGTCGAACACCCATTCCTCGCCCGGGTCCAGATCCGCACGCGAGAACTCGCCCGTCACGGCATCGTCGATTCCGAACGTGATCCGGTCCGGCGACCGCTCCACCCAGTAGTCGTGGAAATCATCCGACACGTTCTCGCTGCCTTCGGCATTCAGGTTCCAGGGGGTGCCGTCGGCGGACGGGCCGTGCAGCGCGCTGTGGGTGAACGACGCGTCGTTGATCGTCTCGATCACGTCGATCTCCCCCGACTGGGGCCAGCCCACGCGGTCGACGTCCGTACCCAGCAACCAGAACGCGGGGTGCAGGCCCTGCCCGCTCGGAAGCTTGATGCGGGCCTCGGCGCGCCCGTACTGAAATGCGAAGCGGTCGAGGGTGACCAGCCGTGCGGACGTGTAGCCGGATCCGTCGCGGCGGGCTTCGATCACGAGCCTGCCGTCGCCGTCGAGCCGTGAATTGGCCGGATCGTCCGTGTAGACCTGCGCCTCGTCGTTACCCCAGCCCCCTCCCCCGACTGCGTGTCCCCAGACGCGGGGGTCCGGCGACGTTCCGGCGGCCCCGACGAAATCGTCGAACAGGAGCACCGACTCGCCCTTCCCGGAGGCCTGCGCGACATCGCTCGACGCGTACCACCCGGTGGCGCCGATGCAGGCGAGCGCGAGGAACACCGTCGCCGACGACACGGCACGGGCTCGGCGTGGACGGCTGCGCTGTCTATGCACCGGCGGTGTCTCCGACCCGGACGGCAGCCGAACGTCGAACGGACTGCGGCTGTGTCACGAGGTGGACGCACACGACGAACCCGAGGATCGCCGAGTACGCCGCGACCCGTTCGATGCCGCCGACACCCAGACCGAGGTCCCAGGAGTACGTGAAACAGAAATACCCGACCAGTCCGAGCACCCCCAGCGCGACGGCGGCGTACGTTGCCGTCCCCGACATCGAAGGCCACACGGTGAGTGCGGTCGTCAGCGTGAAGAGACTGCCGAAGATGAGGAACAGCGTCGCGCCGAGCGAATGAATTTCCCAGTGCGTGTTCGACGGCGCGAGACCTACGACTGCTCCGCCGATTCCGGCCACCACGAGGAACACCACCGGGACGAGGGGAAGCACCCGCTCGATGCGGTACCAGAGAACGGCGGCGACCACGTATGCGACACCGACCACGACGAAGGCCGCGTCCATCAACAGCGACGTCCTGCTGCACGGCGCGGTGCCGTCGGTGCCGCAGTACGGGACACCGAGGTCGCTGATGAAGTTGGCGGAGTAGCTGTAGTGACCGCGCCAGGTTCCGGCGACGAGGAATTCGACGACGAAGAACTGCAGCACGGCAACGGTGAGGTACAGCGGAGTTCGCTTCGATGTCTCCAGGACGTGTGAGGGCATGGCTAGACAATCCTTCGAGACAGGAGAGACAGTGGGTCGCACAGGGCGTCCGCGAGTGCGTCGCGGACCAGTTCGGGGTCGAAGACGTTGTCGTGCAGGGACGCCGACACGTCGAGTTCGGGGCCGCGGCGCACCGAGGTGAAGACGATCGACGCCGGATCGGCCGGTTCGCTCAGCGCGGTGACGAGACGCCGGCCGGGCTCGTCGGTCCAGTCGAGGTCGGCCAGCAGTGCGGCCTCCCCCATGTCGGAGTACACGAGCCTCGCCCGGGGTGTCGCCGCGACGTGCGCGGCCGCAGTGTGCGAGGTACCGGCGCGTACGCGCCTGCGGAACTTGGCGATGCTGAGTGCGAGCGAGGCGAGCGGCCTGCCCGACGCCGTGGCCTGCGTGATCACCGCGCTCATCTCGGCGGCATCACCGGGGTCCGGCAGCGCGAACCGCACTCCGGCTGCGAAATTTCCGTTCACCGTCGCACCGTCCGGGAGATAGCGACGGCAGTCGAAGAGGACGTCGACCTTGTCGTCGATCGTCAGACCACGACTGCGCATCGCCCGCGCGACTGCCGCGAACAGCAACGAGGACACCGACGCCCCGGGCAGTTCCCGATCCCGCCAGCGTCGGAGTTCCGCGACGGTCCCCGGCACCGCGGACTCGACGACCGCGGTGGGCGACCTGCGCCAGGGCACGACCTCGACGGAGCCGGCCTCGTGGGTGACGGAGGGCCGGGACTCGAGGAGCTGGGCGACACGGGCGGGGGACGTCGCGAACGCCCGGGTCAGGGCGCGCGCGAGCGGCAGTGCGCTGTCGCGTGTCCGGGCCCATTCGGGGACCGGCGTCCCGCTGCGTCCACCGGCGACAGCACGGACGAGCGCCAGCGCGAGCCGGCCGTCACCGAGTCCGTGCGAGATGTCGAGCAGGAGAAAGTCACCCGCGACCGCGACGTTCAGCGAGGTCGCGGATGCGCCTGCCCGTGCCAGCCGGGTCAGTAGCCGAGGGACCTCCTCCCGGGTGCACGGCGCGAGTTGCCGGACGTTCCCGAGGAAGTCGTGCGGTCGGTGCTCCCACCGGCGTGACTCGGTGGTCGGGACGAGCCCGATCGGGGTGTGGCGTCCACCGGCGTGCGCGAGCCCGGTCAGCGTGTCCCGGATCTCGCCGATGCTCGGCAGGCGCACGGGACCGATCGCGGTGATCATCCGGCTGCCGCTGCGCATCAGATCGCGGGAACTCGCTCTATGCGTCGACATCGGAAACCTGCCATTTCGGTTTCGGGTTCGCGCTCTTCGCCAGCCACCGCTCCCACTTGGCCCGGTTCTGGAGTCGGCGAAGCCAGGAGATGAGCGGTCCGGCGAGGATCACGGCGGTGAGTGTCTCGGCGGCGAGATACGCCCAGCCCACTCCCGCGACGCCGACAGACGCGCTGAAGACCAGGCTGCCGACGATGATCACCACCGTGGCCAGGCACTGGGTGACGACGGCAAGGGTCAGCCGGCGGTACACCCGTGCAAGACCGTCGTAGACGGCCCCGATGACGGCGAGGGGCACGAACACGGCGGCGAGATGCAGCAGGGGCGTTCCCTCCGCACGGTATTCCGGACCGATGAATCCGAGCGCCAACGGCGCGACGAAGGCCAGACCGAATCCGCCCACCACCGCGATCACGGCGATGGTGCGGACGAACCGGCGGGACAGGCTGACGATCTTGTCCGGATGCGCGGCGGCCTCGGCCACGAACGGACCCACCATGAGGTTCACCATGATGTAGAGGGCGCTGACGATCGACCACGTCACTGCGAAGTACGCGTTCGCCGCGGTACCGACCCGGGTGACGACGATCAGCGGGACGACGAGCGGAGCAACGGCCCCGAGCGCCGAAATACCGTACGAGGAACCGAAGTACACCCCGAGTTCCTTGTTCGAGGGCAGCGCCGGCGCCTGCCGGTATCGAGGGTCGGACCGGATGCGCAGCCCCATCGACGTCAGCAGGACCACCACTGCGATCGCCGCGGTGACTCCCCAGGACGCGACGATGGCGAGCGCCGACCCCGACGCCGCGAGCACCACGACCGCCACCAGTTTGGCCAGCGCGTGGAAGACGTTCTTCGACGCCGCCCAGCGGGCGACGCCCAGACCGGAGACGGTCTGGTCCTGTAGGGCGAAGAGCGCGAGGACGACGACGAACACCGGATAGATCGCGATTTCCAGGTTGTTCTCGAACAGCGTGTCCCGCGGGCCGAGGACGATGAGCCCCACAGCCGACACGAAGGCCAGAGTGGCCACGGCGGCGAAGCCCTTGATCAGCAACGGTCCCGCACGGTGACCGGCCACCGGCAGGAAACGCTCGAACATCGAGCCGAGACTGAGATTCGACAGCGTCGACAGCATGATCGCGGTCGAGATGAGCGCGGACGCCACCCCCACCTGGTCGGCGGGGAACAGCCGCGCCGACGCGCCCCAGAACGCGAGGCCGAGCACACCGGTGACGACACTCGACAGCATCAGTGCCATCGAGTTGAGCTGCAGATTCCGCCCCGCGGAGCGCGGGGGCGGCTCGGCGCGGTGTTTGGCGTGTAGGTGCGACTGCGTCGCTGCCGGGGCTCCCATGGTTATCCCGCCAACTCCGGCCGGGAATCGTCCCGGGCGTCGTCGGCCCGGTCCACGGTCAGTTCGCCGAGAGCGGTGGCGAGGACGTCCCGCAGGACCCGGTCGCGCAGGGCGGTGCTGTACAGCGAGTGATCGCCGCACGGGTACGTGACCAGGCGTCCGTTCCAGCCGGCGCGCCGCAATCGGCGAAGGCTGCGCTCGCCGTGGTTCCCGGCGAACGCGGCGTAGTCGACCGGTGAGAGGAGGACGGTGGTGTGCACGCCTCGCTCGTGAAGGGGAGCAAGCATGACCTCCGGCACCTGCAACAGCCCGGCGCGGCCGAGCCACAACCAGCCGCGGTACGGCACCCACAGCCGCAGGTACTTCTTCGCCGTCGCCACGTGCCGGTGGAGCAGGGCGAGCGCCGCGCCCTTCCAGCGGTTCCGGTCGGTGTCCATCGTCGACTGCTTCACGAACGCCTTACGGGTGATCGTCCAGTCCGCCATGTTCACCAGGACCACCGCCCGGACGGGGCGCCGGAGGGCGGCGTAGCTCGAATTCCACGCCCCCGAGCACATCCCGGCGAGCACAACCTTGTCGGGCTGCGCACCGCTGACGGAGATGATGTCGACGGCGTCGTCCCGGGATTCGTCCGTGTAGATGGTGGTGCATTCGCCGTGCTGCACCAGGCCGGTGTCGCCGGTGCCGCGCCGATCGAAGCGAACACTGACGATCCCGTGGGCCGCCAGCTCGCGCGCGGCCTCGGCCCACAGCCGGACCGGGCCCACACGGTGCTCGTTGGCGGTGCCGTGAAAGATCACGGTCGGTTCCGGAGCGCCGGGCGTCGCACCCCGCGCGGCCGCGACGGACGTGCGGATCGTGAAGAGTTCGGACGCTCCGGCGAACTCCAGGGTCTCGACGACCTGCCTGCCGTCGACGGTCCGATCCACCACGGCGGTGGCACGGAGTTCGAGTGCGGCACCGTCGCGGTGGTCGCCGAAGGATGCGGACATCCATTCGGCGATCCGATCGGTGTCACCGAACGGGAGCCGGACCGCGAAATCCGCCGGTTCGAGGAAGGATTCGTAGTCGTGGACGGTGAACGTCTCGGCATTCCAGGCTTCGACGGTCTCACGCGTTCCGACGGAGTCGACCTCGCTCTCGCGCAACGCCATCAAGACGTTCGCGCCGGGCGGCGGCGTGGCCGCTCGCAGGTTCATCGCCGACAGCGCCGACGCCGCCGCCGGTGCGAGCACCGCGCCGATCAGGGTGACCCGCGGATCGTCCGCGTCTTCCGCGCCGACCACCATCTGGTGGAGCGCGGTCTGCTTGCGCAGGTAGCCGCGACCACGAATCACGGGATCCCACAGGGTCACGGCCCGCAGCGGAGCGCACGTCGCCGCGACCTGCGCGGCGAGCAGGGCGCCGACCCGGAGACCGACCAGCCCGATGTCCGTGACGCCGCAGTTGCGGACGTATTCGACTGCCGTCCGGATGCTGTCGAGCCATCCGGCGACCGCATCGGAATCGTCCTGGGCGCCGGGCGAATCGCCGGTGCCGCGGTAGTCGAACCGCAGCACCAGCAACCCGCGGGCGCGTAATTGCTGCGCGAGGTACACCATTGCGCGATACGAGTCGACCTGTTCCTTGCCGATCGGCGGGCAGAGGACGACGGCACCGCGGCACCGGCCGTCGGCGGGAAGGTCGACGACGCCGAACAGCGGTGCGTCGTCCGGTCCGAACCAGGTGGCGAACCGGGTGCCGTCGGCGCGGCCTGCGCGTGACGCGGTGCCGACGAGATCAGGATCGGCCGTCATGGGTCACCCCTCTCATCGGCGCCGGATCCCGGCCCTCTGCTCGGGCCTTCAGATAGGCGAACGGTCCGCGTGCGATGGAGCGCAGCTCGGTTGCCCCGATCCCCGCGGGAAGGTGACCGGCGAGACCGCCCGGAGGCGTGGCGACGTGGGACATCTTCCGCGACAGGTGGAGAAACGTCGGTGCCTGCCGCACGGCGGTCCGCACGGCGAGCCACGCGGTGCGGGGGTCGGCCGCGATCTTGGCCAGCCAGGCGCCGAGCCCGAGTCCGTAGCCGCGCGCCTGGACGGCGAGCGCCGCGTTGTCCGCGCGGTGCCGATGCCACACGACCGCCCCCGGGCGGTACGCCAGCTGCCGCCCGGAGTGCAGCACCCGGAAGAACATGTCGAGGTCCTCACCGCCGTCGGTGGGTGCTCCCGCCCCGAGTGCCTCGTCGAATCCGCCGAGCGCGAACACGGCCTTCCGATCGACGGCGAAATTCGCGCCGGTGCCGTAGATCCCGACCTGGAAGGGGAAGAGCGGCACGTCTGCAGGTGGGTGCGCGAGGTCGAACAACCGCGGGACACAGGAACTCGCCCACCCCACCCGCTGATCGAAGTACGCCTGCGCGGGTGTGCGGATCTCACCGCTCGGGACGATCCCGCACACGCACGCGACCGCGTTCCCTGCGCCGAAGCCGGCCACGAGTTCGGTGAGCCAGTGCGGGTCGACCACGACGTCGTCGTCGGTGAACGCGACGATCTCGGTGCTCGCCGCGCGGACGCCCGCATTGCGCGCGCGGGACAGTCCGGGCCGGGGCTCGGTCACGACGCGCACACGGGGGTCACCGAGTGCGGCGACGTACCGCTGCGTCGCATCCGTGCGGGATGCGTTGTCGACCACGATCACCTCGTAGTCGGGATGGTCGAGCGACAGGATCGAGTCGAGGGCGATCGCGAGGCTGTCGGCCCGGTCGCGGGTGCACACCACCACAGTGACGGAAGGGCCGGATGCGTCGGTGCCGACGACGCTGTCGGCCACGGTCGCCGGCACGAGCCCGTCCAGTGCGTGCCGCAGTGCGGCGGTGTCGAGCCTGCCGTCCTCGACGTCCACCTCGACGAATCCCAGCAGGGTGCGATCTTCTCGCACGAGCAGCCGGGCGCGCCGGTAACCCTCGGCTCGGTCGAGCCGGTATTCGGTGTCCGCCCGGACAGGTCCACGCAGTTCGCCGACCCAGACGGCGCCGTCCCACGTCGGCGCGTCCTCGCTCACCAGAGCCGGCGCCAGGTCGATCCGGCGGTCGAGAGTTCCGGTCATGCCGTCACCCGCTTCGATCGCAGACCGAGGAGACCTCGGACGTATCCGGCTGCGGTCACCGTGAACCCCGCGACCACGGCACCCGCCCGGAACAGTCCGCCGTGCCGAGGGGACGCGATCCCCGCGACGACGGCTCGCGGGAGTACACGTGCGGTGTACGCCCGTTCGCTGCTGAGCGCGTCGCCGGCCCCGACGAGATCGGAGACCAGCGCTTTCGACACGCCCTCGTGGAAGCAGCGCGAGAGGAAGTAGCGGAACGTGGTGCGGTCGTCGCTGACGCGGTGCACCACCTTCATCGCAGGGTCGAACAGCAACCGGGCAGTGGGCTGGTGAGTTCGGATCCGGATGCAGAGTTCGGTCTCCTCGCACCCGACCGGCGTCTTCCCGACCCTGCCGATTCCGTC
>JBCEBZ010000305.1:2841-15718 GCA_039206675.1 Rhodococcus sp. (in: high G+C Gram-positive bacteria) | reverse complement strand
GCGAAACGAACCGATTAGTATGCGCAGTTGATGCGACGGAGTTCGGTTGTCGGCACGGGCGCTGTCCGGCCGCGCGGGTCGTTGCGGTTCCGGGTCGAACGAAGGTGGTTCTGGTGGAGTTTCCGATGCTGTCCAAGGGGCAGAACCTGTCCCTGCCTGCTGATGTGGAGCAGATCGACGTGGTGCTCGGGTGGACCGAGTCGGACGTCGAGGTCGACGCGTCGGCATTGCTGCTGAACGCGGACGGGAAGGTGCGCTCCGACGCCGATTTCGTGTTCTACAACCAGCCGGAGTCGACCGACGGATCGGTTCGGTTCCTCGGCACGAGCGGCACCGAGGAGGGGGCGCAGGCGAGGATCGCGATCGACCTGTCCACCGTGCCGGAGGATGTGCACACCGTTGCCCTGGCAGGCAGTGTCACTGCCGGCGGGTTCGGTGATCGCGGCAAACTCGCCCTCCGGGTCGTAGACGGCGCCGGGCATACGCTGGCGGAGTACGTCACCGCCGACGCCACCACCGAGTCGGCGTTCGTATTCGGCGAGGTGTACCGCCGCAACAGCGACTGGAAGGTCCGGGCGGTCGGGCAGGGTTGGGAGTCCGGGTTGGCCGGGTTGGCCACGGATTTCGGAGTCGACATCGACGACGACCCGGACCCCGATCTCACCGAGACCGCCGACTCCTCGTCCGATCGCGAGAAAACCGACGGTGCGGTGCCGTCCGGCTCCACCGGCGACGCCCCGCAATTGGTGCCCGAACTGCCCACGACACCGGCCGCACCACGGAAAGCCGCGACCCGGGGTGTCCGCACCACCAAGCGGGCGGTGAAGAAGTCGAAGCCACTCGTATTCGGCCTCGCCGAACAGGACACCTGGCAGCCGGCCCGGTTGTTCTCGGTCGTCGGTGTCGGCGCCGGGGAGGAGCAGGAGCGGCGTGCCACCTCGGCACTGATCGCGACGATGCAGGCGGTGCGTCCGTTCGCGCGTGCGGTGTGTGCCCGGGTGGGGGCTCCCGCGGGCACCTTCGAGGGTTACGTGGAGGTGGCCTACGAGCGGGGCGAGACCAAGGTCATTCCCGACGCCGTGTTGAAGGTCGCCCGCGGCAGCAGGGTGTGGACCGGTCTGCTCGAGGTCAAGACCGGCAGCGGCAAGCTGAAGAAGGAGCAACTCGAGAACTATCTCGACGTGGCTCGGAAGAAGAAGTACGACGTGGTGGTCAGTCTGTCGAACGACGTTCCGGCCGGCGCGGGGGAGTTGCCGGTGGAGGTCGATCGGCGCAAGCTCGCCAAGGTCGCTCTACGGCACCTGTCGTGGGCGGAGGTGGCACACGAGGCGCGGATGTTGCTGTCCCACGGTGGAATCGACGACGATCTGCAGGCGTGGGTCCTTGCCGAATTCTTGCGGTACCTCGACCATCCACGTTCAGGGGCGGTCGAGTTCGTCGACATGGGGAGACACTGGGTCACGGTCCGCGACGCGGTCACCGCCGGCACTCTGCGCGCCGGCGACCAGAAAGCCCTCACTGTGGCCGACACCTGGGTGTCGCTGTCCCGGCATCTCGCACTGCGGCTGACCGCCGAGTTGGGGGTCACGGTCAAACACGTCCTGCCGCGCCGGCACGGCACCGATCCGGTGGCCCGCAACGCCGCCGTTGCCGAGCGGTTGGCGGCCGACGGCGTATTCGAGGCCGTCCTGCGGATCCCGGAGACTGCCGGTGATCTGGTGGTGATCGCGGATGTGCGGACCAACAAGATCCGCTGCCGGACCTCGGTGGAGGCTCCGAACGAGGGAACCTCCGGTCGCCGGGTGTCATGGCTGCTCAAGCAACTCAAGGATGTCCCCGGCGATGTGCAGGTCGAAGCGGTGTTCTCCGAGCGTGGGAACGAAGCCTGCGAGCACATCGAGGCGGTGCGGGCCGATCCGAAAGTGCTCACCGCCGGCCGGTCCGGGGACATCGTGTCCTTCTGCCTCGAACAGTCGTTCCCGATGGGCGGCCGGAGGTCGGGAACGGCGGCGGGTTTCGTCAGCAGCGTGACGTCCTCGGCGGACGGGTTCTACGGAACAGTGGTGCAGCAACTACGGGAATGGGTCCCGGCTGCACCCAAGCAGACCGAGCAGCCGAGGACTGCAGAACCCGAGGGCGAATAGTGGTCGGCCGACGAGTGGTGGGGCCGCGACCTCACAGCGTCGGCCGGTCCAGCGGCCGTGGGAGCGGTGCGAGTGCACCCGCGTCCCGCAGCCGCTCGTACACGCGCACCACCGCGTCGATCTCGCCCGACGCTGCGATGTGCAGAAGCGCGCCGCCGTCCGGAGCAGACGGACGGCTCGCCTCCAGTCCGTCGGGTATCAACACTGCGCGGGCAGAGCACAGGTAGCCGAACCGGCCGACGACCGGATCGCCGACGACGAATCCGGCATCGTCCTCGAGGGCGTCGAGGATGTCGTCGTCGGTCACGTCGCCGAAGTCCGGTTCCCACACCGACGCGAGCATCGCGAGCAGTTCGGATTCGGGGACGACGGCATCGCCGGGCGCTTCGACCGTCATCACCAGTGACTGCAGCAGAAATTGCGGAGTACCTCCGGCCACGCCGGAGAGTTCGACCACCCACCCGGCCTCACCGGTGCACACCAATCGCAACCCGGTCCCCGTCAGATCCGACCACGCCTCCGTATTCCGCGCGACCAGTAGTACCGCCGTCAGCTCTTCCGGCGCACACGCGGTATCCGGTCCCGACGCGTGCACCTGCCGCCACCTGCCTGCTACCGGCAGCAGTTGCGTGACCTGTTCTAACGTCTGCCGCCACCGCCCCGCCAGAGCTTCGGCCGGTTCCGGCCGCGGCCCCCAGAAGGCCCGTATGACGCGTCGCATTCGAATGCGTCCTCCTTGTCCCGCGAGTATCGGCCTCCGCCGAGATCGGCGGGCGAACACGCGAGCACAGCCTATTCGTGCCCGTTGCCGCGTAACCGAACACCGAGTGCGCGTCGTGCCGATTCAACGTGCACCGAAGTTCGGGGTCTCCGTCGGTCCTGCGCTGATAGCTGCGAGCAGTGAGTCGGCTCTCCTCACCTGACGATGCATCCCGAGCGCACCGACGAGTGACAGAACGGCCCACCCCACGATCACCCACGTCAGGAGTGTGCCGCCCTCGTCGGCGATGTTGGCGAGCGCCACGAATGCCATGAGGAGACCGACGGCAAGCATCACCCAGCGGCCGCGGGCGACCGTCTGTCGGTTCTCCACCAGCCGTGGTCGCCATGACCAGATGTCTGCGTCCGGTGGCAGCGCGCCGTTGCTGATCGCCGTCGACACCTCTCGTTTCGCGGCCAGCCGTGGACTGCGGCCGCTTCTGATCAGCCAGAGCGGCAGGACGTATGCGGCGAGGGCGCCCGTCGCGCCACCGACAATCACGATGATCGGATCCATGTATGCCTCGCTGGGTAGTCGTTGTTTGCACACTGACCGTCAGAGGTCGCTGGAAGCGGGTGAGTCGAGGACTCCGTTGTTGAGGGCGAGAGTGACGAGTCGGGACCGTTTCTGATTCTGAGGGAGGTCCTCGATGTGGAAGGTGCTGAAGAGGGCACGGAGGTGGGTCTTGACGGTCTCAGTGCTCAGGTGCAGGGCGTCGGCAATCTGTCGATTGGAGGCCGGGATGGGGTGATCGGTGCCGTCGTGGAACGGCCGGCACAGTTCGGTGAGGACGGTGTGCTGGGCGGGTGTGAGAACGATGTCGGCGTCGACGGTGTCCCCGATATGGGTGATGCCGCAGTCCGTACCCGGCTCCCCGTGGTAGGTGAGGATGCTCTCGCCGACTTGGATGACGTCTCCGGGGTGAAGGGTCTGTCGCCCTTGCAGGCGGGTGCCGTTCACGAAGGTGCCGTTGCGGGAGAGGCCGTCGTCGGTGATGGTCCAGTGGATGCCGATGCGTTCGACGGTGGCGTGCAGGCGGGAGATGTCCGGGTCGGTGGGCAGCGACAGGTCGGCGTAAGAGGAGCGGCCGATGACGATCGGGGAGCGGTCCGGGATGAGGACCATCTCGTCGGTACGCCCATGGTCGGTGTACGACAGGACAGAGTCCGTCACTGGGAGTTCCCCTTTCGGAGTGTGCCGGCCGTGGTGGTGCGTTGCCGACACCCGCTGTTCGGCGGGGCGCTGTAGTTGCTCGACGTCATGGTGTGCTTCCTGGCGATCTGTGTGGGTGTTGTCGATTCCGGTTCCTCCATCGTGGCGTTCAGGGGCGGGTCGTGTTAGACCCCCTGGGGTGGATTCCGGCCACCCCCCCGGAACGGTGACGCGGGCCGGAGGTCTTGCGCTCGAGGCATTCGCGTGCCACGCTCATACACTATGACTAGTGGAAAGGCGGACTCCGCCACAAGCGCGTGAGCGCCGCGTCACGTCGCTCGACGGCTCGACACCGAGCGACATCGACCGATAACCCTGATCACTCCGCCGAATGGATGTTCGACGTCGGAACTGTGCGTGACGCATGGCTCCGACACGGGTTGTGTGCACGCCCGTCCGACCGCGCCGTGGCCGAGTCGGCTGTCGAAACACTGTATCGGCGAGCAGGATTCCGAGAGCCGCAGTTCGTCTGGGTGCCGTCACCCCCAGCCGGATCGGATCTGATCGCCGCCGAGGGGTTGGCGACGACGCTGTCGTTCTCCGGCGACGGACTCTACTGCGTGTCCGCCCGAATAGCAGCCATGCTTTCGGAATCGCGCAGGCGCATGGACGCACTGATCGCCCGAGGGAGATCCGACTGGCCGCACGAACGCCAGGCGATCGAGACCGCGCGTGCCCAGTCGCCCGACGACGCTGCCCGCGCCGGCATCAGCCCCAATGCAATCATTCGCGCCGCTGTCTGGGATTCGTTGCGCACGACACTTTTCGACGGGGTCGCGGCTGCGATACGAACGCTGATGACCGCCGTCGTCGGTGGCGTGAGCTGGTATGGACAACAAGAAGTGCATCGGTGCGCGTACTACGACACGTACCGTCGGTTCGGGCTCGCCAGGTTCCACTCCGACGATGCCGAACTGCTCGACGTCCATACCGCCCTGACCGGCGCGACCGGGTGGTGGTGGGCGTTCGACAACGTGTGCGTCATGGCGGAACGACCTACCGCCCTTCATACCGAGCCCATACCGGGCCGTGTCCACAACGAGCGCCGAGTGCATCACCCGGATGCGCCTGCGCTCGAATTCGCGGACGGTCGATCACTGTTCGTGCTGCACGGGACCGTCGTGCCCGACTGGGTCGTCCTCGAGCCGACTGTCGAACGCATCGCATGCGAACGCAATGTCGAGGTCCGCCGGTGCGCGATCGAGCGCATCGGGTGGGACACCTACATCGACACGGCCGGGCTCGCGCTGATCGACCGAGTCGACGATCCCGGCAACGCCGGTCACACGCTGCAGTTGTACGCGACATCGGACGGACGGGGCCGCAACGACCACATCCTGCTCGCCGTCAACGGTTCTCCCGAACGCGACGGCCATCGGCGACGATACGGGATCTATGTGCCGCTACGGATTTCGTCCGCGATGGGTGCCGCGGCGTGGACCTACGGCATCGACGGCGCCGACTACGCCCGTCTCGTTCGTCGAACCTGAAACCCGAAACCCGAACTCCAGAGGTGATTCGCATGAACTCGATTCTGACCTTGTCCGATCTCACGGCCCTCACCGGCCTCGATGTCTTCGACTACCTCGATCAGGAGGTATCTGTACCCGTCATCAACGGTATGCAGGCCCAGGGCGATCTCATCGTGATCCCGTATTCGATTGTCGCCGAAGTCGTCACGTCCAATCCATGGACAAGGTCGGAGAACGTACCGCTGTCGGGAGTGGAGTTGCTCCGGAGCGCGGCGGGCGGAAACCCGCACAGTCTCGTCGCTGACGAAGGTATGTGCATATGGTCGACACCCGTCGACGACCCCCGGCGCCTCGCGCTCGGCATTCTCGACACCCGCGTCACCGCCTACCTCATCCACCCCGAGCACGGGGCCACCGGCATCGCCCCCGGCCGGTATGTCATCGGACGACAGCGAGAACGGGGAGTGGGGCGGTCCTTCGATCGGACGCACTTCGTCGTCGACTGATGCGCTCTTTCGAGTGGCGGGTGCGGTGTTTGCGTGGCGGCACTGGGCCACGAATTGCTTCGTGGCCCAGCTGATTCCGCGGTCACACCATCCGGCGGCTCTCGTCGGTCTGGAGGCCGAGGATGAATTCTGCGTGGCTTTCGAAACCGGCCTCACCCATCACCCCGTGAGCGGAGATGGTGTTGAGGTCGCGCAGGAGTTTGGACAGGAGGCTGTCGTCGAGGATCGCGGCGGCACCTGCATGCCGGAAGGCGCGGGTGACCACTTCCACCGAGGTCTTCGCGGCGAGCGACGCGGCGGTCTGCATCTGGTCGAGCAGTGGGAGCTGCACCCGGTCACCTGCGTCGACCACGTCGTTGACCTGGTGCAAGGTATCGATGCAGAGGCTGCGTGCGGCGCGGACGCGGGCGTCGAGTTCGCCGAGTTCGCGTTGAAACCATGTGAGTTCGGTCAGGGCAGGAGGCTGGTTGAGGTTGATCCGCCCGCCGCGCCGAATCTTCGGCGCGGCGCCGATGATTTCGTCCAGAGCCCGACGGGCAGCGCCGAGGACCATGCCGGGGTGCATTTGCAATACGAAGGGCACCATGCCGAGGCGGGACAGCGGGGTGTCGGTGCGGCAGCCCTCACCCATCGGGTCGTAGATCATGTCGTCGGCGACGAAGACATGGTCGGCTCGGAAGCTGCTGCTTCCCGTGCCGCGCATGCCCAGTACTTGCCAGTCGTCGAGGACCTCGATCTCGCCACGCGGCAGCAGCGCTGCCCGGCGCACCGGTTTGCCCGCCTCGTCGGCGATCAGAAACGTCGCGGTGACGTAGTCCGCGTGGTAGAGGCCGCTGACGAAGTCCCACCGGCCGCTGACCACGTAGCCGCCGTCGGCCCTGTGCGCGTTGCCGGGCTTGAGGGACGCCGCCTTGAGGGCGATGCCGCCGGCGAAGATCCTGCGGGCTGTGTCGTCGCTGACGACGGTGGCGAGCTCGCCGGCACCTTCGAGAAGAATCGTCGCCGTCCAGGCGGTGGCGGGGTCGATGTGCCCGATCTTTTCGATCACCTCGAACGCGGTGACGGCATCGACGACGTTGCCGCCGAGATCGTCGGGTGTCATGATTCCGAGCACCCGAGACTGCCGCAGTGCCGCGACAGAGCGGTCACTGAGGCGCCGGCCCGATTCGGATTCGATTGCGCCGATCGCGAGTTCGTCGCGAATGGAATCGACTGCGGCGAGGGCCGCTTCGCGCCGATCGGTGCGGGCGAGCGGCCACGAGGTCAGCGGGGCCGTGGTGGTGGAGGTCATCGGTCGGTTCCTTTGCGGTTGGGGTGTCACGGACGGGCCGAGGCGGGCAGCGGAGTATGGATCCCGAATCGGCGCTTGCTGTAGGAAAGGGTGTGGGCGGGCCGGTTTTCGACCGTTCTGACCTGCCCGAGAATGATGACGTGGTCGCCGCCGCCGACGATCCGGGCGACGTCGCATCCGAGCCAGCCGGGGGCGTCGCTCAAGCGAGGCAGGCCCCTGTCCATCCGCCAGGGCGCCGCGGCGAACCGGTCGACGCCGCTGGTGGCAAAGATGCGGGCGAGGTCCTCGTCGTGCTCGCCGAGAATGTTCACGCCCAGGCGGCCCGTGGCGGTGATGGCGGTCAGCACCCGCGAGCGGCGGTCGAGGGCGACGGTGATCATGGGTGGGGTCAGCGACAGCGAGCCGAACGCGCTGACGGTGGCACCCACGGGCGCGTCCACGCTCATTGCGGTGATCACCGTGACCGGGGAGCACAGGGATGCCATCGTGTCTTTGAATTCTTCGGCGATCGAGGTGGTACCGGTCCGGTCCGTGGTGTCGGTGCTGATCGACATTCGTGCCCTCACTTCAGGTCGGTGGTGGGAGTTGTTCGTGCTCGATACTGCTCGGGTCGGCACCGTCGGGGCATCCCCGAAACTCGGGATTCGCAGGCGGTGGCCCAGATGGCGGTCAGTGGTCAGCGCCGGATCAGTCCGAGGACACGTGCGCGTAGCTCGGCGAAGGCCGGCTCGAGTTTGGTGTGCAGTTGATCCCGGGGGCCGGGTAGGGGGACCTGGATGATCTCGGTAACCGATGTCGGGGCGCCGGAGAGGACGATGACGCGGTCGGCCAGGTACACGGCCTCGTCGATGTCGTGGGTGACGAGAACGACGGTCATCCCCAGTTCGTCACGCAGTCTGAGCATCAGGTCCTCGAGATCCGCTCGGGTCTGCGCGTCGACCGATGCGAAAGGTTCGTCCATCAGCAGAACTTCGGGCCGGCACGCAACGGCGCGGGCGATGGCGGCGCGTTGCTGCATCCCGCCCGACATCTGCCAGGGATAGAGGTTCGTCGCGTGCGCGAGGCCGACCGCCTGCAGCGCCTGCTCGGCGATGCGGTGACGTTCTGTTCGTTTCAGCCCCGACCGGCGGAGCGGCAGCATGACATTGCCCAGCACGCTCATCCAGGGGAGCAGGGACCGTGAGTAGTCCTGGAAGACGAGGGCCAGTCCCTTCGGGGGTGCGGTGACGGTCTCTCCCTCGAGTGCGACCTCGCCGGCGTCAGGTGAGAGCAGCCCGGCGAGGCATCGCAAGAGGGTGGTCTTGCCCGCCCCGGAGGGGCCGACCACGGTGACGAATTCCCCTTGATGGACCGCGAAGGTGACGTCGGCCAGGATCTGCCGCGCGGCGGTCCCGCGACCGTAGGATTTTGCGACGGTCCGCACATCCAGAGTGAGACGAGAAGGCACGTCCGGGTCGGTGGCTGCCGTCGGTGTGGTGGTGGATGTGGTCATGATGCAGAACCTCCTTGCCCAGCTTTCCTGAGCCCGTAATACCAGCGGAGTAGATACCGTTCGATGCTGCGGAACACGACGTTGCTCGTGTAACCGAGAATTCCCAGAAGTAACAATGCCGACCACATCTCGGGAATCGCGAAAGTGCGTTCGGCCTGCAATTGCACGTATCCGATTCCGTGCGTGGACGCGACGTATTCGCTGGCGATGATCAGCACCACGCCGAGCGCGACGCTGATCCGCGCTCCGGCCAGAATCTGCGGGCTTGCCCCCGGCAGGACGACCCGCAGCAACCGATGGTGGAACGGAATGTGGTAGCTGCGCATCATGTCGCGTACCAGCGGATCCAGGGAGCGGACACCGTCGATCGTACCGAGCAGGATCGGCCAGATCGTCCCGTAGGCGATAACGGCGATCTTCATCCCGTCCCCGACCCCCATCAGCACGAGGCCCACGGGGACGAGCACGATTCCAGGTACCGAACGCATGAATTCGAAGACCGGCAGAGCCGCATCGTAGAGACTCTCGCGCAGCGCCAGAACCAGTCCGGCACCGATTCCCCCGACCGCCGCAATCGCCAGACCGAAGAGGAAGTTCCGCACGCTGGGGACGGCATCCGATCCGATCCGATCGAACAACCACATCTGCTGGAAGGTGTGCGCCACCTGCTGCAGTGGCGGGAAATAGAAACTTTCGCCGCGTGTCGTCGCCACCCACACCACGGCGACGGCCACGATTGGCAGCCACAGTTCGGCGGCCGCGGCTCGTGCTGTTCTCCTGATCATTTCACCGTCTCTCTGTTGGCGGGCGACCACGGAATGACCCGGCGTTCGAGGTGGAGGAAGAGCACATTGAGGGCAACCCCGAGCAGTCCCGCGACCAACAGCCAGGCGAACATCACGTCCACACCGCCGGCCTGTTGCGCTATCCCCAGTGACTTGCCCAGTCCGGGAGCCGAGCCGAGGTACTCGGCCGCCGTCGTCAGCATCAGCGCGATGGCGGCCGACGTGCGTAATCCGGTGACGACGAAGGGGAGCGCGGACGGCAGGACCAGTCGCGTCATGCAGTCGAACCGCGAGAGTCGTAACGACCGGACGGTGTCGCCGGCGACAGGGTCGACGTGATGAACACCGTCGACGGTGGACGTCAGCAGCGGCCAGCATGCCCCGAACACGACGAGGAGTACCTTCATCTCCATCGTCGAGCCCAGTATCAGCAGCAGAACGGGGGTGAGTGCGACCGCCGGAATGGTGCGCAGGAAGTCGATCATCAGGCGGGTACTGCGGGTGAGGAACTCCGATGTTCCGATCAGCAGTCCGACGGGGACGGCGATGACGACGCACAGGGCGAGGCCCGCAACCCACCCCACCGCGGTCTGGCCCAGCGTCATCCAGAATTCGGGCGTGGTCGTCATCGACACGAGAGCTGACAACGATTGTGCAGCAGTGGGTATCGAACTCGACGGCAACAGGCCGTACTGCACCGCCAGCTGCCAGCCCGCCAGGGCTGCGGCGACAACTGCCACCCGCGCGGCCAGGCGTCGTGGAGCGAGAGGAAAACGGGGTGACGTAACCGCCGGGGACCGGGGGGTGCGCGTGAGTGTGGTCATGATCGATCAGCTCATCAACTCGTCGACATCGACGTCTCCGGAGACGAACTCGTATTGCTCCATCAGCCCGGTCCACAGCGACAGCGCTGCGCGGGGGTCGCCCGCGTCGAAAACGGGGAGCCGCATTGCCGGAATCAGTTCGGCGGGGACCGGGCTGATCGCCGGGAGCACTGCCCGCACCTCGTCGGGGTGCGCGGCGGCGTATTCGATGCCCCGGTTCAGTGCCCGGACGAAACCCTGTACCGCCTCGGGATGTTCATGTTCGAACTTCGCCGAGGTCGCCACGGTCAGCTGCATGCCACCCGGTACCGCCTCCGCGCCCGGCGACATCAAGCGGGTCGCACCCTGGGCGAGTGCGGCGGTATCGAACGGTGAGATCGTGCTGATGGCGTCGACATGACCTTTGGCGAGGGCGTCGGTCATGTCCGACAGCGGCATTTCCAGGAATCGCACCTGGTCGCTGTCGGCCCCGGCCTTGTCGAGCGCGGCACGGAGAGACAGTTCGCCACTGCCCTTCAGGGCTCCGACCGCGACGGTTCTGCCGGTCAGGTCCGCGGGCGTCTTGACGGCACTGTTCTTCGCGACGAGCACGACTCCGGTGTCCTCCGCGGGGACGGCAGTGCTCTTGGTGACGCCCCCGACGATCCGCAGCGGCAGCCCTTTGTCGAACGCCTGGATGACGATCGCTGTTTCTCCGAGAGCGAACTGGTCGGAGCCGTTGACCACGTTCGTGATCATGGCACCGGCGTTGGTGAAGTCTGCGGTCGCGTTGATCCCTTCCTCGCGGAAGAATCCCTTGTCGACCGCAAACTTGAAGGGAACGGAATCGACGATGGGCAGCTGGCCCACCGTGACGTCGAGAAGGCCGTCGGTTCGGGACTCTGTGTTCGAGGAACTACAACTCGCCGTCGATATCAAGGCGAGTGTGACCATGCCGGCGATGACGGCGTGTCGGGGCAGTATGTGCATCGGTCGTTTCCTTCTCCGAGAGGTCGGGGACCTGAACGGGACTCGCGGTTCCCGCGGTCCTTCGAGACTGGCGGTGTGGCGAACGTCTCGTTGCCATGAGCCTGGCGGGTTCGAGTTGTGCCCGCAATGACGAGAACTCGGTATGTGCCGTGTCAGCCCAGCCACCGCTGCAGATGCAGCAGCGTGCGCTCGAATGCGAGATCGGTCGCGTCGGAATCGAAAGTGTCGCGTCCGAACGTGGCGAAGGCGTGGTCGGCACCGGGGTACCGGTAGAACTCCGCCTCGCGGTGCCCGGCGAACGCCTCCGCAATG
The DNA here is from genome assembly GCA_039206675.1 of Rhodococcus sp. (in: high G+C Gram-positive bacteria). Taxonomy (GTDB): domain Bacteria; phylum Actinomycetota; class Actinomycetes; order Mycobacteriales; family Mycobacteriaceae; genus Rhodococcus_F. The sequence continues at coordinate 3,951 of JBCEBZ010000305.1, read as the reverse complement.
GCGGTTCGTGCCTCGGGCGGGCAGTAGTGATCATTTTCGGCGAAATGGAACAGGAGGGGGACATCGATCTGCTCGGCCAAGCCGAGGCGGTCCTGCACTCCGACGCCGTAGTAGGACACCGCCGTATCGACGTCCGTATTCGCGGCGGCGAGGATCGCCAGACCGCCACCGAGGCAATAGCCGAGCGCGCCGACCCGTCCATTGCTCGTGTCGCTGCGGCGAAGCCACTGGACTGCCGCGGAAATGTCGAGGACGGCGGTGGACAGGTCCAGGTTGTCCCGCAATTCGATCGCGTGAGTGAAATCCTCTCCGGCGTAGTCGAGTTCGACATCGACCTCCTGGCGGGCGAACAAGTCGGGGACGAGCGCCTGAAACCCGTGTGCCGCGAAGATCTCGGACATGGTCCGCATATAGCGGTTGATTCCGAAGATTTCGTGTAGCAGAACGATTCCACCGCGACCGTGACCTGCTTCGGGTCTCGCGGAGTAGGCCCGGAACGTGTGGCCGTCCCCGGCTGTGAGGCGAACCGTCGACGTGAGGGTCATCGTGACTGCCCCGTCCAATAGTCCAAGTGGGGTTCGAGGGCCGCCCGTCCCATCGGGAGATGCCGAATCTCGGGACGACCGTCTCCGGCCGCGAGCACCTCCGCCATGGGGGTGGCGACCATGCGGACTTCGTCCGATTCCCCCGTCAGCGACGCCAGGTCCTCGGCTGTGAGTGCGTAGACCACCCGTCCTATCCCGCTCAGATAGATCGCGCCGGCGCACATCGGGCACGGCTCCGTGCTGGTGTACAAAGTGGTCGAGGCGAGTATCGGAGCCCACCTCGACGCCGACGCCGCGCGCACGATATTGGTCTCGGCGTGCGCAGTGACGTCGCGGTCGGTGACTGCGGTGTTCGTTGCCGTCAGCAGAACGATCCCTGCGGCGTCCACGAGGAGGGATCCGAACGGCCGGTTTCCGTCGGCACGCGCCGTTCTCGCCAGATCCAACGTGCGCAGCAGGTGCGTTCGATCGGTGGCCTCACCTACCGTGCCGCCGGGCGGATTCATGCCGACCTCGTGAAGATCGGCACCGAACGCCGCTCACGGAAACGCCACACTTCATCGGC
>JBCEBZ010000305.1:0-2741 GCA_039206675.1 Rhodococcus sp. (in: high G+C Gram-positive bacteria) | reverse complement strand
TCCGCGAACCCTGCCGGCTCCGCATGGTCCAGCTTCCAGGTGAATTCGACGACGAGGTCGTGTATCGCCGATCGGGTGGGGGTATCGATGTCGCCTCGGATTGCGTGCACCAGTCGCTCCTGTGTCGAAGTTGTCGTGTCGCTCGTAAGCCTTCTCCGGCAACACCGGTCGGCGCATCACAAGTTCTCGTCAACTTCGGCCCCGAAGCGCAGGCCCCTGGCCGACGACCGCCTTCGAGTCGTGGCGGCGTCAGTCGTCCATCAGCCCGGATCGGATGGCATACGCGGTTGCGTCCGCTCGCCCGGAGGCCCCGATCTTGCGATACAGGTTGCTGATGTGCCTGCCGACGGTCTCGATGCTGATGACGAGTTCGGTGGCGATTGCCCGGCTGGTCGAACCGGCCGCGATCAACCGGAGCACCTGCACCTCGCGGGCGGTCAGCCCGTCGGGATAGCGATCCTGCCGACTGCGCCGCGCGCTGCGGGCGGCCACGAGCTGGGGTGCGTAGGCCAGGACATCACCGACCGTCATGCGGAAGCCCTCCGCATGCAGCACCGACAGGCTGGACGGATGCCCGGTGAGGATGCCCGTCAAATCTATTGCTCTAGCCGGGAATTCGGTCCAGTTGTGCAGATTCAACGTCGAACGGATCGACATGGCCAGACCGGCAAGCCTGGCGGCATAGTCGCTGTCGCCGAGATCGTGGAGGCACACGGCTAGACCTTCCAGGCACCAGATGAAACGTGGTCTCGCACCGATCGCGGCCGCCAGAGCGAGACTTTCGAGGTAATGCGTGGCAGCCGCGACGACGGTGCCACGACCCAGTTCGATCTCGGCGATGAGGTTGAGGAAGACCGAGCTGTTCCAGGCATCACCGGCGTCCTGAGCCAGACGTAGTCCCTCTGCGAGCAGCGCTGTCGCCTGAGTATCGTGGCCGTCCTCATGGAGAATGCGGCCGAGTTGTTGCAGGGGCACGTTGGTGTACGAGCTGTCCCCGACGCCGCGAAACCCCTCGACGGCACGGTCCAGGGTGCGGCGGGCAAGCTCGCGGTGGTGGCCGGTCGCGGCGGCCGAGGCACCGAAGAGGCTGCGGGCGCGGGCCGCCCACCACCGGTCGCCCGCGTCGTCGAGGGTGGCGATGGCCTCCTCGAACAGCGGGCGGGCGGCGTCGAACCCGTGCACTTCGAATCTGGCGGCGGCGAGGTCGACGAGAGTGCGGGCTCGCGCGGTCGGTTCACCCAATTCCTGCCAGAGACGTGCACATTCTTCCAGGTCGGCGAGGGCACGAGCATAGGACGATGCGGCGCCGATGAGAACCGCCCGGGCTTCGCGGGCCCGCACCGCCGGCACCGATCGACTGTCTCCCGCGAGCCGCAGACTGTCGGTGAGCCATTGCAGGCCCTCCTGCAGGAGACCCCGGGCAAGCCAGTAGCCGCGCATCCCTGCGGCCATGTCGACCGCACGCTCGTCGCCGAACTCGAGGTAGAACCGCAGTGACGACCTGATGTCGCCGAGGTCACCGTCGGTGCGTGTGAGCCAGTCGTCGGCGTCCGGCCCGACGAGGTCGGCGCCGTCGAGCACTCTGCGCAGAAAGTACTGTGCATGGGCAGTTCTGGCGGTCACGGGTTGTGGATCGGCCCGGAGTAGTTGCCGGCCGTAGTCACGCGTAGTCTGTGCCATCGCGAAGGCGGGTCTGCGCCGGTCCGGCCGATCGGGCACTGGAGTGAGCAGACCGAGGCGGACGAATTCGTTGAGGTGGTCCACCACCGCGTGCGGAGAACACCCTCCGGTAGGCGTGTGCACTTCGCCCACCGTATCGGCGAGAATCCCTGACAGTGCGGGGGGTTCGATGACGCCGTCGAATACCGCAAGCACCTTGTACAACGCGGCATCGACCGGCTCGAGCATCGACACGGTGTCCGCCACGGTGCGGGCCAGGGTGCGGTGGCGGTCGGGGAGATCAGCGGGCCCGCGCATGTTCGGCGACCAACCGTCTTCGATCCGCGCCGCCAAGGCGTCGAGTGTCAACGTGCTCAGTTGATGGGCGGCGATCACGAGGGCGAGGGGGAGCCCGCCGAGTTGTCGACAAATCGAGGCGACCGTGGAGGCCTGGGCCTCGAGGTCTCGTTCGAAGGCAACCCGGCGGGCGTGTTCGAGGAAGAGTTTCAGCGCGGGACTGGTGGACGCGTCGATGCCGGACACACCGTCTGCATCCGGACAGGGGAGAGGACGCAGAACATACCGGTACTCGTGTGTCAGACCGGTCGCGGCCCGACTGGTTGCGAGGAGCCGGACGTGCGGATGGGCAGCCACGATCGCTCCGAGGTCGCGAACCTCGGAGCCGATCCGTTCGAGACTGTCGACCACGACGACCTGGTGTGTCTCCGATGCGGAGAGCTGCGTCACGGCGTTGCCGATCAGGGTCGACGCATCCCTCGCAGATTCGGACGCCGACAGATCTATCGACGTGACGTCGGTGCCCGATGCCACCAGTTCCCTTGCCGCGGCAGCGACAACCGCGGTCTTCCCCACGCCTCCGGTGCCGACCACGGTCAGCAGAGTGACCGCGGGGTCGCGCAGAAGCGCCAGGATCGAGGCGACGTCGTCGTCTCGGCCGACGAGCCTGATCGGTGGCAGTGTGCCCGAGTCCATCGCAGAACCCTCTCGATATCGACGAAGCCCGCAGTCATCCTGTGGTGGAGTGGGCTCCGGTCATGAGTGCGGCGAGGTCGTCGGGTTCG
>JBCEBZ010000304.1:0-3951 GCA_039206675.1 Rhodococcus sp. (in: high G+C Gram-positive bacteria) | reverse complement strand
CGACATCCACCCGGACCGACTGCGCCCGTTCCGCCATGCACTGGCAAAGGCCGCGCAGCGACGCGGATGGGTTCTGTACGGCACGGGCATCGGCGGGGCGGCGTCCGACCTCGACGGGCTGCGGCGATCCTGGCAGCAATCGGAGTACGCGGCCACCGTCGCCCATACGCGTGCTGTCGAGCAGCTGAGCTGGGGGGAGCTCGGTCCCGATCTCGCATTCTTCGGGGTGCCGTGGACGACGGACACCCTCGAGGGATTGTTTCCCGGCGTGTCTCGCCTGCTTGCACCCGAGAACAGAGCGATCCGGGAAGGCTTGGACGCCTACTTCGACTGTGGTGGGGATACCCGTCAGGCGGCCAAGCAGTTGGCAGTGCATCGGACGACCCTCTACTACCGCCTGGACCGCGCGAGAGAACTGCTCGGCGACGATTGGGAGCGGGGCGAGCGCCGATACGGTCTGCAGTTCGCTCTGCGGCTGGCGATGTTGATCCGCAACCGCGACTAAAAACGCTCTCAACTGCGGTTTTCGACAGGATGAGGAACCTGCTCCGACCTTTCTCGGACGCATGAGGAAGACCAACCCGGTTCACGGTCCTAGTGTTTGAGGTCACAGCCCGACGCGCCGCACTTGGTGCCCTGAACTCGCTCCCCGGCACGGTCACGGCCGTCACCTGTGCGCGTCGGCGATGAATCGCAAGCACTTCACTCCCGAGGAGAACTTCCGTGGCCACACATGCACTCGATGACGCGAAACTCTCGCGTTTTCACCTGAAAACGGCCCTGTACGGCAATGGTGGGCATCTATGTGACGGGTACATTCTCGGTGCCATCGTGCCCGCGCTGCCGTTGTTCGCCCAGAATCACCCCATCTCCTCCCTGATGAGTGGCCTGATCGGCGCGTCGGCCCTGGTCGGGGTCTTCCTGGGCAGTCTTCTGTTCGGGTGGGTGACCGACAGGGTGGGCCGCCGGCGGATGTTTGTCGTCGATCTCGTTCTGTTCGTTGTGCTTTCGCTCGCACAGATCGCCGTAACCGACGCCCTGATGCTGCTCGTTCTCCGAGTGCTGTTGGGGATTGCGGTCGGGGCCGACTACACAATCGCCACAACCCTGGTGGCTGAGTTCGCCCCGCGGAAGCAACGCGCCGCCCTGCTCGCGCTCGGGCCGGCGATGTGGACGGTCGGCTACGTGCTCGCCATCGTCGTGGGAACCGCGATTGCCGGTGCCGGTGGTGACGACGCCTGGCGGTGGATCCTGGCCAGCAGCGCCGTCCCCGCGCTGATTCTGCTGATCCTGCGTCGGAAGACACCGGAATCACCGCGGTGGCTCGCGCAGAACGGGCGCCCCGACGAAGCCCTCGCCATCCTGCGTGAACACGTCTCCCCGAACGCCACTCTCGCCGATCTCGCCGAGGACCACGAGCCCGAATCTCGAGGCGGATTGCGGGAGGTGTTCGCCGCGCAGCACCGCAAGCGTTTGATCTTCGTGTGCCTGTTCTGGTTCTGCCAGGTCGTTCCCTACTTCGCCGTCTTCACCTTCTTGCCGACGATCCTCGACTCGCTCACCATCGACTCCGGGTTCTGGCAGACCACCAGCGTCAATCTGTTTCTACTGATCGGCGGTGTCGTCGGCATCGTCACGATCAGCAGGATCGGTCGCCGGCCGTACACCCTGATCTCGTTCGCGCTGCTGACCGCATCGACCCTCGCGATCGGGCTGTGGCAGAGTGCGCCCGCCGGCTACGTGATCGCCATGTTCGCCCTTTTCGCCCTTGTCTCCTCGGCGATGTCCGCGCTCGACACCGTCTACCCCAGCGAACTGTTCCCGACCAGCATCCGTGCCTCGGCCACCGGAATCTGTGTGTCCTTCAGTCGAATCGGCGCCGCCATCGGCACGTTGCTGTTGCCGATCGGCATGGAACGGTTCGGAGCCCACGGGGTCACCCTTGTCACGGCGGCGGTGGCGGGGATCGGCCTGCTCGTCAGCATCGCGTGGGCACCGGAAACAGCGGGTCTGACCCTGGCTCAGGCGGCGACCGACACCGACGGATCGGCGGGAGAACCAGCGCCCGACAGCCAAGACACCCCTGTGCCGTTCGCGCATCCCTGACCACCGCTCCAGCGCACTGCTCGACCCCGCCCCATATCTCCGAAGGAACACTCTCATGACTGTCGTCATCGACACCAGCGACGATCTCACCCTCGACACGATCCACCGGGTCGCCTGGAACGGTGAGAAATGCATCGTCAGCGACCACGCACTCGATGCCATTCGGTCCCGGCGCACCGAATTCCTGACCTTCGTCGAACAACACGCCGACCGCCACCTCTACGGCATCACCACCAGACATCACATCGGCGCCAAGTCCGTCCTGGACGCCGACGGACGCGCCGAATTCGCCACCCGACTGCCCTCGACCCCGGCGACCGTCGGCACCCTCCTCCCCGAGCGGGTAGTGCGTACCGTGATCCTGTCCCGGCTCGCCGACGTACTCAACGGCACCGCATGCCTGCGTCCGGAGACCGTGCACCGACTCCTGGGCATGCTCGACGACGACCTTCCACCCGTGCCGGCCCGCGGCAACGGGGAACCAGGTGACATCATCCCGCTGGGGCACCTGTTCCGCGCGCAGTTCGACGGCACCCTCGAACTCGGTGAAGGGATGGCCCTGATCAACGGCTCCCCGGTCGCCGCCGCATCCCTCGCCGATGCCGCACTGACGGGCCGCACACGCATCACCGTCACAGAACACGTCATGGCGCTCGCCGCAGCAGCGATCAACGCACCGCTGGCCCACTACGCCCCAGAACTCGACGCCGCCTGGCGCGACGAACATCAAGCCGAAGCATTGCACAACATCCGCCGGCTCCTCGAAACCGACGATCAGTCCCACCAGCTGCCGTATCAGGCGCCGGTGTCGTTCCGCAGCGGACCGCGCGTAGTCGGTTGGGTGCGCCGCGCCCAGGCCGGCGCCGAAGAATGCGCGCAGATCGCTCTGTCGGCGTCCTCGAACAATCCGATCTTCGTCGGGCCTTCGACCCGGCCTCCGTTCGGAGCGATTCTGTCGAACGGCGGGTACCACAACCCCCTGGTAGCTCCGAGCCTCGACTCGCTTGCACGCGCTTGGGCAGATGTGTGTCAGCTCGTCACCGCCCAGGTCAACCGGATCGTCGAAGACCCCACCGGTCTGGTGATCACAGAACCGGAATCGCAGATCAGCGGGTTCTACATGGCCTCGGCCGGGTGGGCCGAGGAAGCCCGAGCCGCTGCCACCACGTCACTGATCGGCCTGGGTGGTGCCGGTCAGACCGACACCGGCACACCGGATCTGCTTGCCTGGCGGAAGGCCGTCGACGCCGGTGGTGCCCTCGACATCAACCTGGCACTGCTCGCCGTGGTCGCCTCCCACACCCTCGCCCGGAAACGCCAGACTGTCCCGCACCAGCTGGCGGGATTCCACGAGCGGATTCTGGCGCGATTCCCCGTCGGAACCACGCCCGTCGACTTCGGAGCAAAACTGCAATCTGTCGTCGACCTGCTCCGCGAACCGCTGGACGGGGCCCACACCTCACCGGTGTCCGAATTGACCAATGCATAAACAGATCGCAACACTCGGGCCGGTCCGGACCTGTCGCCAACGCCGACACCGGCCTCGGGGCTGGCCGCGCCGACGGGCCCGCATCACTCCCGATCGCATCGCCGATGCGTCCCCTCGGTGGAGCAACGACCCGTTGGCCAATTCCCCGAAACGACGCCGAACTCCGCCCATACGACGGTTCCGCCGTCCATCTACGCAAACTGCAGACGGACACGGATCGACGGCTCGCCCGCTCGAATCCAACACACATTCTCGCCGAACTTTTTGTTAGACAATCGGATACGACCCGTCGCGAGTCAGATCACGTAAAATGAACCACCCCATCTTGGCGGTGCCCTCAGCCTCGATCCAACTCA
>JBCEBZ010000303.1:34574-51027 GCA_039206675.1 Rhodococcus sp. (in: high G+C Gram-positive bacteria) | reverse complement strand
CATCACGCCCTTGACGTCGGCGAAGTCGAGGTTGATGAGGCCCGGAGTGGTGATCAGGTCGGTGATGCCCTGGACACCGTTGAGCAGGACCTCGTCGGCGCTGCGGAACGCGTCCATGAGGCTGACCGCGGCGTCGCCGAGCTGCAGGAGGCGGTCGTTGGGGATGACGATGAGGGTGTCGCACGATTCGCGCAGCGACTGGATGCCGGTGTCGGCCTGGCCGCCGCGGCGCTTGCCCTCGAAGGAGAAGGGGCGGGTGACGACGCCGACGGTGAGGGCGCCCAGCTTGCGCGCGATGCTCGCGACGACCGGTGCGCCGCCGGTGCCGGTGCCGCCGCCCTCGCCTGCGGTCACGAACACCATGTCGGCGCCCTTGAGGACTTCCTCGATCTCGTCCTTGTGGTCTTCGGCGGCCTTGCGGCCGACTTCGGGATCCGCGCCGGCGCCGAGCCCGCGGGTGAGTTCCCGGCCGACGTCGAGCTTGACGTCGGCGTCACTCATCAGCAGCGCTTGCGCGTCGGTGTTGACGGCAATGAACTCGACTCCCTTGAGTCCCTGCTCGATCATCCGGTTGACTGCGTTCACGCCGCCGCCGCCGATGCCGACGACCTTTATTACGGCGAGGTAGTTGTGCGGGGGCGTCATCGGCTCTCGCCTTCCATGAGTGTGTATCACGCTTTCGTACAGATCAGCCCAGCCTGAACCCTCAACCTCAACCATAGGGTTACGGTTATGTCAAGTGCTGCTCGACTAGAGCGAAACGCTATGCACCGGCATACGGATACGCCATTAGGCGCGCCGAGACGCGCCGAGTTATTTGACGAACTCGCCCGCAACTCTTTCGCATCCGGCTCACGACCCCTCACCGCACCGTCGGGAGATCGGGACTCGACACGTCGTACGTCTGCCCGGGCTGGGTGAGCAGCGGCAGGGTGACCGCGGCCTTGCGCTCGGACTTCTCCGTGCCGCCCCACACGACGATCCGTCCGTCGAGCAGCGTCACCGCGATATCCGAAATCGACTTCGCGGCAACCTGTCCCACCTGTCCGCGCAGTTGGGGCGGCATCGACTCCAGCACCTCGATCGCCGCCTCCGTCGACGGGTCGCCCCACCCCGGCTTCTCCGTCACCAGTCGCGGCACCCCGGGCGGCGGCGGGGCGATCTCGTAGTCCACGGCCTCCGCGTCGAGGAGGTGGGTGCCACCGGGGCTGTCGACGAACACGACGGGCACCCGCTCGGTTACCGTGACGCGGATGGTGGACGGGTACACCCGTTGCACGCGGGCGGACGCCACCTTCGGGATCGCGGCGACCCGCAGCGCCGCGCCCTCGGTGTCGACGCGGAGCAGCGGCTGCCCCAGCGGCACCGCCAGCACCTGGCGAATCTGTTCCTCGGAAATCGACGCCGCCCCCGCGACGTCCGTCTGACGCACCGACAGCAGCGGCGTGAACCACGCGACCAGACCGAGCGCCACGACCACGACGACGCCGACGACGCCCATCACCGCCGGACGCCGGTACCACGGGCGCCGCGGCGCCTCCGCCGCCGCGGACCTCCGTGCCGCCGAGGCTGTTTCGCGGGTGCGCCGGGTGCCGGGGTCGGTGGCGGTCGAGCTGCGCCGGCGCGAGGACGTCCGGTCACCCGCCGCCGCGCGGGCGCCGGACGCGCCCGGTCGCGGACTGCGCTGGACGTCGCGGCGGACAGGGCGGTCCGGCCGTTCGGACCGGCCCCGGCGCTCCCGCGTCATCGCGACGGGTGGTGGTGCGGAGCCGCACGCAGAGCGTCGAGGATCTGGTTCCCGAGCATCGTCACGTCGCCGGCGCCCATGGTGATCACCACGTCACCGGGGGACGCGAGGGCCGCGACCTGACGCGGCGCCTGCGACAGGTCCGGCTGGTAGTGGACCGGCTTGGACACCGCCAGCGCGACCAGGGCGCCGCTGACGCCCGGGAGCGGTTCTTCCCGCGCGCCGTAGACGTCGAGGACCACGACCTCGTCGGCGAGGTCGAGTGCGTGCCCGAATTCCTCGGCGAATGTTGCTGTGCGGGAGTACAGGTGGGGCTGGAAGACCACGATGACCTTGCCGCTGCGCACCGAGTCCTCGCATTCGCGGCGGTCGGCCTCGTGGGGCTGGCTCACCAGATCGGCGGCGGCGCCGAGCACGGCCCGTACCTCGGTCGGGTGGTGCGCGTAGTCGTCGAACACCCGGACCCCGTACTCGCGGCCGGTGAACTGGAACCGGCGGTGCACTCCCCCGAAACCGGCGATACCCTCGAGGATCTCGTCCACGTCGGCGCCCGTGTCCCGGGCGGCGAGGAGCGCGGCCAGCGCATTGAGCGCCATGTGCCTGCCGGGCACATTCATCCGGATCGTCCTCGGCGCCTGCTCCCCGGCCAGCTGGAACTGCAGAACTCCGCCGACGTCCCGGGCCTCGAAACTCAGCAGGCGCGCGCCGACCTCGACGCCATCGATCGGAGCGAAGGCCCCGTCCGCGTCCTCGGCGCTGCCGTAGCCGAGCACCCGCACCCCGGGCAGTCCCCGCGCCGCCACCCGCTGCGCGAGCGCCGCCGACCCCGGATCGTCGAGACACGCGACGAGCAGCCCGCCGTGCGACAGCCGGGCCGCGAAATCGTCGAATACCTGGATGTACGCCTCGGGGCTGCCGAAGTAGTCGAGGTGATCGGCCTCGACGTTGGTGACGACGACGACGTTCGGGTCGTACTGGAGCAGTGAACCGTCGCTCTCGTCGGCCTCGGCGACGAACACGTCGCCGCTGCCGTGGTGGGCGTTGGTCCCGGCCTCGTTGAGTTCGCCGCCGACCGCGAACGACGGATCGAACCCGCAGTGTTGCAGCGCCACCACCAGCATCGACGTCGTCGACGTCTTGCCGTGAGTGCCCGACACCAGCAGCGTGCGGTGCCCCTGCATCAGCGAGGCCAGCACCGCGGGCCGCAGGATCACGGGAATCCCGCGCCGGGCCGCCTCCACGAGTTCCGGGTTGTCCTTCGGGATGGCGGCGTGGGTGGTGACCACGACGGTCGGGCCGCCGGGCAGCAGGTCGAGTGCGCCGGCGTCGTGGCCGATGCGGACCTGCGCGCCGCGGGCACGCAACGCGAGGACGCCGCGACTCTCCTTGGCGTCCGAGCCGGACACCTGTCCGCCCCTGGCCAGCAGGATCCTTGCGATTCCGGACATTCCGGCGCCGCCGATCCCGACCATGTGGACACGTTCCAACTGCGCGGGCAGGTCGGTCATCGGGTTCCCCTCGTCTGCGCGGCCACGTCGATCACGATGCGCGCAACCTCGGCGGCTGCGCTGCGGTGACCCGCGCCGGCCGCGCGTCGCCCCATGTCCTCGAGCTGTGCGGGGTCGCGCAGCAGAGGGATCACGGTCTCGGCGACGAATCCGGCGGACAGGTCTCCGTCGGCCACAATCATTCCACCTCCGGCGGCGACGACCGGCCGCGCGTTCAGTTCCTGCTCACCGTTACCGTGTGGCAGCGGCACGTACACCGCGGGAAGACCGACCGCCGACACCTCGGCCACCGTCATCGCGCCCGACCGGCAGATCACGGCGTCCGCAGCCGAATAGGCGAGGTCCATCCGCGACAGGTAGGGAACGGCGACGTACGGCGGGCCGCCGGGGGTCGCGGGAACGTCGAGGGTGTTCTTCGGTCCGTGCGCGTGCAGGACGGCCACCCCGGCCGCCGCGAGCGACTCGGCCGCACCCGACACGGCCTCGTTCAGCGACCTCGCACCCTGGGAACCGCCGAACACCAGCAGCACCGGTCCGTCGGCGGGAAGGCTGAAGTGCGCACGCGCCTCCGCCCGCAGCGCGGCCCGGTCGAGACCGGTGATCGACGCCCGCACCGGGATACCGAGGATTTCGGCGTCCGAGCGGCCCCGTGCCGACACGCCCGAACCGGCGACGGCGGCCAGGACGCGGGCGGCGCGGCGGGCGCCGATCTTGTTCGCGATCCCGGCGCTGGCGTTCGCCTCGTGCACGACGATCGGAATGCGGCGCCGGCGACGGAGCAGGCCGGGGCCTGCCGCGAGGTACGCGGGCAGCGCGACGTACCCGCCGAAACCGACGACGACGTCGGCGCCGGTCGCGTCGAGCACCTCGCGGGTGCGGCGCACCGATGCGCGCACGCGCCCGGGCAGCCGCAGCAGGTCGAGGGTGGGTTTACGGGGCAGCGGCACCGGCGGAACGAGTTCGAGCGGATAGCCCCGCTCGGGAACCAGGGTGGTCTCGAGGCCACGCGCCGTGCCGAGAGCGGTCACCACCGCGGTGCCGTCGATCGCCTTGATCGCGTCGGCCACGGCCAGCGCCGGTTCGATGTGCCCGGCGGTACCACCGCCGGCCACGATCACCGACAGGGTGGACTTGTCGCCGTTCACCTACGAAATCCTCGCTCTCCTGCTCGGCCACCCGAGCTTCGCTGTTGACGTGCACCGCGTTCGGGGGTGCGGCCCTTGCCGCGTTCGGGGCGGCCCTTCTCGTATGTGATGCTGCGGGTCCGCGGGGCCATCTCGCGACCGGCCCGGCGACGCGCCTCGGCCCGGCGCACCGCCTCCGCACGCGCCGCGTCCGCCCGGACCGGTGAATACGCCTCCGGTCTGCGGAGCCGCAGCAGGCGACCGAACGGGCCGTCCTGCCCCGAGTGCAGCGCCGCGACCGCCTCCGGTTCGTGCCGCGCCGCGTTGGCGACGAGACCGAACATGAACAGGGTGGTGGCCGTCGACGTTCCGCCCGCCGACACGAGCGGCAACTGCAGACCGGTGACGGGGAGCAGCCCGATCACGTAGCCCACGTTGATGAACGCCTGCCCGGTGATCCACACCGTCGCCGTGCCGGTGAGCAACCGGAGGAACGGGTCGGCGGATCGGGCCGCGATGCGCAGGCCCGTGTACACGAACAGTCCGAACAGGCCGAGGACGGCGGCGCCGCCGAGATATCCGAGTTCCTCGCCGATGATCGCGAAGATGAAGTCGTTGTGCGCGTTCGGCAGGTAGCTCCACTTCGCGCGGCTCTGCCCCAGCCCCCGTCCGAGGATCCCGCCGTCCGCGAGCGAATACATCGCCTGCCGCGACTGGTATCCGATGCCCTGCGGGTCGGAGCCGGGGTTGAGGAACTCGCGCACGCGAGCGGACCGGTAGCCGGCGGTGAGCGCGAGGATCACGATTCCGGCGACGCCGGTGCCGACGATGGCGAGGAACAGCTTCAGCGGCAGTCCGGCGAACCACAGCAGCGCCATCAGGATGATGGCCAGCGAGACCGTCGTCCCGAGATCGGGCTGCAGGATGATCAGGACGAACGCGACGAGAGCGGCCGGAACCAGCGGAACCAGCATGTCGCGGATGCTGGAGATGTCGCTGCGGCGCGACGCCAGGATGTGCGCGCCCCACACCGCCAGCGCGATCTTGGTGAGCTCGGCGGGCTGCAACGAGAATCCGGCGACGACGAACCAGCCACGGGTGCCCTGGGACACCGTGCCGATGCCGGGGATGAGGACCAGGACCAGCAGGATGATCGTGACCGCGAACGCCGGAAAGGACAGGGCACGCATCACCCGGACCGGGATCTGCAGCGCCGCGTAGAACAGGCAGAGCCCGAGAGCGGCGAACAGCGCCTGCCGGGTGAAGAGGGTGTACGCCGAACCGTCGGAGGCGTAGGCCTCGACGCTCGAGGACGACAGCACCATCACCAGGCCGAGGACCGTCAGCAGAAACGCGATGGTGACCACGAGGTGGAACGACGCCAGCGGCCGCGACAGCCACGCCCCGATCCGGGTGCGCGGGCTGCGGGGCGGGGCCGTCCGTGTGCGCGGACTCGACGGGGCGCGCTTGGCCACCCCGGGTGCGGCGGCGGTGCGGGCCGGGGACCGCTGTCCTTCGGGGACGCGGCGGGTGCGGGCTCCGGCGGAGGTCATCGCAGGGTCCTGGAGATGTCCGACTCGTCGAGCCTGCCGACGGCGTCCGCGAAGCTGCGCCCCCGGTGACCGTAACTGTCGAACATGTCGAGCGACGCCGCCGCGGGCGCCAGGACGACGGCATCGCCTGCCGTTGCCAGCGCAGCAGCCTCGCGCACCACGACACCCATCACGGCGTCGCTGTCGGTGTCCGCCGGCAGCACCACCCGGTGCGTCGCGGTCTGCGGGACTGCACTCACCCCTGCATCGTCTCCCGTTTCGACGGTGACCACGGGAACCTCGGGGGCGTGTCGCGCAAGCGACTCTGCGATCTGCCTCGCATCGTGGCCCAGCAGGACGGCGCCCGCGAGGCGGCCGGCCACCTCCCGGACCAGGTCGTCGACCCGCGCACCCTTCAGCAGACCACCGGCGATCCACACCACCCGGTCGTGGGCGAGGATCGACGGGCGGGCGGCGTGCGGGTTCGTCGCCTTGGAGTCGTCGACGAACGTCACTCCCCCGACCTCGGCGACGCGCGCCGCCCGGTGCGGGCCCACCACGTGGGCGGCCAGGCCTGCGGCGACCGCATCCGGTGGGACCCCGATCGCCCGGGCGAGAGCCGCCGCTGCCAGCGCATCCATCAGTCCGGCGGGCCCGGGTGGGGTGATCCCGTCGGCCGGGGCCAGCCGCTCGCCGTCCGCGAACGCGCGGTCGACGAGGTACCCGTCCTCGACGCCCAGTTCGCCCGCCGCCGGCACACCCAGCCGGAACCCCAGAGTCCGCACTGCGAGCGACGAGGAGAACAGAGAAGACGCGACCTCGTCGTCGAGGCCGAGCACCGCGACCTCCCCGGTCAGGGCGCGGGCCTTCGCGTCGATGTACGGCTGCATGCCGCCGTGCCAGTCCAGGTGATCCTCGGCGATGTTGAGGATCGCGCCCGCGGTCGGCCGGACCGACGGCGCCCAGTGCAGTTGGAACGACGACAGTTCGACCGCCAGCACCTCCGCCCGCGGTCCGGTCTGCCGCAGTGCGTCCAGCACCGGAAGCCCGATGTTGCCGCAGGCCAGGCTCGGCAGCCCGGCCGCCTCGAGAATGGACTGCAGCATGGAGGTCGTCGTCGTCTTGCCGTTGGTGCCCGTGACCACCAGCCACCGCCGCGGCGGACCGTAGAGCCCGGCCCGGTCCACGTGCCAGGAGAACTCGATGTCGCCCCAGATCGGCACCCCGTCCCCGGCGGCCGCCGAGAGCAGCGGCGCGTCCGGGCGGAACCCGGGGCTCGTCACGACCAGCGCGAACTCGGCAACCTTCTCCCGTTCGGCGAGCAGATCGTCGATCGGGACGGTCGCCGCCCCCCGCCGCGCGCACTCGGCGAGGGCGTCGACGTTCGAGTCGGTGACGGTGACGTGGGCCCCGAGGTCGCGGAGCGGGTCGATGGTGGCGCGGCCGGAGACACCCGCACCGGCGACGAGGACACTGCGGCCCCGCAACCAGTCGAGCCCGCCGTGTTCCTCTGTCATGGCGTCAGCCCCCGATCGCTGCCAGGTACTCGCTGTAGAACAGCGCGAGCCCGATCGCGGAGGCGATGGCGGCCAGCAACCAGAAACGGATGATCACCGTGGTTTCCGCCCACCCGGCGAGTTCGAAGTGGTGGTGGAACGGGGCCATCCGGAACACGCGTCTCCGGCTCGACCGGAACACCGCGACCTGGATCACCACCGACGCGGCCTCGGCGACGAACAGCGCGCCGATCACGACCATCAGCAGTTCGGTGCGCGTCGTGATCGACAGTCCGGCGAGCATCCCGCCGAGTGCCAGCGAACCGGTGTCGCCCATGAAGATCTTGGCGGGCGCCGCGTTCCACCACAGGAATCCGATGCACGCACCGGCGCCGGCCGCGCAGATCAGGGCCAGGTCGAGCGGATCGCGGACGTCGTAGCAGCCCTTGCCGGGGCTCGTCTCACACGCGTTGCGGTACTGCCAGAACGTGATGATCACGTACGCACCGAGCACCAGGCTCATGGAACCGGCGGCGAGGCCGTCGAGACCGTCGGTGAGGTTGACCGCGTTCGACCACGCGCTCACCAGCAGATAGCAGAAGGCGACGAACACGACGGAGCCCATCGTGACCGTCGCGATGTCACGCACATAGGACAGGTGCTCGCTGCCCGGGGTGAGGTCGTTCGCGCCCCGGAACTGCAGCGCGAGAATGCCGAACGCCACCGCCGCGATGAGCTGCCCGACGAGCTTCGCCGTCTTGTTCAGTCCGAGGTTGCGCTGCTTGCGGATCTTGATGAAGTCGTCGAGGAACCCGACACCGCCCAGCGCCGTCGTGAGACCGAGCACGAGAAGTCCGGACGCCGACGGCCCGTCCGCGTCGTACCCGATGCCGATCAGGTGCGAACCCCAGTAGCCGGCCCACAGTCCGGCGAGGATGGCGACGCCGCCCATCGTGGGGGTGCCGCGCTTCGACTGGTGACTCGCCGGACCTTCGACACGGATCTCCTGGCCGAACCCCTGACGGGAGAAGGCCTTGATGAGAACGGGGGTCAGCAGAATCGAGACGGCGAGCGCGATGCCCGCCGCGAAGAGGATCTGTCTCACCGCGTGGCCTCCGAACCCTGCTGTCCCGTGCTTCCCGCCAACACCGTGTCCGCGACCTCCCACAATCCGATGGACTGCGACGCCTTGACCAGCACCAGATCGCCCGGCGCCAGGTCCTTCTCGAGCAGTGCGACCGCACCGGCGATGTCGGGGACGAGGATCGACTCCTCACCCCACGACCCCTCCATGACCGCACCCTGGTGCATGGCACGGGCGGGCCTGCCGGTTCCGACGATGATCAGCCTGCTGACGTCCAGCCGGACCGCGAATCTGCCGATGGCGTCGTGTTCGACCACTGATTCTGGACCCAGCTCGGCCATTTCTCCGAGCACCGCCCAACTCCGGCGCGCCGCTTCCCGGCCCGAGCGGGCCATCGAGACCAGCGCCTTGAGGGCAGCCCGCATCGAGTCGGGGTTCGCGTTGTACGAATCGTTGACGACGGTCACACCGTCCGGCCGGTCGCGCACGTCCATCCGGCGCCCGGAGACGGCGGCGGCACCGGAGAGCGCCTGCGCGATCCGGTCGAGGTCCGCACCGCATTCGAGCGCCACCGCGGCTGCGGCCAGTGCGTTGCCGACCTGGTGCTCACCGTGCACGGCGAGTTCGACGGGTACGCTGCCCGCCGCGGTCGTGAGAGTGAAACGCGCCCTTGCCCTCTCGTCGAGCACGATGTCGGTGGCCCGCACGTGCGCGGACTCCGACCGGCCGACGAGCACCACCCGCGCCGACGTGCGCGGGGCCATCGCCACCACCAGCGGATCGTCCGCGTTGAGGATCGCGACGCCGCCGTCGTCCGCCGAGGGCAGCGACTCCGGGAGTTCACCCTTGGCGGCGGCGATCGCGTCCCGCGAACCGAACTCGCCGAGGTGCGCCGTTCCCACGTTGAGGACCACGCCGATCTTCGGCGGCGCGATCTCGGCGAGGGAGGCGATGTGGCCGCGGTCGCGGGCCGACATCTCCAGGACCAGGAACCCCGTGCCTGCGTCCGCGCGCAGCGCGGTCCACGGGTGGCCGAGTTCGTTGTTGAACGATCCGGGCGGCGCGACGACGGCACCGAGGGGCCGCAGGACCGCGGCGAGCAGATCCTTCGTCGACGTCTTGCCCGCCGAGCCGGTGACGCCCACGACGGTGAGCCCCTTCGCGGTGAGATCGTCGACGGAGGCGCGCGCGAGCTTCGCGAGGGCCGCGAGCACGGCGGCGCCCGATCCGTCGGTGTCGTGTTCGAGCGCCATCGCCTTGCTCGGACCGGCGCCGGGCGCCGGGGTGACGACGACGGCGGGGACCCCGACCGGGCGCGCGGCCAGGACGGCGACCGCGCCGGCCTCGACCGCCGCGGCCGCGTGATCGTGACCGTCGACACGGGCGCCGGGCAGCGCGAGGAACAGTCCGCCGGCGGTGACCTTGCGCGAGTCGAACTCGACCGTTCCCGTCACCTCGGCCGACGGATCGGCGACGTCGTGCAGTTCGCCGCCCACGATCTCGGCGATCCGAGCGAGTGTCATCGGGATCATCGCGTTCCTCCGACCTGTCGCTCGATCGCGTCGCCCAGTACGTCGCGGTCGTCAAATGGGTACTTCACCCCGTGTATCTCCTGACCGATCTCGTGTCCCTTGCCTGCGACCAGAACCACGTCGCCTGCCTGCGCCCAGCCGACGGCGTCGGCGATCGCCTTCGCTCGGTCCGCTACTTCCCACACCTGTCCCCGCTCGGATTCGGGCACCCCGAGGGCGCCCTCGCGGATCGCGGCCCTGATGGTCGCCGGATCCTCGGTACGCGGGTTGTCGTCCGTGATGATCAGCAGGTCGGCTCCCCGCGCGGCCGCGGCGCCCATCAGGGGCCGCTTACCCGCGTCGCGATCGCCCCCGGCTCCCACGACGACGGCGACGCGGCCGCGTGCCTGCTCGCGCAATGTCGCGATCACCGCCTCGACCGCTGCGGGCTTGTGCGCGTAGTCGACGACGGCGAGGAAGTCCTGCCCGCGGTCGATCCGCTGCACCCGGCCCGGCACGTCGACCCCGGCGATGCCCGCGACGGCGTCGCGCGGATCGACGCCCAGCGCGGCGCACAGCGCGACGGCGAGCGAAGCGTTCGCGACGTTGTACTGCCCCGGCAGCCGGAGTTCCACGTCGAGGGTCGTGCCTTCGGCGGTGGTGAGCGCGAATGTCTGCGAGCCGGATGCCGATACCCTCGCCGGGCCCGCCGTCCACACCGCGCCGTCGGTCTCCGGTGTGGTCGCGACCGTCGTCACGATCGAATGGGCGCCGCGTGCGACCTCGGCCATCCGCCGGCCCCACACGTCGTCGACGCAGATGACGGCGTGCTGCGCGTGCACGGACGAGTCGGCCGCGAAGAGCCGCGCCTTGGCGGCGAAGTAGTCCTCGAAGTCGCGGTGGAAGTCCAGGTGGTCCTGGGAGAGGTTCGTGAACGCGCCCACGTCGAAGCGGACTCCGTCGACGCGGCCGAGGGACAGCGCGTGGCTGGACACCTCCATGACGACGGTGTCGATCCCCTGCTCGAGCATCACTGCGAACAGGGCGTGGAGCTGCGGCGCCTCGGGGGTCGTCAGGGCGCTCGGCACGCGGCGGCCGCTCATCCGGGTCTCGATGGTGCCCACGAGACCGGTCGTCCGGCCGGCCGCGTTGAGGGCGCCCTCGACCAGATACGAGGTGGTGGTCTTCCCCGACGTCCCCGTGATGCCGATGACCTGCATCTTCTCCGAGGGCCGACCGTAGATGGTGGCCGACAGCTCACCGAGCACGCCGCGCGGGTCGTCGTGGACGAGCACCGGGGCGTCGGTGCCCAGCGCGGACACCAGTGCGAAGCCGGCCTCGTCGGTGAGGATCGCGGTCGCTCCGCGGTCGAGAGCGTCGGCGGCGAACTCCGCGCCGTGCGCGCGGGCCCCGGGAAGGGCCGCGAACAGATCGCCCTCCACGATCCCCTGGGCGCGCAGATCCACTCCGGTGACGACGACGTGCTCGGCGGTTCCGGTGGGTGCCTCGACCCTCGCTCCGGCGAGCGCCGCCAGAGCGCTCACCGTGGTACGGACCGGCTGGGCGGGGCGAAGGCCGTCTGTGACCTTCACCTCCACTGACGCCGACTGCGGGCGGGACGGAACAGGCACCGGGCTCCTCTCGGATGTCGACTCTCACTGACAACGGCGTAGTGCACGGATCGATACAGCGTGCTACCTCGGCAGTTCACTGCGTCCACGGCAATTGCGCGTGTCCACTGAACGGCCGACGTGTCAGATTACCGCGAGCGCTCCCGGAACCCGATTCGGCCGACCTTCGCTCAATCGGCCTGCAACACCAGCCTGCGTCCGGGGTCCGGGGACATCGGCACGCTGTCGCGCTGCAGCATCCAGGACGCGATGTTGTGGAACAGCGGGGCGGCGGACTGGCCACCGGAGCCGTCCGCGCTGCGTGTCGGCGCGTTGAGCATGATTCCGACGACATACCGCGGATTGTCGGCCGGAGCGATCCCGGCGAACGTGATCCAGTAGTTCGAGTTCGAGTAGCACTTGCACGCGGGATCGACCTGCTGTGCGGTGCCCGTCTTGCCGCTGATCTGGTACCCGTCGACGGCGGCCTGCACCCCGGTGCCGCGCTGGTTGCCCGTGTCGTTCTGGGTGACGGACCGGAACATGTCGCGGACGGTGCTCGCGGTCTGCGGACTGACGACCGTCACCTCTTCGGGCGCCTCGGTCTCCGTCCGGTTGCCGGACGCGTCGACCGTCGCCTTGACGATGCGCGGCGGGATGCGGACACCGTCGTTGGCGATCGCCTGGTACATGCCGGTCATCTGCAGCAGAGTCATCGACAGACCCTGTCCGATCGGCAGGTTCGCGAACGTGCCCCCCGACCACTGGTCCCGGCTGGGGACGCTGCCCGCGCTCTCACCGGGAAGCCCGACGTCGGTACGCTGGCCGAGACCGAACCTGGACAGCATGTCCGCGTAACGGTCCTCCCCGACGCGCTGGGCGAGCATCAGGGTGCCCACGTTCGAGGACTTACCGAACACCCCCGTGGCCGTGTACGGCGCGACCCCGTGATCCCACGCGTCCTTCACCGACACGCCCGACATCTGAATGCTGCCGGGAACCTCGAGAACCTCGTCGGGTGAGGTCAGCCCGTACTCGATCGCGGCCGCCGCGGTGACGATCTTGTTCACGGATCCCGGTTCGAACGGCGTGCTCACCGGCAGGTTGCCCATCTCCACCGTTCGCGGATTGTTGCCCACCCCGATCGCCGGATTGAACGTGCTGTCGTTCGACATCGCGAGCACCTCACCGGTGTGCGAGTCGAGCACGACCGCCGACGCATCCTTCGCGCCGGACTTGTCCTTGGCCATCTGCACCTGCTGCTGGACGTAGTACTGCAGGTCGGAGTCGATGGTGAGCTCGACGCTCGATCCGTCCACCGCCGGTTGCTTGTCACGCCAGCTGCCGGGAATCACCGCGCCGTCCGAGCCCCGGTCGTACGTCTGGGAGCCGTCCGTACCGGCGAGGGTCGAGTCGAGCGAATCCTCGAGGCCGAGCAGTCCGTGCCCGTCCCAGCCGGTGGCGCCGACGAGGTTGGCGGCGAGAGACCCGCCCGGGTACTCGCGGATGTCCTGGCGTTCGAGTCCGACCTCCGGGAACTTGTCGCTGATCTGCGCGGCGATGTTCGGGTCGACGCTGCGCGCCAGATAGACGAACGTCTCGTCGCCGTGCAGTTTCTCCTTCAGATCCTTCTCCGGTGCGGCGTCGCCGAGCCGGTCGTGGATCTCCTTCGCGATCGCGTCGAGTCGCGCATCGACGTCGGGGGCGGTGGCGCTCTTGGCCTTCGCCTCCTCGAGTTCCTTCCGCACCCGCGTGGGCTGAAACGTCAGCGCCTTCGCTTCCATCGTGAACGCGATGGGATTGGAGTTGCGGTCGGTGATCGACCCGCGCAGCGCCGGATCCACCTCGGTTGTCGTGCGCTGGTTCGCCGCCTCCGCGGACAGTTGCGGTGCGTCGATGACCTGGATCCACAGAAGCTGCACTGCGGCGAGGCCGAGCGCCAAGAACATCAGTGCGCGCCCGATCCGTTGCCTGAACGGAAAGGACGCGGTCCCGGCGCCCGCGGGGCGCCGGGGACGATTTCTCGGTGCGCTTCGACTCACCGGCGACCACCGGAGGGTGGAGCAGTCGTCGGTGCGGCGGCCGAAGGGATCACGGGAACCAATTGTTCACCCTGTGCCTGGATCTCCGCGCCATTGCCGGGCTGCGGCGTGGCGCGCGGGGACTGCGTGGTGCTCCCCCGGTTCGGGGCGGTAGCCACGGAGTTGCCACGCTGAGTGGACGGGGCGGCTGCGTCGAGCGGGGGCACCGGCGCACCCGACGCCGGGGCGGGCGTGCCGACGACCTCGACGCTGCCGTCGGGGTGGACGACGAGCCGTGCCGGATCGTTCGCCGGGACCATGCCGAGCTTGGCCGCTTCCTCCGCCAGTTTCGGGGCCGAGTTGGCGGTCTCGACGTCACGCTGCAGCGCTGCCTTCTCCTCCGCGAGCGACTGGTTGTGCGCGCGGGCGGCGCTCAGCTGGTACGAGTCCTCCGCGGACCGGGTGGTGAGCAGCAGTGTGACGGCCAGGCCCGTGGCCAGCAGAACGAGGATCGTCGCCACGAACGGGATGCGGGCGGTGAGCGTGCCGGTGCGGTTCTTGCCGGAGACGGCGATCGCGGATCCGTTGTGCACGGCCGCGCGCTGGGTGCGCTTCTTGTACGCCCGCTCAGCCGCGCCCGACCGGTTGTCCGCCCGCGCGGGCCGCATCTCGGTGGAACTCACCTGAACCGTCATGCCGCCGACCTCCTGGCAATTCTTTCTGCAGCGCGCAAACGCACCGGGGCTGATCGTGGGTTCTCTTCGATTTCCTGTTCGGACGCGCGCTCCGCCCCTCGTGTGAGGATCCGGAACTCCGGTCCCATCCCCGGTAATTCGACGGGAAGCCCCTCCGGGCTCTTCGACTTGGACCTGGGAGTGATTTCCTGCTTGACGACCCGGTCTTCCAGGGATTGGTACGACATGAACACGACGCGTCCCCCGACGGTCAACGCGTCGAGTGCAGCCGGTACCGCGGCGCGCAATGAATCGAGCTCGCCGTTGACCTCCACTCGAAGGGCCTGGAACGTCCGCTTCGCGGGATGTCCCCCGGTACGGCGGGTCGCCGCAGGAATGGTGCGGTACAGCAGTTCGACCAGAGCTGCGCTGGTCGTGAACGGCTCCTTCGCGCGTTGCCGGACAACCTCCGACGCGATCTTGCCCGCGAAGCGCTCCTCGCCGTACGTACTGAGGATGCGAGCGAGATCTCCGTGGCTGTACGTGTTGAGGACCTCGGCCGCGGTGATGCCGGTGGTCGGGTCCATCCGCATGTCCAGGGGTGCGTCGATCGAATACGCGAACCCCCGATCCGATTCGTCGAGCTGCATCGAGGAGACACCCAGGTCGAAGAGGATGCCGTGCACCGATTCCCGCGGGGAGAGACCCGCCTGGGTGAGCGCATCCTCGATGCCGTCGTAACGGGTGTGCACGAACGTGATCCGGTCCACGAACGGGGCGAGCCGGCCGCCGGCGATCTCCAGTGCGTGCGGATCACGGTCGAGCGCAACGAGCCTCAGCTGTGGGTAGGTCCGCAGGAAGTGCTCGGAATGCCCGCCGAGGCCGAGGGTCGCGTCGATCATGACGGCGCCCCCGCCCTGCGGGTCGTTCGCGGTGAGGGCAGGGCCCAGCAGTTCGTCTGCGCGGTGAAGCAGTACCGGAATGTGACCGAAACCATCGGCGGGCGAGGAATCTTCCCCCTCGTGATCCACCATGATCCCTCCGGCTCCTGCTCTGTGGTGCGGGTGAACGTGCCCGGTGCCGGGGTTCACTGGTCGAACTTCTCGTGTCGGCCGTTGCCGTGGCGAATGCTTCGAGGTCCCTGCCCGAAATGAAAACCTGGCGCTGGGGAAGTGCGTCAGGGTTCCGTCGGACAGAGGCCTCGCGGCATTCGCGGGGACGTGTTCACGCTCAGACGATCTCGCCGAGCGCGACTCCTGTTGCCTGCGAGTAGTTCTCCTCGTTCGCCTCGACATAGGTCTGCCAGGCTTGCGCATCCCAGATTTCGAGGAAATCGACCGAACCGATCACTACGCAGTCCTTGGAGAGACCCGCGTAACGCCGGTGATCTGCCGAGAGGGTGATGCGCCCCTGGGCATCTGCGTGCTGCTCGTCGGTACCTGCCGCCAGTCCGCGAACGAAGGCTCGCGCCTCCGGATCGCTTCTCGACGCGGCCGCGGCCTTGCGCGCGAGAGCGGTGAATTCTTCCCGGGGATACACCGCGAGGCTGTGATCCTGACCCTTGGTGACCATCAACCCTCCCGCCAGCGCATCCCGGAACTTTGCGGGCAACGTGAGCCGCCCCTTGTCGTCGAGCTTCGGCGTGTAGGTACCGAGAAACACTCGACACCTCCCACCGCGTCCATATCGAACGCCGCTTGGCCGGGCGGTTCACCTTCGCTCCCCGCTGCGCACCACAGTACCCCACTTTCCCCCACCCACAAGGTAGATAACGGCGTGTTGTCCTCCAATTTGCCCAATACTTGCTGGTCAGCGCAGATTGAGGAAGGTGGGGGAAAATTCCCGACGTGATCACCGACACGGGCACCGTCGATCGCACCCCGGAGCACAGCGGCACGGAACACGGGAAAAGCCCAGGTGAGAGTGCACCGAGAGGGTGCGCTACCCCTACTCCACGACTCGTCGCGGACCCGAGGGGGGAAAGTGGGGAAACGGGGTGGGTGGAGGTGGGGATTCGTGGACGGGAACGTTCACTGGCCCCACCTGCCGGGCACGACCGGCCCGAACGGGGGGCCGGGCGACCGGGCGCCGGCCTCGGAGACAGCAGTGGCGGGGGGGGCACAAAACCCACCCCCCCCCCCCCCAA
>JBCEBZ010000303.1:0-34564 GCA_039206675.1 Rhodococcus sp. (in: high G+C Gram-positive bacteria) | reverse complement strand
CCCGGGCCCCCGGGGGCGGGCCCGGCGGGGGCGGCGGGGGGCGGGGGGGGGGGGCGCCGGGCCGGGCGGGGGGGGGGGGGGGGCGGCCGCCCCCCCCCCCCCCGCCACCGGACTGCCGAGCGGGTCGTACTACTCCTGCTCGAACCTCTTCTTGAAGCGGTCTTCCATTCGCGACGAGAATCCGCCGCTCTTGCGCCCGCTTCGGGGCTTACCGCGTTCGGCACGGCCGGTCTCACCTTGCGTGGTCGAGCCACCACGTGAGGACTGTCCGGACTTGCTCTTTCCTCCACCCCACAGGAGGAGGACTCCGGCACCGAACATGACGATGAAGCCGATCAGGCTGATGACGGGAAACCCGCCCGGCTTGATCGGAAGGGCGACGCCGGCGATGAGCAGGACCAGCCCCAGAACGAACAGGGCCACCGCCTGCAATCGACGACGACTCGATGCCGCACGCATGCGACCGCCTCGCACAGTGGAGGCGAACTTGGGATCCTCGGCGTAGAGAGCGCTCTCGATCTGGTCGAGCATGCGCTGCTCGTGCTCGGAGAGTGGCACGGTACCTCCCCCGGCACTGGAGTGTTGGCCACCGCCTCACGGTGCGAGACGGTGGGTAACCGACTTTGGCGGCTACCTAGATTTAATAATACGAGCAGTTCGATCCCCGTACCACCTACTCCACGTACGAGTTCCCCACCAACCTTACGGACTCCCGCACCGAACGTCGTTCGGGGCACCGCAATGTCGCGGACACCTCACCGTTTTCCCGCCGTTTCCGGCCGTCTGCCGTCTACGACGCCCGCAGATCGAGACCTGCGCCACGTCCGATGTGATCTTCGACGGCCTGGAGAAAGCGCCCGACCTCGACGAAGAACTCGTCGGCCTCGAGATCGGTGAGGGTTCGCGACATTCCCGCCTCGATCGCGGCGCGGGTGCCCGAGTGACCGGCGAAGTAGTCGGCCCAGTTCGCGAATTCCGGCGCCGCGCCGGCCATGAGCACCCAGGCGTTACGTGTTCGTGTCCTCTTGCTCCCCGCCGCCGGTCCCTCCGCGGCCAGCACCGCGCCCGCGCCGCGCAACGCGGCCAGATACGCGCTGTGGAATCGATCCGCCGGGCCGCCGGCCCCCACCGATTGGGCGAGGAGCGCGTCGGCGCGATCGAGCAGCACCGAGCCGCGTCGCGAGGCCGGGTTGCGTACGTCACCCCGTTTGCCCGAGTTCCCAGAGGTCGGTCCCGTGACCGGGTTCGTCATCACTTCGAACACCTCCAAAACCCCGGTGCAACCACCCCGCCGGGCGTAGTCAGGTCCTGAGTTCGGGGGCCGGCGATGCTCGCTTCCCTCGAGCATCGCCGGATCCCCGCCATCGAACATCTGTTCGACCTATTCAATATAGCTGGACCCACCGACACGTCGTCAAGAGAAAGGTGAGACCGGTCGAACCGAACGCTGACCAGACTCCGCTCGTGGTCGAACTCTCGGCCGCCGAGTTCCGCGACCGCCTGCACGAGGCGCTGTCGATCTACGTCGCCGCCATGGGCTATCCCCACGGCACCGAATACCACCGGGCGCCGATGTGGAACGAGCACCTCCAGCGGTCGGGGTGGCGTGGCGTCGGCGCGCTCGTCCCGCCCGGTGACGGATCCACCGACGGCGCGGACGCCCGCCTCGTCGCCGTCGCCTACGGCTACCGCGGGGCCCCCGAGCAGTGGTGGCATCAGCAGGTCCGTTCCGGTCTGCGCCACACGGGGTGGACCCGCGATCAGATCGAGGTGATCCTCGGCAACTACTTCGAGCTCACCGAACTCCACGTCCACCCGGACGCCCAGGGACACCGGCTCGGCGAGACCCTGCTCGTGCGCCTCCTCGAACGCAGACCCGAGCGCGGAGTGCTGCTCTCCACCCCGGAAGTGGCGGACGAGGACAACCGCGCGTGGCGGCTGTACCGCCGCCTCGGCTTCCGAGACGTCCTGCGCCACTTCCGATTCGCCGGGGACAACCGGCCGTTCGCGGTGCTGGGACGCGGGCTTCCCCTGTGATCGACGCGGTGGTCGTCGGGTCGGGGCACAACGCCCTGGTGTCGGCGTGTTACCTCGCGCGGTCCGGGTGGTCGGTCGAGGTGATCGAACGCGATACCGTGCTCGGCGGCGCGGTCTCCACGGTGGAACGCTTCCCCGGGTACCAGGTCGACCGCGGGTCGTCGGCGCACATCATGGTCCGGCACACGGGAATCGTCGAGGAACTCGACCTCGGCGCGCACGGCCTGCGGTACCTCGACTGCGATCCGTGGGCGTTCGCCCCGGCCCCCGCGGGGACGGACCGGCCCGGGATCGTGTTCCGCCGCAGCCTCGAGGGGACGTGCCGCTCGATCGAGGAGTCCTGCGGGGCCGCGGACGCCGACGCGTACCGCCGGTTCGTGGAGGTGTGGGGTCCGCGCAGCGCCCGCGTCATGCGGGCGTTCTCGAATCCGCCGACCGCGCCCGCGCTGCTCTCGTCGTTCTGGGGGCTCGACACGGGCGGCGGCGGCAGCGACCTCTCCCGGCAGTTCCTCGGTTCCGGCGACGCGCTGCTCGACGAGTATTTCGACGACGAGCGGCTCAAGGCTGCCCTCGCATGGTTCGGCGCCCAGTCCGGTCCGCCGATGTCGGAGCCGGGAACGGCGCCGATGGTCGGGTTCGCGGCCCTGATGCACACCGTTCCGCCCGGCCGCGCCGTCGGCGGCAGCGGAGCGCTGACCGCGGCGCTCGCCTCGCGGCTGCGGTCGGACGGCGGAACGGTCACGCTCGGCGAGTCGGTGGTCTCGCTGAGCCGCGACGGCGGCACCTGGACCACCCGGACGTCGTCCGGCCGGGTGATCCGCTCCCGCACGGTGGTCGCGGGCTGCCACGTGCTGACCACCCTCGGCCTGCTCGAACGCGGCGGGTACGACCCGCAGACCCTCGCCCGGTGGCGTCGCCGGATCCGCGTCGGCCCGGGGATCGGGATGGTGGTGCGGCTGGCGACCGGCGCCCTCCCCGCCTATCCGAGTGCGCCCGACGACACCGTCACCCACGGGCTTCAGCTGCTGGTCTCGGATCGCGCGCACCTGCGGCTGGCGCACGGCGCGGCGCTCGCCGGGGAGCTCCCGCCGCGGCCCGCGGTGCTGGGGATGAGCTTCAGCGGACTCGACCCGACCATCGCGCCCGAGGGCAGGCACCAGGTGACCCTGTGGTCGCAGTGGCAGCCGTACCGGCTGACCGGCGGCAGGCGGTGGACCGACCTCGCCGGGGCGGAGGCCGATCGGATCGTGGCGGAGATGGACGCGCTGGCACCCGGTTTCGGCGAGTCCGTCCTCGATCGGCACGTGCAGTCGCCGCAGGACCTCGAGGACGAGATGGGCCTGCTCGGCGGCAACGTCATGCACGTGGAGATGTCGCTGGACCAGATGATGATGTGGCGTCCCCTCCCCGAGTTGTCGGGGCACCGGGTTCCGGGGGCCGAGCGTCTGTACCTGACGGGGGCCTCGACCCATCCGGGTGGCGGCGTGTCCGGTGCGAGCGGCCGGAGCGCCGCCCGCATCGCGCTCCGCGACGACCGAAAGGGTCTGGCCCGCGTGTGGCGCCGGCGATGACCTCCCGCGTTCCCGTCGTACTCGCAGGGGCGGCGATCGCGGCGCAGATCCTCTACCCGCTGGTGCACGGCGGGCTCCGCGACGTCGTCACCGCGACAGTGGTCGTCCTGCTCGCCGCCGCGTCCGTCACCCACGCGGCCGTGACCCGGGGTGGACGGTGGGCGGTGGGACTCGTGGTCGTGACGGCCGGCCTCGGCCTGGCCTCCGAGGTCGCGGGAACCGCCACCGGCTTTCCCTACGGCTGCTACGGCTACAGCGTCGACCGGCTCGGCCCCGCGCTCGCCGGGGTGCCCCTGGTGGTGCCGTTCGCCTGGACCGCCGGGTTCTACCCGGTGTGGTGTGTGGCGTCGGCGCTCGCCCGCGGTCCGCACCGGCGGGCGGTCCGGGTCGCGCTGACGACCGTCGGCGTCGTCGGCTGGGACCTGTACCTGGACCCGCAGATGGTCGCGGACGGTCAGTGGCGCTGGTGCGTCACCGACGCTGGCCTGCCCGGGGTCGAACACATTCCGCTGACGAACTACGCGGGGTGGTTCGCCGTCGCGACGGCGATGGCGGTCGCGGTCGACCGGCTCGACCGTCGCTTCGGCACGGGAACCCGGCATCGCGACGGCGTTCCGATCGGATTGTTCCTGTGGACGTGGCTGGGTTCGGCGCTGGCCCACACCGTCTTCCTGGACGCCCCCGAGTTGCGGTATTCCGCGGTCTACGGGTGGTGTGCGATGGGAATCCTGGGAGTTCCCCTGCTCGTCTCGCTGCTGCGGCCGGGCGCCCGGCGCCGCGGAGCCCGCGACACGCACCCTCACGCCTGACACCGAACCGGTCCCCTGGCACGATACGACTGTGCAGCTGCCTTCGGTTCCGACCTCGACCCGCTCGCGCAGGGCCGCGTCCCTCGCCGTCCTCGGCCTTCTCCTCGTACCGTTCCTCGCGGGATGCCTGCGGGTTCAGGTGTCGATGGGGGTGTCCGCCGACGACCGGGTCTCCGGTCAGATCGTGGCCGCCGCCGTGCCGGCGAACGATCAGGACAAGGGCCCCCAGCTCACTCCCCCCGGCTCGCTGTCGGACAAGGTGCGCATCCAGGAGTACAAGAAGGACGGCTACGTGGGCAGCCAGGCGTTCTTCAGCGACCTCACATTCGGCGACGTGCAGCAGCTCGGCACCATGTCGGAGCAGGCCACGGGAAGTTTCCAGATCTCGCTCCAGCGGACCGGCGACCTCGTGACCCTCGACGGGAAGGCCGATCTCAGTTCGGTTCCCGCCCAGGGCACCGACGTGCAGTTCACGATCGCGTTCCCGGCCCGCGTCGCCACCACCAACGGCACCCGCGAGGGCGATTCGATCGTGTCGTGGAAGTTGCCCGCCGGCGACACCTCGACGATCCGGGCCGAGGTCCGCTATTCGGATCCCAGCACCCGCAGTTTCGCCGGCTGGGCGGGCATCATGGCCGGTGTGACGCTCGGTGTCGCCGTCATCGTCGGGGCGCTGGCCTGGATGGCCCGCAACAAGGAGCCGGTGCGCGGCGGCCGCCGCGCACGGGACCACTCGGAGGTGTGACCGCCGCGCCGATCGAGCGGATGGTCCGGTTCGGCTCCCTGCTCTCGGTCCTCGGTCTCGCCGTCTCCGTCGCCAACCTGCGCTCCGCACCGCGGCTCCCCGCTCCGGTCCGCCGGGTCACCGAACCCGTCACGGTCTGCATCCCGGCCCGGGACGAGCGGGACCGGCTGCCGGGACTGATCGGCGACCTGCGGGAGCAACGCGGAGTCGACGATCTCCGGGTCCTCGTCTACGACGACGCCTCCTCCGACGGGACGGCCGAGGCCGCGGAGGCGGCGGCCGGCGGCGACCCCCGCTTCTCGGTGGTGCGGGGAACCGCGGAGCCACCGCCGGGATGGGTGGGTAAACCCGCGGCCTGCCACCGGGTGAGCGAGCACGCCTTCGCTCAGGGCCGGGCGGGCAGCGGGGTCCTCGTGTTCCTCGACGCCGACGTGCGGTTGCGCCCGGACGCCCTGAACGCGGCGAGCACCGCCCTGCGCACGTCCGATGCGGCGCTGGTGTGCGCGTGGCCGTTCCAGCAGGTGGGATCGGCCGGCGAGGCCCTGTTGCAGCCGCTGCTCGGGTGGTCGTGGGCGGCGACGCTGCCCGTCCGCGTGGCCAACCGGTCGCGGCGCCCGTCCACCGCCGTGGCCTGCGGGCAGTTCATGGTCTTCGACGCCGTCGCATACCGCGACGTCGGGGGCCACCGGGCCGTCGTCGACAGCGTGACCGAGGATCTCGACTTCGCGCGTCTGCTTCGCCGGTGCGGGCGGACGACCACACTGGTCGTGGCCGGCCGGTCGGCGTCGTGCCGGATGTACGAGGACGCCGAAGCGCTGCGCCGCGGCTACGACCGCTGGCTGTGGACGGCATTCGGCTCCCGCCTCGGCGCCGCGGCGGTCCTCGGTGTCGCGGCCGTGGCGTACCTGGTGCCGCCGGTGGCCCTCGCGGCGGGACGGGGACGCGTGCGCCGGTGGGGCGCGGTGGGGTACCTCACGGCCGCGGCGTCCCGGCTGTGTGCCCGGGCACTCGAACGCGGCGACCGCCTCGATGCCGCGGACGTGGCCGGCGCGCTCGCGCACCCGCTGTCCGTCGCCGCGGTGACGGCGCTGACGGTGTCGTCACACCGCAGTCGTCGGCGCGGGCGCACCCGGTGGAAGGGCCGGACGCTCAGCTGACCGGCGCCGGGGTGACCGGGGCCGGATCCGCCACACCCGAACCGACCTTGTCGCCGAGCCGGGCGAGCACCTCGCTGGTGGCGCGAGCGAAGTTGAGGGTGATGAAGTGCAGGCCGGGCGCACCCTCCGCGATGAGGCGTTCACTCATCTCGGTGGCGAGGTCGATGCCGATCTCGCGCACGGCGGCGCGGTTCTCCTCGGGACCGTCGCCTGCGGCCGCGGCCAGCCGCTTCTCGAGGTGCGCGGGGAGACTCGACCCCGACAGTTCGAGCATGCGCCGGACCGACCCCAGCGACGTGATCGGCATGATCTCGGGGATGATCGGCTTCGCGCCCTGCTCGGGGTCGTACGCCGTCACCCGGTCGCGCAGACGCAGGTAGTCCTCGACGTCGAAGAACATCTGGGTGATCGAGTACTCGGCGCCTGCCCGCAGCTTCGACACCAGGTACCTGGTGTCGTGCGCGAGATCGGGCGCGCGGTAGTGGCCTTCCGGGAACGAGGCCACCCCGACGTGGAAGTCGCCGAGGTCGCGGACGAGCCGGACCAGTTCCTCGGCGTACTCGACGCCCTGGGGGTGCTTCTCCCATTCGCCCAGCGGGTCACCGGGCGGGTCGCCGCGCAGGACCAGGATGTTGCTGATTCCGCGGTCGGCGTAGGCGCCGACCATCGACCGCAGTTCGTCGACGCTGTGGGACACGGCGGTGAGGTGCGCGACCGGCAGGAGTGTGGTTTCCTCGGCGAGCTGGCCGGTGACGCGGACCGTGCGGTCGCGCGTCGACCCGCCCGCACCGTAGGTCATGGAGACGAAGGCCGGACCCATCCGCTCGAACTCGCGGACGGCGCGCCACAGACGAGCCTCGGCGGCCTCGTCCCGCGGCGGCGAGAACTCGACGGAAAAGGGCACCCGACCGTCGCCGGACGACCGGATCCGGTCGACGATGGACGGGGTGCGGGTCACCCAGCCTTCGCTGGCCCGTCCCCTGACGGAATCGAATGTCACCCGTCCAGCATAGGTAGTGCCCGGCGCAATGCACCCACTGCGTCTCCGCAGGCACTGGGATCCGGGCAACCGGCCGCCCGGACGAGTGCCCACTATGGTGGTGTCGACGCCCGTCGCCGGTCTCGGCGCGGACGCGAGATTTCGATCCTGGAGGCCACACTGTCCGTTGGAACGCGCCCCGCCGCCCTCGCGGCCGAGGTCGAAAATGCGCTGCGCGACTTCTTCACCAGCCGGCAGGCCCTGGTCGACGCCGTGGGCGGCGGCTACCGGGAGGCTGTGACGACGCTCGAGGACTTCGTTCTCCGCGGAGGCAAGCGGGTCCGCCCGGCCTTCGCGTGGACCGGCTGGCTCGGGGCGGGCGGCGACGCTCGGGGACCCGAGGCCGGGCCCGTGCTCCGCGCCTGCTCCGCGCTGGAGCTGGTGCAGGCCTGCGCCCTCGTCCACGACGACATCATCGACGCCTCCACCACACGCCGGGGGTTCCCCACCGTCCACGTCGAGTTCGGGGAGCAGCACCGCGCAGGGAAATGGAGCGGTGATTCCGCCCACTTCGGCGAGGGGGTCGCGATCCTCCTCGGCGACCTCGCGCTGGCCTGGGCCGACGACATGATCCGCGAATCGGGCATCACCCCGGACGCGTCGGCCCGCATCTCCCCCGTGTGGTCGGCGATGCGCACCGAGGTGCTCGGCGGGCAGTTCCTCGACATCAGCAACGAGGCCAGGGCGGACGAGTCGATCGACGCCGCCATGAAGGTCAACCGGTACAAGACCGCGGCGTACACCATCGAGCGGCCACTGCACCTCGGCGCCGCACTCGCCGGCGCCGACGACACCCTGGTCTCGGCGTACCGCCGATTCGGCACCGACATCGGGATCGCCTTCCAGCTGCGCGACGACCTGCTGGGCGTGTTCGGGGATCCGGCCGTGACCGGCAAGCCGTCGGGCGACGACCTGCGGGCGGGCAAGCGCACCGTCCTGTTCGCGATGTCGCTGCAGCGCGCCGATGCCGGCGACCCGGCGGCGGCCGCCCTGCTCCGCGAGGGCATCGGCACCGATCTGTCCGATTCGGACGTGGACACCCTCCGGAACACGATCACGTCCCTCGGCGCCGTCGCGGACGTGGAGAAGCAGATCGAGGACCTCGTCGCGAACGCGCTGTCGACGCTGGCGACGAGTACCGCCACCACCGAGGCGAAGCAGCAGCTCACCGAGATGGCCGTCGCCGCGACGCGCCGCGACTACTGAGGTCCGCGGTGGCTCGCGCGCTCCGGACGGTTCCCGGCCGCACCGATCACGTCGTGGTCGTCGGCGCCGGCCTCGCGGGCCTCTCGGCGGCCCTGCACCTCACCGGAGCGGGCCGCCGCGTCACCGTCCTCGAACGGGAGTCGTCACCGGGCGGCCGGGTCGGCACCTACCGCGGTCCCGGCTACGACATCGACAACGGCGCCACCGTCCTCACGATGCCCGACCTGGTCGGCGAGGCCCTCGCCGCCGTCGGCGCGGATTTCGAGTCGACCTGCCCGCCGCTGGTCCTCGAACGGCTGGCCCCGGCGTACCACGCCCGATTCGCGGACGGTTCCTCGCTCGACGTCCACTCCGATCCCGACGCGATGGCCGCGGAGGTAGGCCGGGTCTGCGGGCCGGGAGAATCGGCCCGGTACCTGCGGCTGCGGCGCTGGCTCGGCCGGATCTTCGACGCCGAGTACCACCGCTTCATGGACGCGAACTTCGACTCGCCGCTGGATCTCGTCAGGTCCCGCGAGGCCGCGGAGGATCTGCTGACGCTCACAGCGCTGGGCGGATTCGGCCGGCTCGGCGCCCGGGTCGACCGCACGATCACCGACCCGCGACTTCGCCGGATCTTCACGTTCCAGGCGCTGTACGCCGGCGTCGCCCCCGCCGACGCCCTCGCGGTGTACGGCGCGATCGCCCACATGGACACCTCCCTCGGCGTCTACTTCCCCCGGGGCGGGATGCGTTCGATCGCGCTCGCACTCGCCGACGCCCTCACCACCGCGGGTGGGGAGATCCGGTACGGCACCGAGGTCGCGGCGCTCGAGCGAACCGGTGATCGCGTGGGCGCCGTCGTCACGTCTGCGGGTGACCGCGTCGACTGCGACGCGCTGGTGCTCACCCCCGACACGGCCGTCGTCGACGCGCTGCTGCACCCGGTGACCCGCCGGGCCCCCCGCCGGGTGCGGGTGTCGCCGTCCGCCGTGGTCCTGCACGGGACGATCCCCACCGCGGTCGCGTCGGAATGGGCCGCCCAGCGGCACCACACCATCGACTTCGGCCACGCGTGGAAGCGGACGTTCGCGGAGATCACCGCACGCCGGGGACGCGGACGACTGATGACCGACCCGTCGCTGCTCATCACCCGGCCCGCCGTGTCGGACCCGGGCCTCGTCGTGGACCGCGCGGGAACCGCCTCGGAACCGCTGTCGGTGCTGGCTCCCTGCCCCAACCTGCACAGCGCACCGCTGGAATGGTCCGCGCTGACCGCCCCGTACGTGAACGAACTGCTGTGCGAACTCGAGAAACGCGGGTACACCGGCATCGCGGAGCAGTTCACCATCGACCACGTCGACACCCCCCTCACCTGGCTCGGGAAGGGCATGGCGGCGGGCAGTCCCTTCGCGGCGGCGCACGTGTTCCGGCAGACCGGACCGTTCCGGCGCCCCAACCTGGTCGGTGGCCTCGACAACGTCGTCCTCGCCGGTTCCGGGACCGTGCCCGGTGTCGGGGTTCCGACCGTCCTGCTGTCGGGGAAACTCGCGGCCGCGCGCATCACCGGGCCCGTCACAGCGCGAAGTGCGGAATTGCACCCGGACCCACGAAGTGCAGAATTCCACCCGGAAGCACGAAGTGCGGGAGGATAGGGCGAGGCGTGGCGAGAACTGGTGCCGGCAGCACTTAAACTGGTTCCTCGACCATGCGATGCGCGCGACGACGAGCGCACCGACCGCAACCGAACTCACCTCGGGGGAGGAATCTGCACACATGACGTCCTCTGCCCGGCAGGCGACCGTCGCCCCTGCGACGACCACTCTGCAGCGGTCGTGGCCCCAGGCCACGGCCGACTTCCTCCGCAGCCCGGAAGGGCACGCCGCGCTCCTCGGTTTCGCGGGCGCCGTGATGATCACGTTCGGCGGTTTCGGTGCGGGCAGCGTCCGCCGCGAGGACCCGCTGCTCGAGGCGATGCACCTGTCGTGGCTGCGGTTCGGTCACGGGCAGATCCTGTCGACCGTCATCGTGTGGGTGGGTGTCGTCGCGATGATCACGGCGTGGGTGCGGCTGGGCCGCGCCACGCTCGGCGGCGACGTCACGCTCCGGCAGTTGCGGTTGGTCGTGCCGGTGTGGACGGCACCGCTGCTGCTGGCCGTGCCGATGTTCAGCCGGGATGCGTACTCCTACCTGGCGCAGGGTGCGCTGCTGCGTGACGGATTCGACCCGTACGCCGTCGGGCCGGTGGTCAACCCCGGGATCCTCCTCGACAACGTCAGCAATGTGTGGACCACCACCACCGCGCCGTACGGTCCACTGTTCCTGCTGCTCAGCCAGGGCATCACCGCGATCACCGGCGACAACGTGATCGCCGGGACGATGCTCCTGCGCGTGACGATGCTGCCCGGACTCGCGCTGATGGTCTGGGGCGTCCCGCACCTCGCGCGCCACCTCGGCGGTAATCCGGCCATCGCGCTGTGGCTCGCCGTGCTCAATCCGCTGGTCCTCGTCCACCTCATCGGTGGTGTCCACAACGAACTGCTGATGGTCGGCCTCATGATCGCCGGCATCGCGCTCGTCCTCGAACGCCGCCATCTGGCCGGCATCGCGCTCGTCGCGGTGGCGGTCGCGATCAAGGCGACCGCGGGCGCAGCGCTCCCCTTCATGGTGTGGATCTGGATGCTCCACGAGAAGGAGAAGGCCGAGGCGGAAGGGCGCACACCCGCGTCGCCGCTCGCGTCGTTCGCGAAGACCGCGGGCGCGGGATTCGCCGTGTTCGTGGTCGTCTTCGCCGCCGCGTCCGCCGTCGCCGGTGTCGGACTCGGCTGGATGACGGCGCTGTCCGGTTCGAACAAGATCATCAACTGGTTGTCGCTGCCGACGATCCTCGCCCACATCGTGACGGTCGGAACGTCGTGGTTCGCGGACCTGCGGCTGGGCGAGGTCCTGGCCGTCACCCGCCCCATCTGTGCGGTGGCCCTGGTGGCGATCGTGCTGACGGCCTGGTGGCGGTTCCGCAAGACCGAGCGTGATGCGATCCTCGGAATCCTCATCGTTCTCGTCGCGATCGTGATCCTGTCGCCCGCGGCGCTGCCCTGGTACTACTCGTGGCCGATCGCCATCGCGGCCGGCTTCGCGTTGTCGACGCGGACCCTGATGATCCTCGTCGGGTTGTCGACCTGGTTGATGCTGGTCTTCCAGCCGGACGGGTCGATCGGCCTCTACACGTTCGCGCACGTGGTGCTCGCGACGTTCGCCGCGGTCGTGGCGGCGGTGTCGCTGCGCACGGTCGACCCGCTGCGGCTGCGCGCCCCGCGACCCGTCGAGGAAGAGCGCACCTCCGGCCTCGCAGGTGCTGCGTCGTCGCCCGGCCTCGAATGACCCGTCGATGACCGCGCTGGCCGACAGTTACCGGTATTGCGGCGCGGTGACGGCGGAGCACGGACGCACCTATCACCTCGCCACCCGGCTACTGCCCGAGCGCCGCCGGGCCGCCGTGCACGCGCTGTACGGGTTTGCCCGCACGGTCGACGACCTCGTGGATGTCGATCCCGGCCGGACCGCCGGGGAGTGCGCCGCCGAACTCGACCGGATCGACGCGGTACTGCGACGTGCGTTCACCGACCGGAACGCCGTCAGCGACACCGGATGCTCGCGGGAGATGCTGCACGTCCTTCCCGCGTTCCTCGACACCGTGGCGGACTTCGACATCCCCCACGACTACTTCTTCGCGTTCCTGAACTCCATGCGGATGGACGTTCCGGGCACCGCGGAGCACCGGGCCGACTACGCCACCCTCACCGAACTCCGCACGTACATGTACGGGTCGGCCGTCGTCATCGGTTTGCAGATGCTGCCTGTCCTCGGCACCACCGGGCCCGGCGCCGAACCGCACGCCGCGGCTCTCGGTGAGGCGTTCCAGCTGACCAATTTCCTCCGCGACGTCGGCGAGGACCTCGATCGGGGCCGGGTCTATCTCCCGGCCGAGGAACTGGCCGCCTTCGGGGTCGACACCGAACTTCTCGTGCACAGCCGTCGCCGCGGCGCGACGGACCAGCGGATCGTGCGGGCTCTCGCCCACCTGATCGCGGTTACCCGGTCGGTGTACCGGGACGCGGAACCGGGCATCGCGATGCTGGACCGGCGCGTCCAACCCGGCATCCGGACGGCGTTCGTGCTGTATTCGCGCATTCTCGACGAGATCGAGCGCGGGGGGTACCGGGTCCTCGACCGGCGCGCCACCGTTCCACGGCGGAACCGGTGGGCGACGGCGCTTCCCCAGTTCGTCCGGCTCGCGGTCCCTGCCCGTGGCCGGATGTGGTGACCGGCGGTCAGAACCCCATGGCCTGGGCGCGGCGGATCACTTCGCGGGCGAGGTGACCGTGCAGGGCCTGGACGGGCGTGCCCGGCAGGCTGTCGTCCTCACGGAACAACCACCCCAGGATTTCCTCGTCCTTGAATCCGCCGTCGTGCAGTACCGCGATGAGGCCGGGCAGCCATTTGACGGTCTCACCGGTCTCGTCGAAGAAGAGTTCGGGGACGCCGAGGACGCCGTCGCGCCGCACGGCGATCAACTGCTGATCCCGCAGAAGCTGCTGCACGCGGGTGACGGCCACACCGAGGTTCTTCGCGACGTCCACCAGCTGGAGGAGCGAGACGGAAGGGTCCAGGACATCGTCACAGTAAGGGATGGCACTCACTCCCCTAACGTTATCTGGTCGCCTCCGCCGTGGCGCTACCGGTCGGTGCCGCTGGCTACGATTGAGGGGCGCGGAGCCCGGCTGCGCGCACTGACGGGGGAACGGACACTGTGCACGATGGAGGTCAACGTTTGATCGGCGAGCTGCTCGACCGGCGCTATCGGGTGGATGCCACGATCGCGCGTGGCGGCATGTCCACCGTCTACAGGGGGCTCGACACGCGTCTCGACCGTCCGGTGGCCATCAAGGTGATGGATCCGCAGTTCGCGGCCGATCCGGCGTTCGTGACCAGGTTCGAGTTCGAGGCCCGCTCGGTCGCGCGACTCAAGCACCCGTCCCTGGTCGCGGTGTACGACCAGGGACACGACCGCGACCACGCGTTCCTGGTGATGGAACTCGTCGACGGCGGAACGCTGCGCGAACTCCTGCGGGAACGCGGGCCGATGCCGCCGCACGCGGTGGCCGCGGTCGCAGGGCCCGTTCTCGACGCGCTCGCCGTCGCCCACCGGGCGGGTCTCGTGCACCGCGACGTCAAACCCGAGAACATCCTGATCTCGGACGGCGGCGAGGTGAAGATCGCGGATTTCGGACTGGTGCGGGCCGCCGCCGCGTCGAACACCACGTCGAACAGTGTGATTCTGGGCACGGCGGCGTACCTGTCGCCGGAGCAGGTGACCTCGGGGATCGCGGACACCCGCAGCGACGTCTACTCCACCGGCGTCCTGCTGTTCGAACTCCTCACCGGCCGGACCCCGTTCACCGGGGACACGTCGTTGTCCGTGGCCTATCAGCGGATCAACCAGGACGTCCCGCGGCCCGGTTCGTACATCGCGGGTGTCCCGCCCGAGTTCGACGAACTCGTCGCGGAGGCCACACACCGGGAGCCGTCGCACCGCTTCGCCGACGCCGAGCAGATGGGGTCGGCGCTGCGCGGCATCGCGGCGGCGCTCGACCTGCCCGCGTACCGGGTGCCCGCCCCGCGGCGCTCGGCGCAGCACCTGAGCGCCGCGGCCGCCGCGAGCGCTCCTCCCCTGTCCGCGCCGCCGGGACCCGTCGCACCGCCGACGGTGCACCTTCCGCCCGCCGCGCCGCTGTCCCCGCCCAGTCCGCTGCCAGCGCAACCCGGCGTGCAGCACACGAGGGTCGTCACCGCGCAGACTCCGCGTCCACCGAGGGACGCACCGCCGTTCCCGGTGGACGACGAGCCCGACGACGGCTACCACTACCCCGACTTCGCCGCCGAACGGCAGCGATCCCGCCGGACCACGATCGTGTGGCTGCTCGTGATCCTGATGCTCGCGCTCGCGGTGGGTTTCGGTGGCTGGTGGATGGGTTCGGGCCGATTCACCGCGGTCCCGACCACCGACGGTCTGTCGCGGGGTGCGGCGGTGACGGCGATCGAAGCGGCAGGCCTGTCGACGGAGATCCGAGGGCAATACTCGGACACCGCGGCGCTCGACACGGTGCTGGGCACCGATCCGACCGGCGGGTCACGGATCTCCCGGGACGGCACGGTCGCCCTGCTCGTCTCCCTGGGCAGGCCGACGGTCCCGCCGCTGCCCGCGGGCGGCGAACGCGCGGGGATCGAGCAGGAACTGCGGAACCGCACGTTCACCCCGGTGGACGGCGGTCAGGCGTTCAGCGCGAAGGTCCCGATCGGTGCGGTGGCCGCGCTCGACCCGGCACCGGGCACGGAACTCGCGACCGGTTCCACGGTCAAACTGATCGTCAGCAAAGGCGCACCGCCGGTGGACGTTCCCGACGTGAAGGGCATGTCGGAGGCCGAGGCGCGCGCGTCACTCGAGGCGGTGGGCATCGTCGTGCAGGACGTCACGACCGACTTCGATCGGAACGTCGCCGCCGGGGACGCGATCGCCACCAGCCCGAGGGCGGGCAGCACTGTCAACGCGGGCACCAGCGTGACGTTGAGTGTGTCGAACGCGGTGCGGTTGCCGTCCATGCTGGGGCGGACCGTCGGGTCCGCGCGCGACGAACTGAGCCGTCTCGGACTCGACGTGAAGGTGCGTTCGGTGACCGACACCGACAGGTCACTGGTCATCGGCCAGAACCCGGGCAGCGGCGATCTGGTGAAACCCGGGAGCACGGTCACCCTGGTCTCACTGCCCTGACCCCGCGGGAGCAGGGCAGTGAGGGTCTCCGATGCGGGCGATCAGCCGCGCAGCATCTCCGCGACGAGGAACGCCAATTCCAGCGACTGCTGAGTGTTGAGGCGGGGGTCGCACGCCGTCTCGTAGCGACCGGACAGGTCGAGGTCGGAGATGTCCTGCGCGCCGCCGAGGCATTCGGTGACGTTCTCACCGGTGAGTTCGACGTGGATGCCGCCCGGGTAGGTGCCGAGACCGTTGTGGACCTCGAAGAATCCCTGGACCTCGTCGACGATGCGGTCGAAGTGGCGGGTCTTGTAGCCGGTGGACGCCTCGTGCGTGTTGCCGTGCATCGGGTCGCACTGCCAGATCACCTGGTGACCGGTGGCCTGCACCTTCTCGATGATGGGCGGCAGCAGGTCGCGCACCTTGTTGTTGCCCATCCGCGAGATCAGCGTGAGCCGGCCCGGCTTGTTGGTGGGGTCGAGGCGTTCGACGTACTCGACCGCCATCTCCGGGGTGGTGCTCGGTCCGATCTTCAGGCCGATCGGGTTCGACACGAGTTCGGCGAACGCGATGTGCGCTCCGTCGAGCTGACGGGTGCGGTCGCCGATCCACAGGAAGTGGGCGGACAGGTCGTACAGCTTGGCGTGGTCGTCGTCGTTGTCGAGGCGCAGCATCGCGCGCTCGTAGTCGAGGACGAGCGCCTCGTGGCTGGCGAAGATCTGGGCGTGATGCAGGCTGGGATCGGTGACACCGCAGGCGTTCATGAACTGCAGCCCGCGGTCGATCTCCGCGGCGAGTGCCTCGTACCGGGCCCCGGCCGGCGACGACGACACGAATTCGCGGTTCCAGTCGTGCACCTTGTGCAGGTCGGCCATGCCCGCGCCGGTGAGCGCGCGGACCAGGTTCATCGCGGCGCTGGCGTTCGCGTACGCCCGCACGAGCCGCGACGGGTCGTGGGCGCGCACGGCCTCGTCCGCGACGAGGGAGTTGATCATGTCGCCGCGGTAGGACTGGAGGCCCAGGGCGTCGACGTTCGACGACCGCGGCTTCGCGTACTGACCGGCGATGCGCGCGACCTTGACGACGGGCAGGCTCGCTCCGTACGTCAGGACGACCGCCATCTGCAGCAGGGTGCGGATGTTGCCCTTGATGTGCGGTTCGGTGTTGTCCGCGAACGTCTCGGCGCAGTCACCGCCCTGGAGGAGGAACGCCTCGCCGCGCGCGACCTGGGCGAGCTTCTCCTGCAGGGCCACGACCTCGCTGGCCACCGTGATCGGGGGCACGCTCTCGAGGACGGTCCGCATCGCAGCGGCCTGACCTTCGGGCCATTGCGGCTGCTGGGCAGCGGGCTTGGCCAGCGCTGCGTCGAGGCGCTCGCGCATCTCGGTGGGCAGCGGCGGGAGTTCGGGCAAGCGGTCGATCGGCACGTCGACAGTCCAGTTCACCCATACAGGATATTCGCTCGACCGG
Source organism: Rhodococcus sp. (in: high G+C Gram-positive bacteria) (assembly GCA_039206675.1). Lineage (GTDB taxonomy): Bacteria > Actinomycetota > Actinomycetes > Mycobacteriales > Mycobacteriaceae > Rhodococcus_F. The sequence continues at coordinate 17,740 of JBCEBZ010000303.1, read as the reverse complement.
AGCGATGGCGAGTCAGGTCACCGGAGTGACCGCGCCGCCTGAACTGCTTCGAACTTCGCCAGGTTGTGCCGGGCGTCGGAGAGTGCGTCGTGAGCGTCGCCCGGTGCAGGTGGGAGCGCCGGGCTGCCGTGCTCCTCCCAGTACTGCCGGAGTTCGCGGGTGTACCGGGGCAGCGTCTGCGGCAGCTCCGTCATGTCGCCCCACAGCTGGCAGAGTGCGACGTGGTCGTAGGCGGCGACCCACGCCCACAGTTCGGGGACGATGCCGGGCCGGGGAATCAGGAACGCGTAGAGGTCGTCGCGAATGCGGGCGCGGCTCTTCCAGAGGGGCGACGACGGCTGCGGCAGCTTCGGCAGCACGTTCCTGCGCACCCACTTGCCCGCACGGTCGGGATCGAACTCGGTGGACACCGCGTAGAATTCACGTCCGTCCTCTGCGACCACCCCGATCGACACCAGGTCGATCGTGCGACCATCCTCGATGAACTCGCAGTCGTAGAAGTAACGCACGCCCGCACACTATGCCTCACCCGTCGGCGTCATCCGGATCCACCCCTACCTCGTGAAGGAGGCCTCGGTGAGCGCACGCTCCGACGGTCGACAGTCCGCCGCCCCTGTCGCGGACCCGCTCGACCGGACGCGGGTGCCGGTGCACCTCCGCGTCGGCGGTCTCGCGATCCGCGTCCTCGTGCTCGCCGGGCTCGCTGTCGGATTCGCCTACAACCTGCTCGGGCTGCCCGGCCTGCGGGACTTCGGCTTCTACTACCGACTCGATCTCGACGTCTACCGCCTGGGCGGTTCGGTGTTCCTGCACGGCCCCACGCTGTACGGGTCGATGCCCGCCACCCAGATGGGCAACTTCCTGCCGTTCACGTACCCGCCGCTGGCCGCGGTCGTCTTCAGTCCGCTGTCGACGGTGTCGCTGGCGACGGCCGGGACCGTCGTGACGGTGTTGTCGCTGATCGCCCTGTTCGGCGTCCTCGTCGTCACCCTCGACTCGCTGGGCATCGCGCCCCGCAGCACGCTGGTGTGGACGGCCCTCGGTGCGCTCGCGGTGGCGATGGCCCTCGAACCCGTCTCGTCGACCCTGGACTACGGGCAGATCAACATTCTGCTGATGCTGCTGGTCGCGGCGGACTGCCTGCCGAAGAAGACGCCGTGGCCGCGCGGTCTGCTGATCGGTCTCGCGGCGGCGGTGAAGCTGACGCCGGCCGTGTTCATCCTGTACTTCCTGGTGCGCAAGGACTTTCGCTCCGCGGTCGTCACCGCGATCAGTTTCCTCGCGTTCAGCGCGGTGGGCGCGATCGCGACGTGGAACGATTCCGTCACGTATTGGACGCACACGCTCTTCGATTCCGATCGGATCGGCACACCGGCGTATCCCGCGAACCAGAGCATCACCGGCGTGCTGGCCCGGCTCGGCCTGAGCGACGGGATGCGCACCCCGATCTGGCTGCTGCTGAGCGTCGCGGTTCTCGTACTGGTGATCGTCGCGATGGTGCGGGCACTGAGGGCCGGCGAGACGGCGCTCGCGCTGGGACTCAACGCCGTCCTCGGGTTGCTCGTCTCCCCCGTGTCCTGGTCGCACCACTGGGTGTGGTCGGTGCCGGTCGTCCTCGTGCTCGGCGTCCTCGCCTACCGGCGCAGGAGCGCCGCCCTCGCGGTCACGGCCGTGGCCGGCGTCGTCGTCGTCAGGCTCGCCGCGCACTGGAAGCTCGGGGTGGGACGCTGGAGCGGAACCCACTGGAATCTGTGGGATCAGTTCCTGGCGTCGTCGTACGTGTGGTGGGGGCTCGCCGTGGTGCTGGTCGCGATCGTCGCGTTCCGCACCCGCCCTGCCCAGCCCGACGAGGACGATCGGTCGGAGACCTCCGACGATCTCACCGTCCCCGTCGGCTGAGAGGTCGCGGCGGTCAGCTCGCCCGGGTGTCCGGCAGTCGCGTGACGGTGCTCGCGTCGCTCGCCGGTTCCACGGGAGCCGGTGCCGAACCGTCCGCGGCGGGGGCCTTCTTCTTCAGCGTGGCCGCGTAGATGTCCACGTATTCCTGCCCCGACAGCTTCATCAGCTTGTACATGACCTCGTCGGTGACGGCCCGCTCGACGAACCGGTTGCCGCCCATCCCCTCGAAACGCGAGAAGTCGATGGGCTCGCCCACGCGGATGGTGACCTTCGCAGGGCGCCACACGCGGGAACCGATCGGGTTGACCTTCTCCGTTCCGATCATCGCGACCGGGATGACCTTCACACCGGACTCGAGCGCCATGCGCGCCAGACCGGTCTTGCCCTTGTACAGTCGGCCGTCGGGCGACCGGGTGCCCTCCGGGTAGATGCCGAGCAGCTTGCCCTGCGAGAGGACGCGCAAGCCGGCGTTCAACGCGTCCTGCGCGGCGTCGGCGCCCGTCCGGTCGATCGGCACCTGGCCGACCACCGAGAAGAACCAGCGCTGGAACGCGCCCTTGAGTCCCGTCCCGGTGAAATACTCGCTCTTGGCGAGAAAAGTGATCCTCCGCGGCACACGCAACGGCAGGAAGAACGAATCCAGCACGGCCTGATGGTTACTCGCCAGAATGGCGCCGCCCTCCGCCGGAATGTTCTCCGTACCCTCCACGGTCGGTCTGCCCAACCCCCAGAGAACCGGCCCCAAAAACACGTACTTGAAGAGCCAGTACCACATGGCGTCCCTCCCGTTCACAACCCAAGCTTCGTTCGGCTCGACTCTACTTCGGGCGGGTGAGGGTCGCTACACACGGCCGGGAGGCCCGCACAACATCACACTCTGCGGGTTTACAGCGATCGGCCGGGCGTCAACCCACCCGATCGGGCAGGACCGCACGCGCGAGTTCCGCCGCCCCGATCATGCCCGCCGCCTCCCCCAACTGGGTCGGCCGGATCCGGGCCAGCGGCCGGTGCCCGGCGCCCGTCGTCAGCGCGGCGTAGTGCTCGCGGGCCTCGTCGATGAACAGCGACGACGAACTCGCGACTCCGCCGGCGATCACGACGAGATCCGGGTCGTACACGTCACCGATGAGAGCCAGGCCCACCCCGAGCCACCGGGCGAAGTCCCGCATCGTCTCCAGCGCGAGCGGATCGCCGTCCTGTGCGGCGCCGGCGATCCGCCTGCCCGTCAGCACCCCGGGATCGACCGCGACCTCCCGCGCGAGGACGGTCGACGGCGCCGGATCCGCGGCGAGGAGTTCGATCGCGGTGTCGACGAGGGCCGTCCCGCTGCAGTACCGCTCCCAGCACCCGTGCTTGCCGCACGCGCAGGGGCGACCGCCGGGAACGACCTGGATGTGCCCGAGTTCGGGTGCGACGCCGTGGCTGCCGCGGTACAGCCGGCCGTCCGCGAGGAGCGCCGCGCCGATGCCCGTGCCGATCGCGAGCATCACCACGTTCCGGCCGCCCGCCGCCGCACCGAACCGGTGCTCGGCCCAGGCCGCGGCGTTCACGTCGTGTTCGAGAATCACCGGCAGGCCGAGGCGCTGCCCCAGGTCCCGGCCGACCGGCGCACCCACCCACGGCAGATGCGGCGCGAACCGCACCGTCGTGCGGTCGGGGGTGATGAACCCGGCGACCGCCAGCCCCACCGCGGCGACGTCGTGCCGCGCGGACAGTTCCCGCACCGCCCGGTCCAGACCGTTCTCCAGGGCATTCGCCGACGCCGGGGTCGGCGACTGGAGCGAGTCGAGCACCTCACCGGCCGAGTCGACCACCGATGCACGGATGCTCGTTCCACCCACGTCGATGCCGATCGTCAGCGCCGAGCCGGGGGTGCGATCGCTGCCCGCGGATGTGCTCATGAAGATGATTGTGCCCATGCCGGATCGCCGACGTGCACGAGTCCGCCGATCCGGTCGGCGGCGGGCACCGTCAGCGCTTGAACGTGACGGTGATCGGTTCGAACGCCGGGCCGCCGTCCGGTTCGGGTGTTCCGCCGCCGTCGCCCGGACCCGGTTCCGGAGCACCGGGGCCAGGAGGGTCGTGGTCGGTGTGCTCGTCGAGGACCTGCCGCAGCACGGCGATCAGCACGGACGCCTGGCCGGCGAGCAGGGTCACGAGGTCGTGCTGTTCGCCGCGGATCAGGGCCGCGAGCGCGCACACCGGGCACCACGTGCAACCGGACCACTGGCCGGTGCCGGGGGCCGCTCCCGGGGCGTCCGCCGCGGCATGCGGCGCCGCCGCGCGCTGGAGGATCGGCTCGAGACGGTCCAGGGCGGTCTCGGCGACCGCCCGCAGTTCCGCCAGCAACTGCGCGTGGTCGTCGTTCATACCGGCCACACCTGCGGGTCGGGCGTGAAGCGCACGACGAGATCGCTGCCGTCGAGTTCTGCGCCCGCGACGACGCACCGGCGCAGGACCGAGGCGAGGCGCACCCGGCGGCGCACGCCTTCCGCTCCCACGACCAAGTCGTCCTCCACTCGCCCCAACGTGAGGGTCGACGGGTTCACGAGCGGCAGATACATCCGCATCGTGTACACAGAATCCACACCGGCCCCCGATTCCAGCCCCACCCGCACTGCAGGCGGGTTCTTCCCCAACACCGCAACCGCGTCCGTGTCGCCGGCGTACAACTCCCGCGCGATACCGCCGAGATCGGCCCACCCTACCGGCTCCGTCACCGACCGGGTGACCGAGAGGATCACCGTGGTGCCCGCGGAGGCGGTCAGCTCGGCCAGCACCCGCTGCTGCAGGGCTCGCCGCCTGATCAACCATGCCACACCGGGATCGTCGTGTCCTGCCGGCGAATCGAAGTGCGGCAGAAGGTTGTTCACGAGGATCGCATCGACGCGCAGACCGGACAGCGCGGCCACCGCGACGGTGCGCCGGGTCTCCGTCAGCACCACCCGCTCCGGTGTCGTCACCAGTCGCACAGTGGTTTTCGCACGATTCGCGAGCAACTCCCGGACCTCGCCGACCGCGGCGACGACCTGTTCGATCAGCGACACCAGCATGACGAGCCGGGGGTCGGAACCCAGCAGCGCGGCGATGCGGCGGTGCTGCGGCCACACCCGTTCGAGGTAGTCCAGGGTCATCGCGGGCGCGGCGAGCGTCCGGAGACAATCCGCGGTGGGCGGGCAGTCGACGACGACCGCGTCGTAGTTGCCCTCGGTGGCGAACCGGACGATCTCGGCGAGACCGAGCACGTCCTGCACGCCGGGAAGGCCGGTCAGCTCCTCCGGTTCGAGCGCGGACAACTGGGCGCCGTGGTCGTGCGTGCCCGCGGCCGCGAGAACCGCTGCCAGGCTGCGGAATCTGTTCTCGAGCAACGTGAGGGTGTCGAGTTCGAGGACGTCGAGGGTGTCGGTCACGGACACGACGTCGCGGGCGGCGGCGATCCCGACCACGTCGGCGAGGGAATGCGCCTGGTCGAGCGAGACGAGGAGCGTCCGGTTCCCGGACTCGGCCGCCGCCTGTGCCGTCGCGGCCGCGAGCGTCGTCTTCCCGACGCCCCCCTTCCCCACGAAGAACTGGACCCGCGCAGGTCCGGTACGGCTCTCGCTGCTCAGCCTTCCACCCGCTTCTTGAGTTCCTTGAGCGCGGTGTCGGTGATCGCCTTCTCCGCCTTGCGCTTGAACAGGCCGATCATCGGAATGGTGAGGTCGACGGTGAGCTCGTACGTGACGGTGGTGCCGCCGTCCGGCTCGTCCTCGAGGACGTACGAACCGAACTGCGACTTCTGGATCTCACCGGACTCGAGTTCCCAGCTGACCGACTTGCCGTCGGGCGCCCAGTCGTAGCGGAGTACGTACGTGTCCTTGACCATGCCCGCGTCGAGCACGAAACGCACCCGGTCGGCGCGGCCGTTCTTTCCGGGCTCCATGACCTCGACGGACTTCGCGGCGGCCACCCACGCGGGGTACGCGTCGAAGTCGGCGATCACATCCATCACCCGGGCGGGCGGCGCCTCGATACTGATCGACCTCTTGGTCCTCTCGGGCATGGAGTGAACGCTTCCTTTCGCCTGGCCGACCCGCTCTCGATCACGGGGCCACGCCGTTGCCGGTTCCGTATGTCTGTGTTGTGCCCGACCATCACACACGATTCCGGCGCCCGGACACAATGCCGACCCCGCCGCGACGGCCGGAACGGGCTCAGGACGGCGGTTCTCCCGCTGCGCGACCGGCCTCGAGTTCCTTCTTCACCTCGAAGGACATCACCTTGCCCTCGACCCGCCTGCGACGGTTGAGGGCGGCCAGATCCGGGGCGGGCTCGCTGCTCGCCGGTTCGGCGTGAAGGAAGTAGTGCACGATCGCTCCGTCCAGCACCGGCTCGAGCCACACTTCCATCGTCCCGGTGAGGGGTCCGGCCACGGTCCAGCGGATGCCCTTCTCGGCGCGGTCCTCGCGGACGGCGAGGGTGAGATCGGGCCACCACCGGCGCCAGCGGGCAGGCGCGGCGATCGCCGCCGCGACCTGCTGCGGTGGGGCCGCGATGAACGTCTGGTCTGCGACCTGAATGCTGCTCACGGCGACAAGCTTCACATACGGCCGCGGGCGGTGGCAGCGGGGTTCCGCGGCACTGTGCGGGCAGGGCCCTGACCACCCGCGTTCGGGCAGGAGGCGGAGCAGGCGGGGGAAGGTCTAAAGTTGGCGACGACAATCCTACTCGCCAGTATTTTCAGTGTCGGAGGTTTTCGTGCCCGAGTTCAGCGCGCCACAGTCGTTCACGATCGCGGAGGACGCGTCCGCGGTCGACTCGGTGTTCGCCCATGCCGCGGCCGACCCCACGCTGGTCGTGTACAAGCGCAAGATCGACGGACGGTGGACCGACGTCACGGCCGCCGAGTTCGCCGCGCAGGTCACCGCGGTCGCCAAGGGACTCATCGCCATCGGCGTCCAGCAGGGCGACCGGGTGGCCCTGATGTCGGCCACCCGCTACGAGTGGCCGCTCGTCGACTTCGCGATCTGGGCGGCCGGCGGCGTCACCGTCCCGATCTACGAGACGTCCTCCGCCGAGCAGGTCCGCTGGATCCTGGAAGACTCCGCCGCGATCGACCTCGTCGTCGAGAACGCTGCGCACGCGGCCACCGTGAAGGCGGTGGCCGCCGAGGCCACCGCGCTCCGCGGCGTCTACCGGATCGAGGCGTCCGAGAGTGGCCGCGGCGTCGTCGAGGAACTGACCGAACGGGGCGCCGACGTTCCCGACTCGGAGGTCCGGGCCCGCGTCGCCGCGCTGCGGGCGAGCGATCCGGCCACCCTCATCTACACGTCCGGCACCACCGGCAGGCCCAAGGGCTGCCAGCTCACCCACGCCAACCTCATCGCCGAGTCCAAGGGCATCCTCGATTCCAGCCTCGGCACCCTGCTGAAGACACCCGGCGTCAGCACCCTCATGTTCCTGCCGATGGCGCACGTCCTGGCGCGCGCGGTCAGCATCGCGTCGTTCGACGCCGGCGCCGCACTCGGGCACACCAGCGACATCCCGAACCTCGTCCCCACGTTCGGCGAGTTCCGCCCCGACTTCATCCTGTCCGTGCCGCGGGTGTTCGAGAAGGTGTACAACAGCGCCCGCGCCAAGGCCCACGGCGAGGGCAAGGGCAAGATCTTCGACGCCGCCGCCGAGACGGCCATCGCGTGGAGCGAGGCGCAGGACGCCGGCGGCCCCGGACTGGTCCTCAAGGCCAAGCACGCGCTGTTCGACAAGCTCGTGTTCTCGAAGCTGCGGGCGGCGCTCGGCGGCAGGTGCCAGCTGGCGATCTCCGGCGGCGCCCCGCTCGGCGCCCGCCTCGGCCACTTCTTCCGCGGCATCGGCGTCACCATCTACGAGGGCTACGGCCTCACCGAGACGTCCGCGGCGTTCGCCGTCAACACGATCGGCGAGCAGAAGGTCGGGTCGGTCGGCAAGCCCCTGTCGGGCAATTCGGTTCGCATCGCCGACGACGGCGAGATCCTGCTGTCGGGGCCGGTCGTCTTCGGCGGCTACTGGCGCAACGAGAACGCGACCGCGGACGCGATCGTGAACGGCTGGTTCCACACCGGCGACCTCGGTTCGGTCGACGCGGACGGCTACATCACCATCACCGGACGCAAGAAGGAGATCATCGTCACAGCGGGCGGCAAGAACGTCTCCCCCGCGCAGCTCGAGGATCACCTGCGTGCCCACCCGCTGATCAGCCAGGCCATCGTCGTCGGCGACCAGCAGCCGTTCATCGGCGCGCTCATCACCATCGACGCCGACGCACTGCCGGCGTGGAACGAGCGCAACGGCAAGCCTGCGGGCACGACGGTCGCGGACCTGCTCGCCGACGCCGACCTCACGGCCGAGATCGACGAGGCCGTCGCGGAGGCCAACAAGCTCGTGTCGCACGCGGAGGCCATCAAGAAGTTCCGGGTCCTGCCCGTCGACTTCACGGAGGAGACCGGCGAGCTCACGCCGACGATGAAGCTCAAGCGCAACGTGGTGCACGACAGCTTCGCCGACGACATCGCCGCCCTCTACGCCAAATAGTGCCTGCGGCCCGTGAGTACTTCTCAACCGCCCGCGGTTAACAAGTACTCACGGGCCGAGCAGGCTCTCCAGCTTGGCGGCGAGCACGTCCCATCGCCACTGGGCCTTGACCCAGTCCCGGCCGGCGGCGCCCATCGCCGCCGCCCGGTCGCGATCCGACAGCACCGCGATCACCGATCGCGCGACCTCGGCCACCGACGTGCCGTCCACGACCATCCCGGTTTCGTTCTGCCGCACCGTTTCCGGGGCGCCTCCGGACTGTCCGGCGATGACCGGGACACCGGACGCCGACGCCTCGAGGAAGACGATGCCGAGGCCCTCCACGTCGAGTCCCGCTCCCCTCGTGCGGCAGGGCATCGCGAACACGTCGGCGATCGTGTGGTGCGCCGCCAACTCCGCGGACGGCACCGTTCCCGTGAACACGACGTGGTCCTCGACGCCGGCCGAGCGCGCGAGGGAGCGCAGACGGTCCTCGTAGGGTCCGCCGCCGACGATCACGAGGACGGCGCCGTCGATGTGTTCGCGGATGGTCGGGAGCGCCCTGATGAGGATGTCCTGTCCCTTGCGCGGCACGAGCCGGGACAGGCACAGGATCGTCGGCCGGTCGCCCAGCCCGTACCGGGACCGCAGTTCGGACCGTGCCCCGCTGTCCGGGGTGAACAGGTCGGTGTCGACTCCGGGCGGCAGGTGCTCGAGTGCCGCACCGGCGCCGAACGCGGACGCGAATCGGCCGCGGGTGTAGCGGCTGACGTACGTGACGACGTCGGTGCCGTCGCCGATCCGGCCGAGGGCCTGGCGGGCGGCGGGGAGCATCGACCAGCCGACCTCGTGCCCGTGGGTGCTCGCGACCACCCGTTCGGCCCCGGCGCGGCGCAGCGTCGAACTCAGCAGTGCAAGCGGGGCCGCTGCGCCGAACCAGACGCCGGTGCAGTCGTGTTCGGCGAGCAATCTGGTGGCGCGGCGCGCGACGAACGGTGTCGGCACCATCAGGGTGGTGGGGTGACGGACGACCTGAAACGGTTGCCGCGCATCGAACTTGACGTGCGAGTCACCGCGCCAGCGCGGGGCGTAGACGACCAGGTCGTCGGCGGGAAGGTGCTTGGCGAAGGTGTGCAGGTACGACTGAATTCCGCCGGGTCGCGGTGGAAAATCGTTCGTCACCAACAGGGTTCGGCGCATGTGATCACCGTAGGCGGTCGGCCGCGTGGTCAGCGACGCAGGGTCACCCCAGGTGAGCGCCCACCCAGTCGGTCCAGCGGTCCCGGAACTGCGCGGCGTCGACGCCGAGGACGTCGGACAGTCGTGCGTCGACCGTGTCCGGATCGGCCTCCCCCACGGCCAGCGTCCGGTACAGCTCCGTCAGCTTCGTTTCGCCGTACTGCTCCGCGACGAAGGCGTTGATCGACCACGCGGTCTCGTAGGCGACCGAGCCGCGTTCGCCGGATTCGGAGAAGTCGGTGTTCTCGGGGAATCCGGTCGGCGGGCCTTCGGCGCCCACCTGCGCGGTCAGGGCCGGCGCGATCTGCCGTGCGGCCTCACCGGTTCCCCGGTAGGCGGCGTACTCGGCGTAGCCCTCCAGCACCCACATCGGTGAGCGATCCACCGTCTCGGCGCGCGCCGCCACGTGGATGAGTTCGTGTCGCAGGATCGCCCGCCGGGTGACGTCGGTGAGCCGGTCCGCCGACGAGGGACTGAACACGATCCGCTGCCCGGTGACCGCGCCGGCGTCGGGGTCGACGGCGTCCGAGATGGCGACGGCGGCGATGCCGCGCCCGTCGTGGTCGGAACCGACGAGGGCGGTGAACTCGTCCTGCGATCCCGCGACCCACACGAGTGCGCGGCCCGCCCAGTCCGAACCCCACAGCTGGGTGGCGTTGACGACGGCGGCGGGGAGTTCTGCCGCCAGCCGGTCCACCATCGCGACGTTCTCGGGGTGCCCGAGCACCACCGAGGTCCGGCCGTCGCCGGTGTCGACGCGGCGCGACACGACGTTTCCGAAGTCCCACGGTCCGCGCCAGGTGCGCCGCTCGCCGTCCACGGTGGCGCTGTCGCTGACGAGTGCCCAGCTGTCACCCCGCCGGGCGACGACGAGCGCGACCGGTTTCCGGGTGGGGCTCTCGTCCGCCCCCGCGATCGCGTAGCGGAGCTGCACGGCAGGCGCCCACACCTCGTCGGCCCCGAGGGCGTCGACGAGACTCGACGGCGCCGCCGTCTCGGGACTGTCGGCGATCTCGTAACCCCAGTCCGAGAATTCGACCCCGGCAACGTTGCTCGCGCGGCGCGTCTCGGCGGCCAGGAAGCCCGGCGACGCCGCCCGATCCATCAGACCGGACAGCCGGGCCGTGTCGTTCGTCCGCACGGCCGCCGCCCACGTGTCGAGGAGCGTCTGGACTGCCGCTGCACGCTTCTCGGTGTCGGCCTGCGCCGCGCCGACGGCGCCGTCGGCGCCCCGGTCGTCGTGAGAGAACCCGGTCAGCGCGAGTACGACGACGACGGCGAGGACGAGTCCGGCCAGCGCGGCCAGCTCCCACGGGCGCGCCTGACGGCGTGAGGTCGGATCCGTTGCGGGAGACGGGTCAGATGCGGGCACGCGGGTGAGTGTATGAGCACGCCCGCGTGCCGTTGCCGGACGGTCGCCGTCAGTAGCGGCGCGCCCCGTAGAAGGGGAACTTCGCCATCGACTCGATCTTCACCGGCACACCGAACGTCGAGGCGTGGAGTATGTTGCCGTTTCCTGCGTAGAGGCCGACGTGGGACGCGTCGTTGTAGAAGAGGACGACGTCGCCGGGCTGGAGTTCGTCGCGGGACACCGGGGTGCCGCCGCTGGCCTGAGCCTGGCTGGACCGCGGGAGCGTCTTGCCGATCTGCTTGTACGCCCAGACGACGAGCCCCGAGCAGTCGAATTGGTCGGGTCCGGTGGCGCCCCACACGTACGGGTCGCCGATGCGGGTCATGCCTGCCTGCAGCGCGCTCGTACCCGAGCCGGGGGTCAGGTGCGCAAGGATCGTGTCGGGGTCGAATCCGGGCGGGAAAGGCGTGCCCGCCAGCTGGTCGCGTTCGGCGCCGGTGAGGTCTCCGAACGCCTTGATCACGTCGGCGATCTGCGCCTGCAGGTCGCTCTGCTTGCGTTGCAGATCGTCGCTGACGACCTTGGCCTGCTCGGTTGCCGCCCGCGCGGAATCCGCGGACTGCTTCGACGCCTCGGCCGCCTTGGTGGCGTCCGACGTGGCCGACTGGAACTGCGCGACCTGATTGCGGGTGTCGTTGGAGATGGCGTCCAGGGCGGACATCTGGTCGAGGAGCTGCTGCGGTGAGTCGCTCACCATCACGGCGAACAGGCGATTGGTCCGGGCGCCCTGGTAGTTGGCGGTGGCGAGTTTGTTCACCACGGGCTGGAAGACGGCGACGCGCGCGTTGGCCTCGTCGAGCACACCCTGGTCGGCCGCGAGCCGGGCGTCCGCGTCGCGTTGCGCCGACTGCTTGGCCTCGAGATCGATCTGCGCGTTGTGGAGGGCCTCCGACGTCTGCTCCGACTGCCGGGACAGGTCACCGAGCTTGGTCAGCGCCTCGGTCGGGTTGGTGGTGACCGGGTCCGCACCCGCCTGGACGGTGGGCAGCGACACGAGTGCCGCCGACAGCACTCCGGCTGTCAGCACGCTGCCCAGGGAGCGCTTCATCTTGTGTGAGGCCACGGAAATGCGGTTCTCCGATCGTCGATCTCCACCAGCCGGGTCGGATGTCCGACGAGCGGCTCAGGAATTTCCCCGGCCGGTGCGACCGCGGAGTGCCGAAGAGGTGGTGACCCGCGTTGCCGCCCGGTTGGCGCGACAAGACTTCGCAAGGTCTCGGATAGGTTACGGAATGGCATACGTTTGTGTCCACCCATGTCACGACGGGGTGGCGGGGAGCACAGGGCGGGTGAACGACACGCTGTCCGCCTGGGGCACAACGACATCGAGGGTGGGTTCGAATCGGAATTCGAACCCACCCTCGGTGGTCGTGCGTGATCCTGACGAAGCTACCCCGTGCATCCCCGCCCTCGACTCGGTGGATGCCTCGCCTCGTGTGGGGATCAGTAGCGGCGTGCGCCGTCGAAAGGCATCGACGCGATGGGCGCCAACTTGACCGGCTGGCCCTCGGTGGAGGCGTGGATCACGTTGCCGTTGCCGGCGTAGATGCCCGAGTGCGAGCCGCCGTAGAAGGAGATCACGTCGCCGGGGCGGAGATCGGACTGCGACACCGGAGTACCGGCGGCCGCCTGCGCGTAGCTGGTGCGCGGCAGGTTCAGTCCGGCCTGCTTGAACGCCCACTGCACGAGACCGGAGCAGTCGAACGAGTTGGGACCTGCGGCGCCGTAGACGTACGGCGAGCCGAGCTTGGTCTGAGCGGCCTGAACGGCCTTGTCACCTGCGGTGCTGCCCGGCGCGGGGGGCGCAGGCAGGTTCGGGACACCGGGGATCTGCGGGATGACGACACCCGGGATCTCGAAGGTTCCGACACCGGGGATGGTGATGGGGTCTGCGGCCGCGGGGGCCGCGGTAGCGGTGAGCGCTCCGACTGCGAGCGCGCCGGCGACGACTGCCCGTCGCACATTCCGCTTGGAAACTTGTGACGCCACGAAAGGGGTACTCCGTTTCTTCCATTCATCCGCCGACCGAGTTAGCTGACGGGTTCGGGCTGGGAAGATCAGCCCTACCCACCGGTGCGTGAGGACGTCCCGGCGGGATTCACCCCAGTAGAAACTTGGGTTCCCGGTACGACCGCTCTCGCGAGTGGCCGATTAGGCGGTGACTAGCGATGCTGCCCCGGTGTTGGGGCTGCGAGACTCCGCTAGGTCTCAGGAAGGTTACGAAATGGAATACCCCGATGTCGACCGGAACACGCGGAAAGTGTCCGTTTGCACCGTTTCGGGGTTTGCGGGCGCGCGATACCCACATTCGGTAACGGCTGGATAACAAGCGGTATGTTTCCGTTCGCTTTTCGACAGCGGGAGTGGGCATTTCGCGTGACCGGGCGACTCCCCGGCCGCGTCTCGCGCCGCGTTCCCGCTGTTCAACGGGGGTGGTGTGGGCGCTGCCCGCCATCCGCGCCGGACCTGCCGCCCTCGGCCGCCGCACCCCCGGAACCCCCGTTCGGGCGCGTGCGCCGGACCGTCGGCGCATCCGCCACCGCGGCCCCCGAACGGGCAGTGTGATCCTCGTCTCTCCGGGCTCCCCGGGCGGGTCTGTCGGTGCCCGTCCATACGCTCTGAGCCGTGAGTTCCCCCGGCGTACCCGAACAGCTGAGATTCGACGAGCTCGACACCCCGCTGCGGGACACCACGTTCGTGGTGGTCGACCTCGAGACCACCGGAGCGCGGCCGGGCGAGGACGCCATCACCGAGATCGGGGCGGTGAAGATCCGCGGCGGCGAAGTGATCGCCGAGATGGCCACTCTCGTCGACCCGGGACGGTCCATCCCACCGCACATCGTCGAGATCACCGGCATCACCACCGCGATGCTGATCGACGCACCACGGATCGAACGCGTGCTGCCCGCGTTCCTCGAGTTCGCACGCGGAGCGGTGCTCGTCGCCCACAACGCCCCCTTCGACACCGGCTTCCTCAAGGCCGCCGCCTCGGCCACCGACACCCCCTGGCCCAAGTTCACCGTGCTCTGCACGGTCAAACTGGCCCGGCGGGTCCTCACCCGCGACGAGGCGCCGTCCGTGAAGCTGTCGTCGCTGGCCCGGCTGTTCGACGTCGGGACCACCCCCACCCACCGGGCCCTCGACGACGCCCGCGCCACCGTCGACGTCCTGCACGCCCTCATCGCCCGGGTCGGCAACCAGGGAGTGCACAGTCTCACGGAACTCGTCGACTACCTTCCCGACGTCTCCTCGCACCAGCGGGCCAAACGCACGCTCGCCAGCCATCTCCCCCACGCTCCCGGCGTCTACCTGTTCCGCGGGCCGTCCGACGAGGTCCTCTACGTCGGCACGGCGACGGACCTGCGCCGCCGGGTGCGCAATTACTTCACCGGCTCCGAGACGCGCGGCCGGATGAAGGAGATGGTCGCGCTCACCACCCGGATCGACCACGTCGAATGCGCGCACGCTCTCGAGGCGGGGGTGCGCGAGCTCCGGCTGCTCGCCGCCCACACGCCGCCGTACAACCGGCGGTCCAAGTACCCGAAGCGCGGCTGGTGGATCACGCTCACCGTGGAGGCCTTCCCCCGGCTGTCGGTGGTGCGGACCCCGGCCGCCGATTCACTCGGACCGTTCCGGTCCCGCTCGACCGCCGTCGACGTCGCCGACGTCCTCGCCGAGTACTGCATTCTCCGCACCTGCACGAGCCGCATCCCGAAGGGAGGGGAGCACGGTGCGCAGTGCCCGCCCCGCGAGCTCGGGCGCTGCCCCGCGTCCGTCCACGGCCGCGACACCGAGGACGCCTACCGTCCCGGTCCGGAACTCTTCCGGCTCTTCCTGCGCGGCGCCGACGACGCGCCGCTGCATCGGATGCGTGCACGGGTGGAGGAACTGGCCGCGGGCGAGTTGTTCGAGAACGCCGCGCGGCTGCGGGATCGCACCGCGGAGGTCGTCCTCGCGCTGCGCAGGATGCAGCGCCTGGCGGCGCTCACCGCCCTCGATCAGCTCGTCGCCGCCCGCCCCGCCGCGACGGGCGGCTGGGAGTTCGCGGTGATCCGTTCCGGGCGCCTCGCGTCCGCGGGTTGCGCCCGGCGGGGAATCCACCCGATGCCGGTGGTCGACGCGCTCGTCCTCACCGCCGAGACCGTCGTTCCCGACGCGACTCCGCTGCGCGGCGCGTCCCCCGAGGAGGCCGGACTGCTCGCGCGCTGGCTCGACCAGGACGACACCCGCATCGTCAGCGCGTCCGCGGGGTGGTGCGAGCCCGCGCGGGGCGCCGGATCCTGGTCCGCGTGGTGCGCGCTCGCCCGCGCCGGCAGCGCGTCGACACGGGACGCCGAGACCCGACCACCCGCACCGGGTTCCGTCGACCACCGCTTAGGCTGGCGATCATGATCAACGCCATCGTCCTGATCCACGCCGAAGCCCACCGCATCCCGGAGACCGCTCAGGCCGTCGCCGACATCGAGGGCGTCGACAAGGTCTACTCCTGCGCAGGCGACGTCGACCTCATCGCGATCGTGCGGGTCCGCGACCACGCGAAGATCGCGGAGGTCGTCACCGAGGGAATCAACAAGGTGGACGGCGTCTCACGGACCGCGACGCACATCGCGTTCCAGTCCTACTCCAGCGCCGACGTGGAAGCGGGCTTCTCGATCGGCGAATAGGCCCGCCGGCTACTTGCTGGCGGACAGGCCCGACGTGAGTTCGGCCCACCGCCCGAGCAGTGCACCGGCCGCTCCGCTGTCGATGGACTGTGCCGCCGTCGAGAGCCCGTCCGACAGTCCGTCCTCGAGGGTGCGGCCGCCGAGACCCCGGAACGCCGCGATCGCCGCCGCGGCGTTGAGCAGGACCGCGTCGCGGACGGGTCCGGTCTCACCCGCGAGGAGTCGCCGCGCCACCGCCGCGTCGACGTCGGCGTCGCCGCCGCGCAGCGCGTCGAGCGGCACCCGCGCGATGCCGATGTCCCGGGGGTCGAACTGACGGGTGGTCACCGACCCGTCGGAGACGATGTGCACGGTCGACGTGGTCGACGTGGTCAATTCGTCCAGTCCGTCGTCACCGCGCACCACCAGCGCCGAGTTGCCGCGCTGCGCGAGCACACCGGCCACCACCGAGATCAGGCCCGGGAAGGCGCAGCCGATGAGGCCCGCCCGCGGGCGTGCCGGATTGGTGAGCGGGCCGAGCACGTTGAAGACCGTCGGGATGCCGATCTCCTTGCGGGGCGCGCCCGCGAACCGCAGCGCAGGGTGGAACACCGGCGCGAAGCAGAAGCCGATGCCGACCTCCCGCACGCAGCGGGCCACCTCGTCGGGACCGAGATTGATCTTGACGCCGAGCGCCTCGAGAACGTCCGCCCCACCACTCTTGGAGGATGCCGCCCGGTTCCCGTGCTTGACGACGCGGATGCCGGACGCCGCGACCACCAGTGACGCCATCGTGGAGATGTTCACGGTGTTGGATCGGTCTCCGCCGGTGCCGACGATGTCGACGACGTCGTCGTCGACGGGGACCTTGCGGGCGTGCCCGAGCATCGAGTCGGCCAGACCGCGCAACTCCTCCGGTGTCTCGCCCTTCATCTTCAGGGCGACGCCGAATGCCGCGATCTGCGCGGACGTGGCGTTGTCGGACATGATCTCGTCCATCGCCCATTTCGCGTCGTCCACCGCGAGGTCACGTCCGTCGGTGAGCGCACCGAGGACCGACGGCCAGGTGCGCGCAGGCAGCACACCGTCGTTGGTCCCCTGAGCAGTCGGGCTCTGCATCGTCGTGTCCCCTTGTACTAGTGGCGGATCCGATCCCTGGCAGCCTAGTCACCGGGCGGATCGGACTCGCGCGCCGGTTGCGTCGCGTCCCATCCGTCGACCGAGCCGCCGAGGCGCTGGGCCAGCCCGGCCATCCTCGACCGTTCCTGGGAACAGTGCAGCGCGTCGAGCACCTGGACCCGCTGCAGCACGAGTTCGACCGTCGCACCGTCCTCGGCCGGGGACGCCGGCCCGTCCGGATCCTGCGGCCGGTAGCCGTCCTGGGCGGCAACGGACACGGCGTCGGCCACCGAGGACGCCGGCAGCCGCAAATGGTGCCGCAGTACCGCTTCCGCGTCGGCGTCCCACCTCGGATCCTCGGCGGCGGCGCGGTCGAGCGCGGTCGAGCACGCCTCCACGTCGTCGAAGCTCGAGGCGACGACCACGAGGTCGGGCCGATCCTGATCGAGAGGGGTCTGCTTCCGACTGCCGAACAGTCGCCGCAGCCACCCCGTACTGTTGTCTCCAGAGCGCATGACTCCACCCTTTCACGGTCCGCGACCAGGCTGTCAGCAGGGAGAATCGGACAAGCGGGGCGCCTCGGGGCGCCGAGGGTGGACCCGGGTAGTCGTCTCTTACGACGAAGCGTCATACTTCTGTCTGTGACGAGCGCAGTAGGGACTTCAGGATCAGCAATCACCCAACGCGTGCACTCGCTGAACCGACCTAACATGGTCAGCGTTGGCACCATCGTGTGGTTGTCAAGTGAGCTCATGTTCTTCGCAGGGCTCTTCGCCATGTACTTCGTGGCGCGGGCGCAGGCGAACGGGAACTGGCCGCCGGAGCCGACCGAGCTGAATCTGTTCCTCGCCGTGCCGGTGACGCTGGTGCTGATCGCCTCGTCGTTCACCTGCCAGATGGG
>JBCEBZ010000302.1:0-3982 GCA_039206675.1 Rhodococcus sp. (in: high G+C Gram-positive bacteria) | reverse complement strand
CGTTCCCGGAGGTGCTCCGCGACAGTCTGACAACGCATCTGGCCGAGGCCGCGCAGGCCTTCGACGCACTCACCGCCGGGAGGATCTGATGGATCTCGGAATCGGCGGCAAGACGGCGCTCGTCGCCGCGTCCACCGGCGGCCTCGGCCTCGCCGTCGCCCGGGCCCTCGCGGCCGAGGGCGCACGCGTGGCGATCACCGGGCGGCGGCGCGAGCGCGCCGAGCAGATCGCGTCGTCGCTGGGCGGTGCCATCGCGATCGAGGCCGACCTCAGCACCCCGGAAGGCACGGCGACCGCCGTCGAGCGCACCGAAGCGGAACTGGGGCCGGTCGACATCGTGGTCCTCAACGGTCCCGGGCCCAGACCGGGCGCGGCGGCGACCCTGGGCTCGGACGATCTCGCGGCCGCCTTCGACATCCTGCTCCGCCCGCACCACGCACTCGTCTCGACCGTCCTCCCCGGCATGCGGGAACGTCGCTGGGGCCGGATTCTGGCCATCGGATCCTCCGGAGTTGCTGCGCCCCTGCCCAATCTGGCGATGTCCAACACGGGCCGCGCGGCTCTGGCGGGGTACCTCAAGACCCTCGCCGCCGAGGTCGCCCTCGACTGCGTCACCGTCAACCTGCTGCTGCCGGGGCGGATCGCCACCGACCGGGTGGCCGAGTTGGATGCGGCCGCCGCCAAGCGCCGCGGTGTCACCGTCACCGACATCGAAATCGAATCGCGCAAGACGATCCCGGCCCGCCGCTACGGCGCTCCCGACGAATTCGGCGCCGCCGCCGCGTTCCTGTGCAGCGCCCCGGCGTCGTACATCACCGGCGTGGCACTCCGGTGCGACGGCGGCCTGATCCGCAGCCTCTAGGGCTCAGCCCTCCACCTCTCGAGGAGACACCATGACCACGACCGTCACCGAGCCCACCGGCTCACACATCCGGAACGACGTCCCGCTCGCGCAGCACCTCGTGAACGGCGAATGGCTGGGCGAAGCGGACACCGCGCGCTGGAACCCGGCCCGCCCGAACGAACTCGCCGCCTACTCGCCGAGCGGTGGTACCGCCGAGGTGGACTCCGCCGTCGCGGCCGCCGCCGCGGCACAGCCGGCCTGGGCCGCGCTCCCCGCACCGGCCCGGGGCGCCATCCTGATCACGGCGGCAAACCTGTTGCAGGAACGGGGTTCCGCGGTGGCAGCGGACCTCGTCCGGGAAGAAGGCAAGACCCTGGCCGAGGCCCGGGGCGAAGTCACGCGCGCCGTGGACGTCCTGCGGTTCTTCGGGTCCCTGGGATGGGCGGCCACCGGCGAGGTGCTCCCGAGCGGACTGCCCGGAACCAGCGTCACCACCCGCCGCGAACCCCTGGGCGTCTTCGCGCTCATCACGCCGTGGAACTTTCCCATCGCCATCCCGGCGTGGAAGACCGCACCCGCACTCATCTCGGGCAACACCGTGGTACTCAAGCCCGCCGAACTGACGCCCCTGTCGGCCACCCACCTCGCCCGCGCCCTCCACGACGCCGGTCTCCCCGCCGGGGTCTTCAACGTGGTCCACGGCAAGGGCCGGGTGGTCGGCGACGCCCTGGCCCGCGACCCCCGCGTCGCGGGGCTGTCCTTCACCGGCTCCACCACCGTCGGGTTGGGGTTGCAGGACATCCTGAACGCCCGCCGGGCCCGGGTCCAGCTGGAGATGGGCGGCAAGAACGCCGTGCTGGTGCTCGACGACGCCCGCAACGCCGCACAGGTGGTGGCCGCGGGCGCGTTCGGGCTCACCGGGCAGGCCTGCACGGCGACGTCCCGCGTGTACGTCACCCCCGGGATCCGCGATGCGTTCGTCGAGGCGCTGGTCGAGGAGGCCGCGCGGTACGTTCCGGGGGACGGTTCGGCAGACACGACCCGCATGGGCGCGGTGGTGAGCCGCGCGCAGTTCGAGCAGGATCAGGCCGCGGTGCGCTCCGCCGTTCTGCGCGGCGCCACATTGCGCCACGGCGACTACACGAGCGACCCGTCCGCCGGGTTCTTCTTCCCGGCCACCGTGCTCACCGATCTTCCGCCCGACGATCCGGCGGTCACGGACGAGATCTTCGGGCCGGTCGTCGCGGTCCTGGAGGTCGCCGACTACGAGGCCGGGCTCGCCGCCGTCAACGATTCCCGCTACGGACTCACCGCGGGCATCTGCACCGACAGTCTGGCGCGCTCGACGGACTTCGCCGCCCGGGCGCAGGCCGGCGTCGTCAAGATCAACCGCCCGACGGCCGGATTGGACCTGAACGTGCCGTTCGGCGGGGTGAAGGACTCGTCCACGAATACGTTCCGGGAGCAGGGCCGCAGCGCGGTGGACTTCTACACGTGGGGGAAGACCGTGTACACCGGCGTCTGATCGCGAGAGTCCGATCGTGTGTGTGGCGGAAACGGTGGTTGTGCTGTACAACTGAAACAGCGAGACCGGTTTGTGACATGAACCACACCTAAACGTTACTTTTACACACGGCAACATTGATATGAACAACAGTTCCGGGGGGAACGGATCCGCGCAGGCAGATCCCGTTTCGGGAACAGTAAGGACACCGCATGCTGTTCCCGATGGCGCCGACCGATTCACTGTTTCTGCTGGGCGAGTCCCGCGAGCATCCGATGCACGTCGGCGGCCTGGCGGTGTTCACCCCGCCCGAGGGATCGTCCGCGGCCGACGTGCGCGCGATGTTCGACGCGGCGCTGGTCGGCGACCGGGTAGCGGCACCCTTCCGCAAACGGGCCCGCCGCTCGGTGACGTCGCTCGGCCAGTGGGGCTGGGACACCCTTGCGCACGACGAGGTCGACCTGGAGCATCACGTCCGCCGTGACGCCCTGCCCCAGCCGGGCGGAATGGCCGAGCTGATGACCCTGGTGTCGCGGTTGCACGGCACCTTGCTCGACCGCAGCCGGCCGCTGTGGGAGATGCATCTGATCGAGGGACTCGCCGACGGCCGGTACGCGGTGTACACCAAGATCCACCACGCCCTCGCCGACGGCGCGTCCGCGATGCGGCTGCTCCGCGACAGCATGAGCGAGGACCCGCACCGCCGGAACATGCCCACGCCCTGGCAGCCCCGGAACCCGCTGTCGGCCGTGCCGGACGCGGGCGTGGCCGTCATGCCGGGTCCCGGCTCCGCGCTTCCGGCCATGGCGTGGGATGCGGCCCGTTCCGCGGCAGGCGAGGTGGCCGGCCTGCTGCCCGCGGCGCTGGGCACCGTGGACCGCGCCCTGCACGGCAAGGGCGGTGCGTTGTCGCTCACCGCACCGCACACCCTGTTCAACGTGCCGATCAGCGGGGCCCGTCACGTCGCCGCCCGCTCGTTCCCGATCGAACGGATCCGGCTGCTCGCCAAGCACGCCGAGGCCACCATCAACGACATCGTGCTGACGATGTGCGCGGGCACCCTGCGGGCCTACCTGCACACCCGCGACGCGTTGCCGGACAACCCGCTGATCGCAATGGTGCCCGTGTCCCTGCGCGCGCCGGAGACCGGGACCGGTGACCGCGCACCCGGAGGCAACCGGGTCGGAGTGCTCATGTGCAACCTGGCCACCCACCTCCCCGACCCCGCACACCGCCTCGAGACCGTGCGCAACTGCATGAACGAGGGCAAGGCCGCGCTGCAGGCGATGAGCCCCGCCCAGGTGCTCGCGATGAGCGCTCTCGGCGCGGCCCCACTCGGAGTCGAGATGTTCCTCGGCCGGCGGGGGCCCCTGCGTCCGCCGTTCAACGTCGTCATCTCCAACGTCGCCGGACCCCGAACCCCGTTGTACTGGAACGGTGCCCGCCTCGAATCCCTCTACCCGCTCTCGATCCCCACCACCGGGCAGGCCCTCAACATCACCTGCACCAGCAGCGACGACCAGATCGTCTTCGGCCTCACCGGCTGCCGCCGCACCGTCCCGGATCTGCACCCCATGCTCGACCAACTCGACGCCGAACTCGACCTCCTCGAAACCGCTGTCGGGCTGTGACGC
>JBCEBZ010000301.1:0-15938 GCA_039206675.1 Rhodococcus sp. (in: high G+C Gram-positive bacteria) | reverse complement strand
CCCGTCGTCTCGTAGTGCGCCAGTGCATTCGCGGGATTGCCGTACTGGTACAGCATCACCCAGTCGGGGTGCTCCGCGGACAGCTCCTTGGCCACGGCCACAGCCTGATTCGAGCCACCGCGCGCCGGTGAGTCGATGATCCGGGCGCCGAACATCGTCAGCAGTTGCCTGCGTTCGACGGACGTGTTCTCGGGCATCACGCAGACGAGGTGGTAGCCCTTGAGTTTCGCGGCCATCGCCAGGGAGATGCCGGTGTTCCCACTGGTCGGTTCGAGGATCGTGGCGCCGGGCGTCAGGGTGCCGTCGTTCTCGGCCTGTTCGATCATGCGAAGGGCGGGCCGATCCTTCACCGAACCGGTGGGGTTGCGGTCCTCGAGCTTCGCCCACAGACGGACGGGTGCGGTGCCGTTCCAGATCGGCGACAGGCGCGGCAGCCCGACGAGGGGTGTGTCGCCGAGGGTGTCGATCAGCGAATCGAACCGCGCCACGGCCGCGATCAGCCTCCGGCGACGGCGGGCAGGATGGTCACGGAATCCCCGTCGGCCACCTCGGTGTCGAGTCCGCCCGAGAATCGGACGTCCTCGTCGTTGACGTACACGTTGACGAAGCGGTGCAGGCGGCCGCCGTCGATCAGGCGGTCCTTGATGCCGCCGTAGTTGCCGTCGAGGTCGTCGATGACGGCGGAGAGCGTGGGACCTGTTGCCTCCACGCGCTTTTCGCCGCCGGTGTGGGTACGCAGGATGGTGGGGATCGAAACTGTGACCGCCATGGTCGGCTCCTCGGGAGGTGGGTGTCTGTCTGGCCGCGGGCCCGTCGCGAGGGACGGCGTCGTCACTTGTCGGGGACGTCCGCCACGGACGTGTGGGCGAACTTGTAGCTCTGCACCACGTCGACGGGTTCCTCGGTGACGACGCCGTCGACGATGCGATAGCTGCGCAGTTCGTGGGTGTCGGGGTCGCGGGTGGAGATCAGCACGTAGTGGGCGTCCGGTTCGGACGCGAAGGAGATGTCGGTCCGGCTGGGATACGCCTCGGTGGCGGTGTGCGAGTGGTAGATCACGACGGGCACCTCGTCGGCGTCGTCCATCGCCCGCCACACCTTCAGTTGCTCACCGGAGTCGAATCGGTAGAACGTCGGCGACCGTTCTGCGTTGATCATCGGGATGTGCCGTTCGGGGCGGTCGGAGCCCTCGGGCCCGGCGATGACCCCGCACGCTTCGTCCGGGTGGTCGGCACGCGCGTGCGCGACCATTGCCTCGACGAAGTCCGATCGAATCACCAGCACGTCATCCACCTCCGTGAGCGCCATCCTAGGTGCGGACCGTCGACTCGGCCACCGACCGGGCCGAGACCGCATCAGGAACGCAGTGCAGAGGGGAACAGTTCGCGGTAGGTGGGAATTCCCGCGACGGGCGTCGCGCTGAGGACGGCGTCGACGACGGCCTTCTCCACCACTTCGGCGGCCGCTGTGCAGATGGCGTCGACGACGGGCAGATCGGGCGGAAAACTGTCGGGCACCCCGGCCGGGTGGTGAACCGGGTGGACGCCGGTGGCGAGCGCGAAGATCGTGTCGCCGTCGAGCGGCGAATGCGCGGGCCGGATCGCCCGGGCCAGCCCGTCGTGTCCGGCCACGGCGACGCGGCGCAGCGCCGCCTTGCCGAGGTCGGCGTCGGTCGCGACGACGCCGATGGTCGTGTTGAGGACGGTGCTCTTGGCGATCAGTTCGCGTGCCGCCGCCACCTCGGCGGCGATCGGCGGCCTGAGCCCGAAAGCGGCCGCGCCCACGGTGGCGACGCCCCACGGCAGGCCCGTCGCCGGATCGAACACGGTTCCGACGGGATTGGCCACCATCAGCGCGGACACGGTGATGCCCTTCGCCGGACCGTCGGTGACGACGACGCTCGCCGTTCCGACCCCACCCTTGAGCGCTCCCGCGCGCGCCCCGACCCCGGCGCCCACCGAACCGGACAGCACGGCATGCGACGCCGAATCCGCTGCCCGGTAACCGAATTCGGCGGTGGGGCGGGTGCGCCAGTCGCCGACCGGCAGGTCGAAGATGACGGCAGCGGGGACGATCGGAACCACCTGATCGTGCTCCCCCATGGCGATTCCGTGACCGTGCTCCTCCAGCCACCGCATGACGCCGTCCGCGGCGGCGAGCCCGTATGCGCTGCCGCCGGTGAGGACGATCGCGTGCACCTTCCGGACGCTGTGGCTGGGGTCGAGGAGGTCGGTTTCCCGGGTGCCCGGCCCGCCGCCACGGACGTCGACGGCACCGGTCGCGCCGTGCGGCGCGAGGACGACCGTGCATCCGGTGGCGGCACCGCTGCCGAGTGCGGCGTCCGCGTCGAGTCTGTGATGGTGACCGACGCTCAGGCCGACCACATCGACGAGCGAATCGGTGCGGCCCGGCGTCGTGCCGGTCACGGTGCCAGTGCCTGAACGAGCGAGTCCTGCATCCAGGTCAGCCAGTGGTAGATGTCGAGGTGCGGTGCGCGGGGATCGCCCGGGTCGAGTTCGTCGGGCGTGTCGGCGTCGATGCCGAGGTTGGTCCCCAGCGCCAGCCGGACGTCGTTGAGACCGCTGAGCCAGGCGTCGGCCTGCTCCGGTGTGAGCAGAACCTTGCCGCCGTTCTCGGGGACGGTGTGGAGGATGACCGAGCCGGCGGCCAGTTTGGCGTCGATGATCTCCGGTTCGTGGAGTCCGCGCAGCGCACCGTTCACGTCGGCCTTCGATTCGGCGCGGATCTCGTCGTCCGGCGCGTCCATGTCGGGGCGGTGGAAGTCGGGCAGCAGCCGGGCGAGGACCTCCTCGTCGGGTGCCGTCGTGTTGCCCGTCCGCATCCCGGTGAGCGCGGCGAGTTCGTCGTCCGGGGCGGACGCCGCCCGCTCCTCCAGGAGGCCGAGGACGGAGGCGACCAGCGACCGCAGCACCGTGGCCTCGTGCGCGTCCATCTCCGAGCGCAGCTTCATGCCGCCGAGCGAGTTCTTCCTGCTCCACATCCGCACGTCGTGTACCGAGTTCCTTACTGTCCGAACGGAAAGTTAGCTGCTGTCACGCTGCATCGTGGCCCACAGGCCCGCCGCGTGCAGCTTGCGTACATCGTTTTCGACCTTGTCCCGGGAGCCGCTCGACACCACGGCCTTTCCCTCGGAATGCACCTGCATCATCAATTCCGTCGCCTTGGCTTTGCTGTACCCGAAGAGCTTCTGGAAAATGTAGGTGACGTAGTGCATCAAATTCACCGGATCGTCCCACACGACGGTGACCCAGGGACGATCATTGGCTTCATCGACCTCGACGACCTCCGACTCTGCAGGGGTGACCTGCGGCGATGCCGGCATGGCATCCACGAATGGAGCTGTCGTCGAGCAATGAGCCATGACACAAGGGTACGACGCTCCTCCGCCCGGCGACACCGCGGCTTACAGTGGCCGGGTGTCCAGAGACAGCACCGCCTTGTTCACCGACCAGTACGAGTTGACGATGCTGTCGGCAGCCCTTGCCGACGGTTCCGCCCACCGTCGCTGCAGTTTCGAGGTGTTCGCCCGCCGCCTTCCGGACGGTCGCCGCTACGGTGTCGTGGCCGGCACGGCCCGCCTGGTCGCGGCGCTGTCGAACTTCCGCTTCGGCGAACCGGAACTGGAGATCGTCTCCCGTTTCCTCGACGCCACGACCGTCGCATGGCTGCGGAACTATCGGTTCGGCGGCGACATCGACGGCTACCGCGAGGGCGACTTCTACTTCCCCGGCTCCCCGATCCTGTCCGTCCGCGGAACGTTCGCCGAGTGCGTGCTGCTCGAGACGCTGATCCTGTCGATCCTCAACCACGACAGCGCGATCGCGTCCGCCGCCGCACGCATGGTCAGCGCCGCCGACGGACGCCCCATGATCGAGATGGGCTCGCGGCGCACCCACGAGGAATCCGCGGTGGCGGCCTCGCGCGCCGCGTACCTGGCGGGTTTCACGGCCACGTCGAACCTGGAGGCGGTCCGCAGGCACGGCGTGCCCGGTGCCGGCACGAGTGCGCACGCGTTCACCCTGTTGCACACCACCCCGGACGGGCCGGACGAGGCGGCGGCGTTCCGCGCGCAGGTCGCGGCACTCGGAGTGGGAACCACCCTCCTCGTCGACACGTACGACATCACCGCGGGCGTCGAGACGGCCGTCGAGGTCGCGGGCCCCGGGCTCGGGGGTGTCCGGATCGACTCCGGTGATCTGGGTGTTCTCGCCCGGCAGGTGCGCGGTCAACTCGACGGACTCGGGGCGACCGGGACGAAGATCGTGGTGTCCGGCGACCTCGACGAGTACGCCATCGCCGCGTTGCGGGCCGAACCGGTCGACGTCTACGGGGTCGGCACGTCCGTCGTCGTCGGGTCGGGTGCGCCGACCGCGGGAATGGTCTACAAACTCGTCGAGGTGGACGGCATCCCCGTCGAGAAGCGGAGCAGCAACAAGGCGTCGCGGGGCGGCGTCAAGAGGGCGGTGCGGTGTGCCCGCGACACTGGAACCCTGGTGGAGGAGGTCGTGTACCCCGCGCACTCCGACGCACCCGGCGGGGCGGGCCTCGAGGTGACGGAACTGCTGGTCCCGCTGGTGCGGGGCGGTGAGACCGCCTGCGACGCGACTACTCTGGAGGACAGCAGATCCCTCCTGGCGGCGGGCCTCGTCAGCCTCCCGTGGGAGGGTTTGAAGCTCTCCCACGGCGAGCCCGCGATCCCCGTGCGCTTCGCCGAACCCGAATCCAGGAGGGCACCGTGACCGACATCGAGAACACCGACGCCCGGCGGGCACTACTGGTCGTCGACGTCCAGAACGACTTCTGCGAGGGCGGCTCCCTCGCCGTCGAGGGCGGTTCCGCGGTCGCGGCGGCGATCAGTCGCTTCCTGGCCGCGGCCGAGTACGACGCCGTGGCCGCCACCATCGACCACCACATCGACCCGGGCCACCACTTCTCCGAAGAGCCGGATTACGTCGACACGTGGCCGGTGCACTGCAAATCGGGAACACCCGGCGCGGAATTCCACCCGAACCTCGATCGGAGCGGCATCGAGTCGGTGTTCTCCAAGGGCGAGTTCTCGGCGGCGTACTCGGGCTTCGAGGGCACGAACTCCGACGGCCGGACCCTGGAGAAATGGCTGCGTGCGGCCGGGGTCACCGAGGTCGACATCGTGGGGATCGCCACCGATCACTGCGTGGTCGCGACGGCACTCGACGCCGTGGCCGCCGGTTTCCCGACGCGCGTGCTCCTCCCTCTCACCGCAGGCGTGTCCCCCGCGACCGTCGAGGCCGCGATCACCGCGATGCGGGCCGCCGGGGTGCGCCTGGTGGGGCGGGACGCGGACGTCCCCCCGGACCGCGTGACGATTTCTGACGTAGGTCCCGAGTAACCTGCTCGGGTGCCTGAAAACCTCCCCAACGTCCCCGAGCTGTTGCGCACGGCGGTGCGGTCGCTGGGCGGTGCCGAGCGGTCCAACCAGCTGACCATGGCTTCCGCCGTCGCGCATTCGATCGACACCGGGGAGCACCTGGCCGTTCAGGCCGGGACGGGTACCGGCAAGTCGCTGGCCTACCTCGTGCCGAGCGTCCGGCACGCCGTGCAGAGCGGCAGGACGGTCATCGTCTCGACGGCCACCATCGCGCTGCAGCGTCAGCTGATCGACCGCGACATGCCGCGGCTCGCGGACGCGCTCGAGGGTTCACTCGGCCGCCGACCGCACTTCGCGATCCTCAAGGGCCGCAACAACTATCTGTGCATGAACAAGATCCACACCGGGACCGCGGAGGAGCCGCCGACCGACGAGCTGTTCGACCCGTTCGCGGTGTCCCGGCTCGGCCGTGAGGTCCAGCGTCTCACCGAGTGGTCCTCGGACACCGAGACCGGCGACCGTGACGACCTGGCCCCCGGAGTCAGCGACAAGGCGTGGCGCCAGGTCAGCGTCACGGCCCGGGAGTGCCTCGGCAAGTCCCGCTGCCCGGTCGGCGAGGACTGCTTCGCCGAACGGGCCCGCGCAGAGGCGTCGCAGGTCGACGTCGTGGTCACCAACCACGCCCTGCTCGCCATCGACGCCATCACCGGAATCGCGATCCTTCCCGAGCACGACGTCGTCGTCATCGACGAGGCCCACGAACTGGTCGACCGCGTCACCAACGTCGCCACCGCGGAGTTGGCGGCGTCGACGATCAGTGCCGCGGCGCGGCGCTGCGCGAAGCTCGTCGACGAGCAGGACGCCGATCGTCTCGAGGCGGCGGGCGAGGGCTGGGCGGCGCTGCTCGAGGAACTGCGGCCGGAGCGGTGGGAGGCGTTGCCGCCCGGCGCGGCGCCCGCGCTCGCCGCCGTCCGCGACGCCGCCTGGTCGCTGCGCACGGCCATCGGACCGTCGCGCCCCGGCATGGCGTTGAGCGATCCGGAGGCGGCCGCCGCCCGCAACACCGCGCTGGCGTCGGTCGAGGAGGTCCACGACAGCGCCGTCCGCGTTCTCAGCGCGTTCGACGAGCCCGATCCGGCCAAACGTCACGACGTGGTGTGGCTGGCCGCCGACGACAACCGCGGTTCGATCCGCCGGGTGGTGCGGATGGCGCCGCTGTCGGTCGGCGGGCTGCTGCGTTCCCGGCTGTTCGCGGAATCGACCGTGGTCCTCACGTCCGCCACGCTGACCGTGGGCGGATCCTTCGACGGCCTGGCCGTCAACTGGGGGCTTCCGGCCGAGTCGTCCGTCGTGATCGATCCGGCGACGGCCACCGGGTCCGAGGCACCGTCCGACGCGGGCACGCTCAAATGGAACGCCCTCGACGTCGGGTCGCCGTTCGACCACGCCCGCGCCGGCATCATCTACATCGCGAAGCAACTGCCGCCGCCGGGGCGGGACGGCCTCTCCCCCGCCTATCTCGACGAGATCGCCGAACTCGTCGAGGCGGCGGGTGGGCGGACGCTGGGATTGTTCTCGTCGATGCGGGCTGCGAAGGCCGCGTCCGAGGCGATGCGCGACCGGCTCGACACCCCGATCCTGTGCCAGGGCGACGACTCGACGGGCGCCCTCGTCCGGGCGTTCGCCGGCGACGAGCCCACATCGCTGTTCGGCACGTTGTCGCTGTGGCAGGGCGTCGACGTGCCGGGCCCGTCCCTGAGCCTCGTGATCCTCGACCGCATCCCGTTCCCCCGCCCCGACGACCCGCTGCTGGTCGCCCGGCAGAAGGCGGTCGAGTCGCGCGGCGGCAACGGGTTCCTCTCCGTCGCAGCCAATCACGCGGCGCTGCTGCTCGCGCAGGGTGTGGGGCGTCTGCTGCGCAGCGTCGACGACAAGGGGGTGGTGGCGGTCCTCGATCCGCGGCTCGCGACCGCCCGCTACGCCGGGTATCTGCGGGCGTCGTTGCCGCCGTTCTGGGAGACGTCGGATCCGGAAGTCGTGCGCAAGGCGCTGGGGCGGATCCGCGACTCGCGTCCCTGAACCGCACCCGCGCCGGCCCGAAACTCTCTCATGCACTGAGTCGGACAGCGGATCGGTGCGCACCTATGCTCGACCGATGGACCTTGCGATCTCAGTCCGCGGACTCACCAAGAATTTCGGTGAAGTGCTCGCCCTCGACGGCCTCGATCTGGAGGTGAAGCCGGGCGAGGTGCACGGTTTCCTCGGGCCGAACGGCGCGGGCAAGTCCACGACCATCCGGGTGCTCCTCGGTCTGCTGCGCGCCGACGGGGGTTCGGCGTCCGTTCTCGGTGCCGATCCGTGGCGGAATTCCGTTCCCGTGCATCGGCGGCTCGCCTATGTGCCGGGCGAAGTGAACCTGTGGCCCAACCTGTCCGGCGGCGAGGCGATCGACCTGCTCGGGCGACTGCGCGGCGGACTCGATCCGGTCCGGCGCGCGTCGCTGATCGAGCGGTTCGAACTCGACCCCACCCGGAAGGGCCGCACGTATTCGAAAGGCAACCGGCAGAAGGTCGCCCTCGTGGCGGCGCTCGCCGCCGACACCGAACTCCTCATCCTCGACGAGCCGACGTCGGGCCTGGACCCGTTGATGGAGGCGGTGTTTCAGGAGTGCATCACCGAATTCGCGCGCGGCGGGCGCACGGTGCTGCTGTCCAGTCACATCCTCGCCGAGGTGGATGCGCTGTGCCACGCCGTGACCATCATCCGGGCGGGCCGGACGGTGCAGGCGGGGACGCTGTCCGAGCTGCGGCATTTCACCCGGACGACGGTGACCGCGACCACCCGGATCAAACCCAATCCCATCGGGAATGTCCCCGGTGTGCACAACCTGCAGAAGGGTGAGGACCCGAACACGGTGACGTTCGACGTCGATTCCGATCAGATCGACCCGGTCATGACCACGTTGACGGGGCTCGGCATCGTCTCGATCACCGCCAACCCGCCGACGCTGGAGGACCTGTTCCTCCGCGAGTACCGCGACGAGGCCGAGGCGCTCGGGATCGGACGGCCGCAGTGAGTCAGCTGAGCGGAACGAGTGTGCTCGCCGAACTGGCGGTGCGCACCGACCGGGTACGGATTCCGGTGTGGACGGTCGCGGTGGCGGGTCTCACCGTCCTGATCGCGTCGAGTTACTCCACCATCTACCCGACCGCCGAATCCCGGCAGGCCCGTGCCGAACTCATCTCGTCCCCGGCCGCCACCGCCCTTGCCGGGCCCGGCTACGGACTGGACGACTACACGCTGGGTGCGATGGTGGCCAACGAGATCGCCGGCATGACGATGGTGGCCGTGGCGATCATGTCGGTGCTGCTGGTGACGCGGCATCTGCGGACGGAGGAGGAGACCGGGCGCGCGGAACTGGTGCGCGCCGGCGTCGTCGGGCGGTACGCGGGAATCACGGCGGGACTGGCGTCGGCGGCGCTCGCCAATGTGTTCGTCGCACTGCTGCTGGTCGTCGGGTTGCTCGCCGTGGGTCTGCCTCCGGCGGGGTCGCTGAACATGTCGGCGGGTGTGCTGGTCGTGGGTCTGGTGTTCACCGCGCTGTCGGCGCTGGCGTCGCAGTTCACCGAACACGCCCGCGCGGCAAGTGGTGCCGGGATCTGCGCGGTCACCGTCGCGTACCTGCTGCGGGCGATCGGTGACGTGCAGCAGGGACACAGCGGGAGCCTGCTGACGTGGCTGTCGCCGATCGGCTGGTCGCAGGCCACCCGCGCGTACGTCGACGAACGCTGGTGGCCGTTGCTGATCGGCGTCGTCGCGGCGGCGCTGACCGTAGTGTGCGCGTATGCCGCCATCGGTCGCCGGGACGTCGGGGCGGGGCTTCTTCCGCCGCGGCGCGGGCGCGCCGAGGCGTCCCCCCGCCTGACCGGTGTCACCGCGCTGGCGGCCCGTCAGCAGCGCGGCTCGATTCTCGCCTGGGGTGTCGGCGTGTTCGCGCTGTCACTGCCCATCGGTTCCCTCGGCAGGCAGATCAGCGATTTCATCGGACAGGATCCTGATCTCGCACAGCTGCTACCGGGTGGCGCCGCGGCGGCCGCCGACGGCGCGTTCGCCCTGTACCTGGTGTTCCTGGTGGTGATGGCCGCGATGTACGCCGTCGGTGCCGTCGCGTCGATCCGCTCGGAGGAATCGTCGGGTCGCGCCGAGGAAGCCCTGGCCACCCCTGTCCCGCGGGCGCGGTGGCTCGGCGGCCAGCTGGTGGTGATCGCGGCGGCGGCAGTCACGATCGCGGTGACGGCCGGGGTCGGTATGGGGATCACCGCGGCGTTCACACTGTCCGATGCGGGCGCGCTGGGCCGGCTGACCGGCGCGGCCCTGAACACGGTGCCGGCAGTGCTCGTGATCGTCGGATCGTGTGCGGCCGTCTACGGGTTGATCCCGCGCGCGCTGCCGGCACTGTGGGCGTTCGTGGGCTACGTCCTCGTCGCCGGCATGTTCGGGGAGGTCCTCCCGGACTGGTTCGGGATTCTCTCCCCCTTCCACTACACGCCGGCGCTGCCTGCCGAAAGTTTCTCGGCCGCGCCCCTCGTCGTTCTGCTGCTTCTCGCGGCGGCCCTGTTCCTCGCCGCCGTCGCCGGCTTCCGGCGCCGGGACGTCGGCCCGTGAACCCTGCCGGACCCCCTACCGGCTCCGGTGATACCGGTCAGGGGTTCGGCACCGTCACCAGGCCCAGCTCCGACGGATCGACGAGCAGATCGTGGTGCGGAAGCACCCGCACCGTGTACCCGACCGATCCGGACAGCGGCAGCGCCAGGTCGGCGACGAACAACTCGCCCGACTCGTCCGACGCCGAATGGGTCATCGGGACGGTGACGACGTCGGTGAGTTCCTCGTCCGGTCCGGCCTTGCCGATCACGGCCTGCACGGTGACGTCGTCGACGGACAGTTCCCCGAGGCGGATCCGGGCGCGGAGTACCAGGTTCGCTCCGATCTCGGGGGTGTCGGGCAGCCCCGCGCCGTCGACCTGCAGGACCGTCACCGCCGGCCACGCGGCCTCGACGCGGCGACGGAACGCGGCGAGTTCGCGGGCGCCGGCGAAGTTCTCCGCCGCCACCGTCCGGGCCGACGCGGCGGCGGGCGCGTAGTACTGGACGGCGTAGTCGCGCACCATCCGCGACGCCAGCACCTTGGGGCCGAGGTTCTGCAGCGTGTGACGCACCATCTCCACCCAGCGCACCGGCAGTCCGTCCGCGCGGTCGTAGAACCTCGGCAGGACGGCGCGCTCGAGCAGTTCGTACAGTGCGCTGGCCTCGAGGTCGTCACGCCGGGTCTCGTCGACGACGCCGTCCGCGGTCGGGATGGCCCAGCCGTTCTCGCCGTCGAACATCTCGTCCCACCAGCCGTCGCGGATCGACAGGTTCAATCCGCCGTTGAGGGCCGACTTCATCCCCGAAGTTCCGCACGCCTCGAGCGGGCGGAGCGGGTTGTTGAGCCATACGTCGCAACCCCAGTAGAGGTACCGCGCCATCGACATGTCGTAGTCGGGGAGGAACGTGATGCGGTGCCGGACGTCGGCGGCGTCGGCGAACCGCACGACCTGCTGGATGAGCGCCTTCCCGCCGTCGTCCGCGGGGTGACTCTTCCCGGCGACCACGAGCTGCACCGGGCGCTCCTCGTCGAGGAGGAGGGCCCGAAGCCGCTCGGGGTCGCGCAGCATCAGCGTCAGACGCTTGTAGGTGGGCACGCGCCGGGCGAAGCCGACGGTGAGCACGTTCGGGTCGAACACCTCGTCCGTCCAGCCGAGCTCGGCGGACGTCGCGCCGCGTTCGATCCAGGACGCCCGGACCCGTCGGCGCACCTCCTCGACGAGTTTCCCGCGCAGCGCGTTGCGGGTCGCCCACAGCTCCTCGGCGGACAGATCCTGCAAGCGTTCCCAGCCGCGGGCCTCCTCCACCAGTTCGGGACCGAGGATGCGGGTGGCGAGGTCGATCCATTCGGGTGCCGCCCAGGTGGGCGCGTGAACACCGTTGGTCACCGAGCCGATCGGCACCTCACCGGCATCGAAGCCCTGCCACAGCGGCTGGAACATCTCCCGGCTGACGATGCCGTGCAGCTTGGACACACCGTTCGCTCGCTGCCCGAGACGCAGGCCCATGTGGGCCATGTTGAACACGGACGGATCCGATTCGCGGCCGAGTCCGAGGATCCGGTCGATCGTCAGACCCGGCAGCAGCGAAGATTCGTTCGCGCCGTTGTCGCCGCCGAAGTAGTGCCGCACGAGGTCGGCGGGGAACCGGTCGATTCCCGCGGGAACGGGCGTGTGAGTCGTGAAGACGGTGCCGGCGCGGACCGTGGCCAGCGCCTCGTCGAAGTCGAGCCCGCCGGTGGTGACCAGTTCGCGGATCCGCTCGATGCCGAGGAAACCGGCATGCCCCTCGTTCATGTGGAAGACGGCGGGATCGGGCAGACCGTAGGCGTGGGTGTAGGCGCGCACCGCGCGGACGCCGCCGATGCCGGCGAGGATCTCCTGTTTGATGCGGTGGTCCTGGTCGCCGCCGTACAGGCGGTCGGTGACGCCCCGCATCTCGTCGTCGTTCTCCGCGATGTCGGAGTCGAGCAGCAGCAGCGGGACACGCCCCACCTGGGCGATCCACACGCGGGCGCGCAGCACCCGGCCGCCGGGTACCGCGACGTGCACGAGGACGGGCGCCCCGTCGGACGACCCCGGCCCGGACTCGGTGAGCAGGCGCAGCGGCAGCCCCTGCGGATCGTGCGGCGGGTAGTGCTCGGCCTGCCAGCCGTCCGCGGTCAGCGACTGCCGGAAGTAACCCGAGCGGTACAGCAGTCCGACACCGATCAGCGGCAGTCCCAGATCGGATGCCGCCTTCAGGTGGTCGCCTGCGAGAATTCCGAGGCCGCCGGAGTAGTTGGGCAGCACCTCGCTGACCCCGAACTCCATTGAGAAATATGCGATCCCGCCGTCCAGCGACACGCCCTTGGCCTGCTGGTTCTGATACCAGCGGGGCCGGGACAGGTAGTCGTCGAGGTCGGCGGCCGCGGCGTCGAGCCGGGCCAGGAACGCGACGTCCTCGGCCAGTTCGTCCAGGCGGGCGGGGTCGACCTCACCGAGCATCCGGACCGGGTCGAACTGCACCTGCCGCCACAGGTCCTCGTCCAGCAATCCGAACAGTTCCTGCGTGGCCGGATGCCACGACCAGCGAAGATTGGTGGACAGCGGACCGAGGGCGGCGAGCCGCTCCGGAAGGTGGGCTCGGACAGTGAACCGACGCAAGGCTTTCACCTCGCGAACGATAACGCACTGCGGGCGTCGTTGCGCCGTGTCGGGCCGGGTGGACGTCAGATCTCCAATACGGACAGGAACCGGTCGACTCCATTACGGTTGAACGGGCGGCCCAGCCCACGAGCCGCCGGCAACTTCCGGCTATGGAACGGAGCCCAGTGTGACAGGTCGACTCGGAATCGACGACGTGGAACCGAACGTCGGGTGCGGCCGCTTTCCCGCCAAGGCCGTTGTGGGTGAGGTGTTTCCCGTCCGGGCAACCGTGTGGCGCGAAGGTCACGACGCCGTGGCCGCCACGCTCGCGGTGCGGGGGCCGCGCAGTGCCGCTTCGGGCGGCTCGGCGACGTTCCGGATTCCCATGACCAGCGGTCCGGTGCCCGACACCGTGGACGGGTCCTTCACCCCGACCGGCGAGGGTCTCTGGACGTTCCGGATCGAGGCCTGGAGCGACCCCGTCACCACGTGGAGGCACGCGGTCGAGGCGAAGCTGGCGGTGGGGCAGGGTCCGGCCGAACTGGCCAACGACCTCGAGATCGGTGCGCGGTTGTTCGAGCGTGCCGCGAAGGGCGTCCCCCGCGGGGACCGCTCGCGGCTGACCGGGGTCGCGGCGTCGCTGCGGTCCGACCGTCACCTCTCCGAGCGCGTGGCTCCGGCGTTCGGCTCGGACGTGACCGAACTGCTGCGCGCGCACCCGCTGCGCGAACTGGTCACGAAGAGCGAGGCGCACACCGTGCTCGTCGACCGCACGCGTGCCCTGTTCGGGTCGTGGTACGAGTTCTTCCCGCGATCCACCGGCGGCCGGGACGAGAACGGCAGGCCCCGGCACGGCACGTTCGCGACGTCCGCGGCGGCGCTTCCCCGCATCGCGTCCATGGGGTTCGACGTGGTGTACCTGCCGCCCATTCACCCGGTGGGAAAGATCAACCGGAAGGGCCCCAACAACACGCTGACCCCGGGCCCGGAAGACGTCGGTTCGCCGTGGGCGATCGGCTCGGACGAGGGCGGCCACGACGCGATCCATCCCGAACTCGGGACGATGCGCGATTTCAAGGCGTTCATCTCCGCCGCCCGGAAGCTGAACCTGGAGGTGGCGATCGACCTGGCCCTGCAGGCCGCCCCGGACCATCCGTGGGCGAAGAAGCACCCCGAATGGTTCACCGTCCTCCCCGACGGCACCATCGCCTACGCCGAGAACCCGCCGAAGAAATATCAGGACATCTACCCGGTCAACTTCGACGACGACCGCGACGGCATCTACGCGGAGGTCCTGCGGGTGGTGCGGCACTGGGTTGCGGCGGGCGTCAAGATCTTCCGGGTCGACAACCCGCACACCAAACCGGCGGACTTCTGGGAATGGCTGATCGCCGAGGTCAAGAAGTCGGATCCCGACGTCCTGTTCCTGTCCGAGGCGTTCACCCGTCCGGCGCGACTGTACGGTCTCGCCCGCCGCGGGTTCACGCAGTCCTACACGTATTTCACGTGGCGGACGGCCAAGTGGGAGCTGACCGAGTTCGGCAAGGAGATCGCCGCCAAGGCCGACGAGGCGCGCCCGAACCTCTTCGTCAACACCCCGGACATCCTGCACGAGAGCCTGCAGACCGGCGGTCCGGGAATGTTCGCGCTGCGCGCCGCGCTGGCGGCGACCCTGTCGCCCACCTGGGGGGTGTACTCGGGATACGAACTGTACGAACATGTTCCGGTGCGTCCGGGCAGTGAGGAGTACCTCGACTCGGAGAAGTACCAGTTGCGCCCGCGCGACTTCGAGGGAGCGGCCGCACGCGGCGAGTCCCTGGAACCGTGGATCACCGCGCTCAACCGGATCCGCAGGCAGCATCCGGCGCTGCAGCAGTTGCGCAACATCCATTTCCACCACGTCGACAACGACGCCCTCATCGCGTATTCCAAGTTCGACGCCACCACCGGCGACGCCGTGCTGACGGTGATCAACCTCAACCCGTACGGTGCCGAGCAGGGCAACGTGTGGCTGGACATGCCCGCGCTGGGCCGCGACTGGCACGACCACCTGACCGTGCTCGACGAGGTCACCGGGGAGCAGTATCACTGGGGGCAGACCAACTTCGTGCGCCTCGAACCGTGGCGGGCCGTGGCCCATATCCTGGCTCTACCGTCGATTCCCTATCCGGCCAGAACGAAACTGGCCTACCGCGGAGGTACATAGTGACCGTCGAACCGCCTGTCGCCATCGCACCCGACGCCGCCGACCTCGACCTGCTGGCCCGGGGCGAGCACCACGACCCGCACTCGATCCTGGGCGCGCATCCGCATCCCGAGGGCACGGTGATCCGCGCGCTGCGCCCCTACGCCGAGGCCGTCGACGCCGTCATCGGTGGGACGAGTTTCTCGCTGGAGCACCTCGCGCACGGCGTGTGGGGTGCGCTGGTGCCGTACCGGGACCTGATGGACTACCGGCTGTCGACGACATGGCCGGGTGGTCACAACGACGTCTCCGCCGACGGCTACCGGTTCCTGCCCACCCTCGGCGAACTCGACCTGCACCTGTTCGGTGAGGGCAGGCACGAGCGGCTGTGGGAGATCCTCGGCGCGCACCGTCGCCGCTACGACACCCCCGACGGCACCGTCACCGGCACCTCGTTCGCCGTGTGGGCTCCCAATGCCCGCGGGGTGAGCGTGATCGGCGATTTCGACGGGTGGAGCGGACGGAACTTCCCGATGCGGGTGCTCGGGTCGACCGGGGTGTGGGAGTTGTTCGTCCCCGGTATCGAGGTCGGCGACCTGTACAAGTTCCGGGTCCACGGCCGCGACGGCAGTGTGCGCGACAAGGCCGACCCCATGGCGTTCGCGACGGAGGTGCCTCCCGCGACCGCGTCCCGGGTGTCGGTCAGCACATTCGAATGGAACGACGCCGACTGGCTGGCCCAGCGGGCGGCCACCGAGCCCGCGCAGTCCCCGATGAGCGTGTACGAGGTTCACCTCGGTTCGTGGCGTCCCGGGCTGAACTACCGCGAGATGGCCGAGCAACTCGCCGCCCACGTCACGGAGACGGGGTTCACGCACGTCGAACTGCTGCCGGTCGCCGAGCACCCGTTCGGCGGGTCCTGGGGATACCAGGTGACGTCGTACTACGCGCCCACGTCACGGTTCGGATCCCCCGACGACTTCCGGTGGTTCGTCGACCGTCTGCACGCCGCAGGCATCGGGGTCATCGTCGACTGGGTTCCTGCCCACTTCCCCAAGGACGAGTGGGCGCTGGCCCGGTTCGACGGCACACCGCTGTACGAGGACCCCGAC
>JBCEBZ010000300.1:2771-15965 GCA_039206675.1 Rhodococcus sp. (in: high G+C Gram-positive bacteria) | reverse complement strand
AAGCTCCACATTGGCGACGCGCTCTTGAGCACGTCCACATCGATTTGCGCCCAGAAGGTGCTGGGGTTATTGCGCGTCGCGGCTGGAATCCATGGCACGTCGACATCGACCAGGAGGCCAACATCGACGTCGGACAACTCGTCGGATTGAAAGCCGCCGAAATGGAGAAAGAGCCGCCGGTCGTAGGCGCTGTTGCCGCGACCGAAGTCGGCGTCGACCCCCGCCCGGGCGAACCCGTTGAACCGAGTGACCTCGGCGGACAGCGCCTCGGCGGGCACGCTCATCTTCTGCGCGAGTTCGCCGAGCGATTCGGCGCGCAGCATCAGTCCCGTCTCGAACCATTCGGCCGGGAACTTCTGTCCGGGCATCACACCACCGAACTGGTAGCGGCTCTTGGCCTTCGAGTCGAACACGAACCACACCGGGTCGTGCCCGCCGGCGATCTGGTCGTGCACGAAGGAGACGTACGGGGACGCCTCGTTGGTGAACCGCTTGCCGTTCTGGTCGACGATCAGCGACGGCGGGATCGACCGCTCCGACACCAGGACGTGCATGATGCCGTCCGGGCGCCGGAACGACGGCATCCACCAGGCGTCGTCCATCAGATCGACGGCGGCGCCGACCTGCTCACCCGCCACGATGCCGTCACCGGTGTTGTCGGGCGAGCCGGCGCTGTAGTTGTCCTTGCCGCCCTCCCGCAGGTACCGCTTCCGCATCTCCTCGCTCTGCTCGAATCCGCCGGTGGCCATCATGACGCCGCGGCGGGCGCGGATGCGCAATTCCCGCGTCCCGGATTCGACGACCGCGCCCGTGACGGCCCCGGAATCGTCCGTGATCAGGCTCTTCAGCGGCGAGTTCAGCCACAGCGGGACGCCGGCCTCCTGGAGACTGAGCCGGAGCCGGCCGACGAGGGCCTGCCCCAGGGTTTCCATCCGCCTGCGCCGCACCATGGCCACCACCGAACGCCAGCCGACGCCCAGCGCGGTTCGCCGGCCGGCCCAGGTGCGGAAGAACATGTTGAGGTGCCGGAACTCGGTGGACGTCATGTAGAGCCCGCCCGGCATGGCGAGAGAGTTGGGGCGCTGCCGTTCGCGGTCGGCGCCGAGCCGGTTCATGTCGAACGGCAGCGGTTCGACCGTCCGCCCCTTCGGCCGTCCGCCCACGTTCTCGGGGTGGTAGTCGGAATAGTCCTCGCACCAGGAGAACCGGAGATGCGGGCAGTGCTGTTCGAAGAACTGCATCATCGCGGGCCCCTGCTCGATGTACGCGTCGAGGCGTTCGGCGGGCACGCTGTCGCCGACGATCGACTCGAGGTACTTCCGGACGTCGCCGGGGTCGTCGGCGCGGCCTTCACGGACGAGGATGGGCGAGTTGGGGATCCACAGGGCGCCACCCGACAGCGCCGTCGAACCGCCGTACACTCCGGACTTTTCGACGAGAAGGGTGTCGAGTCCCCGCTCGGCCCCGGCGAGGGCGGCGGTCATGCCACCCGCACCGCTGCCGATCACCAGGAGATCGACCTCCCGGTCCCAGTTCTGCTCGTCTACGCTCATCGTGCACACCTTCCGAAGTGGTCTCGATCACACCTTGCCGGTGTCAATTGCTTTTTCCCACAGTCCTTCCCGCCGAGCGGGACACTGCGCGGCTAGGTGGCGGCGGTGAAGATGCCGAGCCCGCCGCGGTACACCAGCAGCGGCGGCACGTCCCGCAGCACGTCCAGTCCGGTCACGCGCGCGACGACGATGGTGTGGTCGCCGGCGTCGTGCTCGAATTCGACGGTCGCCTGCACCCGGGCCAGCACTCCGTCCAGCGCCGGGGCGCCGTTCCCGGCGTGCGACCACCCGACGCCGGCGAACTTGTCGGCGCCGCTGGTCGCGAACGTCCCGCACACGTCCCGCTGGTCGTGGGCGAGGACGTTGACGCACACGTGTTCGCTCGCCCGCAGCCGCGGCCAGCTGGTCGACGTCCGTGCGGGGCTGAACGAGACGTACGGCGGGTCCAGCGACAGCGACACGAAGGACTGGCACGTGAAGCCGTGCGGATTCTCGCCGTCGTGCGCGGTGATCACCGTGACGCCGGTGCAGAAGTGCCCGAGCACCGACCTGAGGTCGGCGGGGTCGATGCGGCGCACCACCGGCGGCGCGGGTTCTTCGGTTCGGGTCATCGTGTCTCCTTGGATCGACGGGTCGAAACCAGCGTGGCCGCGGCACCTGCAGGCGGGAAATGTCCCGTCCCGCCCAGCGGCAGGGTTTCGCGCCGACCGGCCGGTGGCGCACGGTTGATAGGCTCGGGAAATGCCTTCGTCCGACCCCACCCAGAGCTCCGGGTTCGCCGGCCTCCGATCCACGAGCTGGCCGGTACTCGGCATTCTGTCGTTCGGCGAGGAACTGTCCGGTTACGACCTCAAGAAGTGGGCGTCGTACAGCGTGCGCTTCTTCTACTGGAGCCCGTCGTTCAGTCAGGTGTACTCGGAGCTGAAGAAGCTCGAGGACGCGGGATACGTGACGTCGCGGACCGTCGTGGACGACGAGGCGCGGGTGAAACCCAAGCGGCTGTACAAGATCACGGACGCGGGCATGGCCGTCATGCGCAGCTGGGCGCGGGAGGCGCCGATCGATCCGCCCGTCCTCAAACACGGGGTGATGCTCCGCATGTGGCTCGGCCACCTCACAGAACCGGAACAGCTCAAAGAGGCCCTCGAAGAGCACATCTCGTACGCGGAGGGGATGAGCAGGCAGGCCGCGCTCGACGCTCGCGATTCCGACGTCGAACCCACGTGGGCGTTCGCGCACATGGTCAACAAGTGGTCCGAACGTTACTACGCCGCCGAGAGCGAACTCGCGAAGCAGATGCTCGCCGACATCGACGAGGCCGCCCTGCGGATGCGCGGCGAAGGGACGCCGGAGCATCCCGGTGTGCCGAAACCGACCGAATCGCATTCGATCCGGCGCTCCCGTGCGGCGCAGCAGGAGTACCAGGCCGCGATGAAGGCGGCGCGGGACGCGGACGGAACGGAGAACTAGTCGGACGGGGTGCGCACCCGTTCGGCCACCAGGTTCCGCAGCCGCGGCCACAGCTCTTCCCGCACCCTCTGCGCCGCGGTCATCGCGTCGATCGTCAGGAATCCGTGGAACATTCCCGGGGCCCGCTCGAGCTGCACGGGAACCCCCGCGGCGGCGAGCGCCGCGGCGTACTTCTCCCCCTCGTAGCGCAGCGGATCGCGTTCGGCGGTGATCACGACCGCGGGTGGCAGCCCGCCGAGGTCCTCGGCCCGGACCGGGGCGGCGTAGGCGGGCACGGTGTCGCGGTGAGTGGGGAGGTATTGGTCCCAATACCATTGCATCGCAGCGCGGGTGAGGAAATGATCCTCCGCGAACTGCTCGTACGACTCGGTGTCGAAGACCGGTTCGACGACGGGGTAGATCAGCACCTGTCCGGTTACGGCGGGCCCGCCTCGGTCCCGCGACATCAGCGCCGCGACGGCCGCGAGGTTGCCCCCGCTGCTGTCGCCTGCGACGAGCAGACGGCTCGGATCGCCGCCGAACTCGTGGGCGTGCCGCGCGACCCAGCACGTCGCGGCGTACGCGTCGTCCGCTGCGGCGGGCCACGGCGATTCCGGGGCCAGGCGGTAGTCGACGGAGACGACGACGGCGCCGATCCCGTTGCACATGGCGCGGCAGAACCCGTCGTGGCTGTCGAGGTCGCAGATCACGAACCCACCACCGTGGAAGAAGACGACGACGGGACGGGGCCCGGCGGAGTCCCCCGCGGGTGAATAGATCCGCACCGCAATCGATCCGGCCCCGCCGGGGATCTCCCGGTCGTGCACTTCACCGACCGGCTCGGGGTCGGCGACGGCCCTGCGTCCCGCCTTCGTCGCCGCCCGGGCCTGGGCGCCGGTCATGGTCTCGACCCGGGGAAAGTTCTCGTTGAGTCCCCGGAGGATGGTCTCGGCCTGCTCGTCGAGCGGCATTCGTGCTCCTTCGTCCCGCCTCAGGCGGAGTATCGGCCGGCGGCGGGGGTCGCGGCCGACATGTAGTTGCGCCAGGTGCCCTTGGCGGACATGCGGATCGGCGCGGTCAGACGGTGATCGAGCTTGATCTGGCTGCTCGGACCGCACACGGAGATGGCGGCCACCACGTTGTCGTCGGTGCCCACGGGCACGGCGACGCAGCTGACGCCGACGAGATCCTCCTCGCGGTCGTATGCCGCTCCGCGTTCGCGGGTCTTCTGCAGTTCGGCGCGGAACGCGGCCGGCGAGTCGATGCTGAATCGCGTGCTGCGGGGCAGGCCGGCCTCGACGACGCGCTCGACCACCGACTCGGGCGAGTGGGCCAGCAGCACCTTGCCGACGCTCGTGCAGTGCGCGGGCTGACGGCCGCCGACGCGGGACGGCAGCCCGACGCCGAACCGTCCGGCGATCTTCTCCAGGTAGACGACGTCGATCCCCTCCAGCACCGCGAGGTGCACGGCGTGCCCGGTGAGGCGGTGCAGTTCGTGCAGGAAGGGCAGCGCGGCCCGGTGCAGGCGGTCCTGGTGCACGGCGAGGGAGCCGAGTTCGAACAGCCGCATGCCGAGTTCGTAGTCCCGGCCCTCCCGGCGGAGCCACCTCAGCTGGACGAGACGTTCGAGCATCCGGTGCGCGGACGATCGCGGAAGCCCCGTGCGGCGCACGATCTGCGCGAGCGTGAGCCTGCCCGGCCCGTCGAACGCGTCGAGGAGCAGTGCGGCGCGATCGAGTCCGGCGGTGGGGGTGGGGCTGAGTGACGTCGTCATGGGGACCTCCGTAGCGGCGCTGCTCGGTGCAGCGTCGCGGTGTGTGACTGGCGACACTTACTATAAATAGGCATATACCTATTTGCAATACTGCCGAGCGATCGGCCCCGGACAGCAGAGAGGCCCGGTGCATGCATCGCGTGGATACGCACACCGGGCCCGGACACCCCTTACATCGCCGCCAGCGGCTCACTTCCCGACCAGTCGTGGCCCCAGTAGCTGTCGGCGGTGATCTCCTCCGCGGAGTAGTACTTCTCGTCCACCTTCATGCCTTCGGTGCCGAACTCGATGTCCCAGCCGCCGGGGGCACGCACGTAGAACGACACCATCTTGTCGTTCGTGTGGCGGCCGAGCGTCGAGGAGACGGAGAACCCGTCCTTGACGACGCGATCGAGCGCCTGCCCGACGGCGTCGAGCGTGTCGACCTCCACCATGATGTGCACCAGTCCCGGCGCACCACCGTGCGGTGCGGGGCACAGCGCCAGGCTGTGGTGCCGCTCGTTGACGCCCATGAAGCGCACCCGCATCGGACCGAACTCCGGCGGCGCCGGGATGCGGAAGGCGCCGCGGGGCAGGAAGCCCAGCACCTCGGTGTAGAAGTCGAATGCTCCGCTGAAGTCCATCACCGGCAGCACGACGTGACCGAGGCCCTGCGCCCCGGTCACGAACTTCGCGCCGAACGGGGTGACTACCGGGCTGTGATCGAGGACGGCGCCGTGGAAGATCTCGATCGTCGCGCCGGTCGGGTCCTGGAACGTGATCACCTCCTCGACGCGCCGTGCGTCGGCCTCCTCCACCGACAGCGGCTTGACGGCGATACCGGCACCCTCGACCGCCTCCTGGACGCGGATCAGGCCCGCGTGGTCGCGAACCTCCCACCCGATGGTGACGACCTCGTCCGTCTCGCCCGGCACGACCACGATCCGGGCCGCGCGCTCGTCCATGCGGAGGTAGAGGGCGTCCTCGTCGGGGCCGCTGCCCTCGGCGAACCCGAGCACGTCGAACGCGAACGTCCGCCAGCGCTCCAGGTCGTTGGTCTGGATCTTGACGTAGCCCAGTCCCTTGATGTCTGTCATGTGTTGTCCTTCTGCTGTTTTCGGGGTCCGACTGCGGTCAGATCATCGACTTGAGGTTGTCGGCCGGGTCGAGGCCGAGCGAGCTGAGCGCCGAGGCGTGGTACACGGTGCTCGGCACGTGGATGGCGTGCGCCAGGCCGGCGTGCGCGTCCCGCCAGTACCGCTGCAGGGGCTTGTCCATCCGCAGCGCGTTGCCGCCCGACCGCGCGAAGATCTGGTCGACGGCGGTCACCGCACGCCAGGCGGCCCGCACCTGGGTGCGACGTCCGGCGGCGCGGTCCTCGAACGTGACTTCCTTGCCCGACTCGACGAGATCCCAGATCTTGTCGACGTTCGCGAGCAGTTCCTGACGGGCGGCGTTGATGTCGGCCGCGGCCTCGCCCACGGCGAACAGCACATACGGGTCGTCCTTGATCGCGGTGCCCTGCGCGCCGACGCGGTCGCGCTGGTAGTCGAGGTGTGCGGCCAGGGCGCCCTCCGCGATTCCCACGACGGCGGAGGAGATGCCGAGCGGGAACATCGTCGACCACGGCATGTTGTACAGCGTCTCGGTGCGCCCGAACTTCTGCACCGCGGTCCCGTTCATGACCTCGTCGGCGTCCATCACCCGGTAGTCGGGGACGAACGCGTTGCGGACGACGATGTCCTTGGACCCGGTGCCCTTGAGCCCGACGACGTTCCACGAGTCCTCGACGATCTCGTAGTCGCTGCGCGGCAGGATCATGTGCAGCATCTTCGGCGGCAGCGCCATGGCGCCGTCCTTGTCGCCGAGCATCGCGCCGAGGAAGATCCAGTCGCAGTGGTCGGTGCCCGACGAGAACTGCCAGCGGCCGTTGAACAGGTAGCCGCCGTCGACCGGGGTCGCGATCCCGGTCGGCGCGTACGGGGAGGCCATCCAGGTGTCGGTGTCGGAACCCCACACCTCGTCCTGCACCTTCGGGTCGGCGAACGCCAACTGCCAGGGATGCACGCCGACGATGCCGCACACCCATCCCGTGGCCGGGTCGAGCGACGCCGCGGTCATCACCGTCTCGGCGAACTCGCGGGGGTGCGCCTCGTAGCCGCCGTACTTGCCCGGCTGCAGCAACTTGATCGGCCCGGCCTCGCGGAGCTTCTTCGCCGTGTCGTCGGGCAGCCGGCCGATCCGCTCGGCCTCGGGCGCCTGATCGCGGAGCTGATCCGCGATCGCCATGATGTTGTCGAGAACCTCGTGGGTCATCTGTCGTGTCCTTCTTCTCTGGGCCGGCTCAGGCGTTGGTGTCGAGGGGCACGACGCCGTT
The DNA here is from genome assembly GCA_039206675.1 of Rhodococcus sp. (in: high G+C Gram-positive bacteria). Classification (GTDB taxonomy): domain Bacteria; phylum Actinomycetota; class Actinomycetes; order Mycobacteriales; family Mycobacteriaceae; genus Rhodococcus_F. Next base: position 8,833 of record JBCEBZ010000300.1, on the reverse strand, counting down.
GGCGAGGTTGTCGGCAACCTCCGCCTCCCAGCTCTGCACCGCCCTGGTGGTGTCGATCTCGAATTCGAAGCGCTTGGTCATGTCCTCGGTGATGTCCTCGACGTCGACGTAGAACTGCTGGTACCAGCGGCGCAGCTGGTACACCGGCCCGTCCTCCTCCGACAGCAGCGGGTTGTCGATGCGCGACTTGTTCAGCCAGATGTCGACGTCCTGCTTGAACCCGAGCTCGACACCCTCCGCGAACTGCGCCGCCATGCCGTTGGCCACCTCGTCCGACAGCCCCTCGGGCTTCTTGACCATGGCGCCCCACTGCAGGACGAACGAATCGGCGCTGACCGGGTAGTGACAGTTGATCAGCACCGTCTCGATCATCATGCCGTTCGCCTCGCTCCACAGCTTGTCGATCATGTAGGACGGGCCGAAGTACGACGCGTCCGAGCGCAGCGTGGAGTTGGGGTCGTCGTAGCTGGTGCCCACCGAGATGTCGTGGCGGGGCGTCGACTGCATGTACTGGGTGGCCACGTGGCCCTCGAAGACGTTCTTGAAGTAGCGCGGGAACGAGAAGTGGACGTAGTAGAAGTGCGCCATGTCGACCACGTTGTCGACGATCTCGCGGCAGTGCGAACCCTCGACGAGCAGCGAATTCCAGGTCCAGTCCGTCCATTCCGAGGAGCCGAATCCCTCGATCTCGGGAATCGTCACGTCGGCGGGCGGCGGGTTGCCCTGCGGGTCGTTCCAGACGTAGAGCTGGCCGTTGCGCTCGATGGTCGTCCAGGCCCGGGTCCGTGCCAGCGGCGGGACGCGCCGCGCGTACGGGATTCCGGTGCACTTGCCGTTGCCGCCCCAGCGCCAGTCGTGGAACGGGCACGCGATGGAATCGCCCTTCACGGTGCCGTGCGCCAGGTTGCCACCCATGTGGCGGCAGTAGGCGTCGAGCACGCTGAGCGTCCCGTCGGACGTCTCGAACACCACCAGCGACGTGCCGAACGCGTCGATCTGGTGCGGGGCGCCGTCCCTGAACGTCTTCGCCAGCCCCAGGCAGTGCCACCCGCGCGCGAAACGCGTTGGTGCCGATCCCACTTCGATCATCCGGACTTCGTCGCCGTCAACGGCACTGTTGCGCGCCATGTCTACCTCCGCCTCGCTGTACGTCAAGAACACCCTCGGGGTGTGGTGTAGCTCATAGTCGGCGCACGCGGCGCGCTGCGGTACCCGACTCTCCCACTCAGCGAGAGGCTTTCGCATCCGGCCGTCAGGGCGCATTCTCCGCGTCCCGATCACAGGGACCACGGCCCCCGTTTCCGGGCCGCGGCGACTACCGTGCGGACTACAGACCCCGGAATTTGGGAGGAACGATGGCCGCACTCATCTCTTCGCAGCCGCGCACAGCGGAGATTCGCCGGCTCTGCGCCGACGCCGTCCCGGCCGGGGTGGCCGTCGCACCCGAACCGGGAGCGGCCGTCGAGCAGGACTTTCTCCTGCTGCGACCCCGAACCGACGACCTGTCGCCGGTGGTCCGCCGGATGGGCGACCACGATCTGCTGATCCGCTTCCTCAACCGCGACGAGCAGGTGGTCTTCGAGTTCTGGACGAACAGCTTCACCGGTGCGGTCGCCCCCGAGGATCGGTCGGTGGACCTGCTGGAGCGTCACGGCGCCGAGCAGTTCCCCGGCACCCTCCGCAGGTTCCGCACCCGCATCCGGCGGTCGGTGCCGTCGGATGCGGTGTTCACGTCTTCGCTGCAGCAGACGTACGTCCAGGACGGCGTGCGCATGGCCGACGTCACCGTCACGTGCACGGTCGACGGCGACGTGGTCGCGCGGGCCTGGGCCACGTACGCACTGCCCGACTGAGCGCAGTTCTCCCACGAATTGGTCAGCCGCGCAGGTAATTGCCCGCGCGGCTGACCAATGTCCGTGAAATTACCCCACCGGGTCGGCCAGCCTCGTGCGGGACCGGCTGAACTCGAATCCGCGGAACCCCTCCTCCGCGACGTCGGCGCAGATCCGCCCGTACGCGCCGAAGCCGCCGATGTACGGCATGAACACGCGGGGCTTGCCCGGAATGTTGGCGCCCATGTACCACGAGTTCGCCAGCGGGAACAGCGTCTGTGCGGCAAGCTCGCGGCAGTGCTCCACCCACTGCTCGGTGGCCGGTACCGACGCCTCGACGGCGTCGTAGTCCTTCTCCCACAGGTGCTCGATGCAGTCCGCGATCCAGTCGACGTGCTGCTCGGCGCCGAGCACCATGTTCGCCAGCACCGACGGGCTTCCCGGACCCGTCACGACGAACAGGTTCGGGAACCCCGGAACACCGAGACCGAGATAGGTTTTCGGCCCTTCACTCCAGTAGTCGGCGAGGGACACCCCGCCCCGGCCGACGATCCGCATGCGGTCGAGGGCCCCGGTCATGGCGTCGAATCCGGTGGCGAACACCAGCGTGTCGAGGCCGTAATCGGCGTCGGCGGTGGTGATCCCCGACGGCGTGATCGACTCGATCGGCGCCGCCTTCAGATCCACCAGGGTGACGTTCGGCCGGTTGTACGTTTCGAAATAGTTCGTGTCGGTGACGATCCGTTTGGTCCCGATCGGGTGATCGTTCGGGATCAGCGTGTCCGCGACCGCCGGGTCGTCGACGAGGCGGCGAATCTTCTCCTCCGCGAACTCCCGCGCGGTCGCGTTCGCGGCCTCGGTCTTCGTCTGGTCCGGAAAGGTTTTCGCGAACAGCACCCCGCCGAGCTTCCATCGCGTCTCGTAGGCGTCGCGGCGTTCCTGCTCCGACACCTCCAGCGCCGACTTCGGGTGCGCGTTGTACGGCGACCCGCCGCCGCTCTCCCGGGACAGGCGCCGGCGCTCGTCGTACCCCGCCTTGATCGCGCGCCGCATCTCGTCGTCCCACGTCTCGTTGCCCGCCGGGACGCTGTAGTTGGCGCTGCGCTGGAACACGTACAGGTGGTCCGCCTGCTCGGCGATGACGGGAATCGACTGGATACCCGAGGAGCCGGTGCCGATGATCCCGACCCGCCTGCCGGTGAAATCGACACCCTCGTGCGGCCAGTGACCGGTGTGATGCGTATCGCCCGTGAAGGATTCGCGTCCCGGGATGTTCGGCATGTTCGCGGTGGACAACGCACCGGTCGCGAAGATGCAGTACCGGGCGGACAGGACATCGCCGCGGTCGGTACGCACCTCCCACCGCAGCGTGTCCTCGTCCAGTTCCGCGGACGTCACGCGGGTGCCGAACAGGAAGCGGTCGCGGAGGTCGAACCGGTCGGCGACGTGATCGATGTACGCCAGGATCTCGGGCTGGGTGGCGTACTTCTCGCTCCAGTCCCACTCCTGCTCGAGTTCCCGCGAGAACGAGTACGAGTAGTCGACGCTTTCCACGTCGCACCGGGCGCCGGGATAGCGGTTCCAGAACCACGTGCCGCCCACACCGGCGGCCGCCTCCACACCCTGGACCGTCAGACCCAGGCTCCGCAGTTTGTGGACGGCGTACAGACCCGCGAATCCCGCGCCGACGACGACCGCGTCCACGTCGCCGATCCGATTCGCCCGAGCATCAACTTCGGTGCGTGCACTCACGGGCGCGCTCCTCTCCCATTCGACAGACACATTCCGGCAGCAAAGGCCTGTCTGGGACGGTAGGTCGGAGCACCCGGGCAGCCACAGGTTCGTTCCCGGTGAGCGGTCGGGCAGTGGCTAACTCGACACGACGGAAGCGAGTTCGGGGTCGATGACGTCCGCCAGGTCGTCCCAGGGCACGGTGACGGTGACGAGTCCGATCGCGTGCGGCCCCACCTGGTAGTCGTTGAAGTGGATCTCCATGCCCGCCGGGGTGGCCAGCCAGTTGGCGAAGTTCGCCTCGGTCGGCTCGATACCCGATCGATCGAAGTCAGGTCCGGCGACCGTCTCGGGGACCAGGCGCGCGGATTCGTCGGACAGCGTCTGCAGCCCGGCCGGCAGGTCGGGGAAGAGGTCGCCGAGCGTGATCGGCGCGGCTGTGTCGGCATTCACCACCACCGTCGCGACGATCGGCGTGGGATGCGCCCCGGGCGGATCGGCGTTCCACGACGTCACCAGCAGCCCGCTGATCACGTGCTCACCGATGTGCGCCACGCTGTGTTCCTGGCTGCTCAGCGTGAACGCGTCGGTGCCCCAGCCGTCGATCTGATCCTGGAGCGCGGCCCGCATCGATTCGTTGAACTCGGCGGTGACCGCCGCGTCGCCGCCCTCGATCTGCGGGATGAGCACGTCGTAGGTGACGCGGCCGGTGGAACCGGTGACCTGCAGTTCGGTCTCCGTGTACGGCTGGCTCGCGGGCGTGGTCGCCTCGTCGCCGGTCGGATCCGCGGCGGAGACGGTCGTCGTTGCCTGCGGCTCGCTCACCGCCGTGCCGGACCGGTCGGAGCAGGCGGCCGGCGCGAGGAGCGCGGCGACGCCGACCAGTGACACCAGAATCGATTTCCGGAAGCCTCTCATCAGCCATCTCTACCACGTCCGATGCGGGGTCACCTACCGATCGGGTCGACGATGGTGTGCAGTGTGTCGACGAACCCCAGCGCGGTGGATGCGTCGTAGAGGTCGGCGGAATACACCAGTTCGGCATCGATTCCGACAGGCCTCCCGTCGACGTCGTGACGTTCGGTGAAGTGGAAGTGCAGATCGCACTTGGCGATGTCGAGGGGACGCGGAGTGACCTCGAAGTCGAGCCCGGACACGTCCAAGGCTGCGGGAGCGAAGTTGTTCAGCGACAGCGCAACCTGGAACAGCGGGTGCAGGGACGGCGACCGTGGCGGGTCGAGTACCTCCACGAGTCGCTCGAACTGCACCTCGGCGTTCGCCAGCGCGCGAAGCTCCACGCCGCGTGATCCTTCGACGATGTCGCACAGCGTCATGCTCGGGTCGACCCGGGTCCGCAGAACCAGCGTGTTGACGAACATCCCCACCACGTCGTCGAGCGCCGGGTCTCCCCGGCCCGCGACCGGAGTGCCGATCGCGATGTCGGGATCTCCGCTGAGCCGGGCGAGCAGTATCGCCACCGCCGACCTGAGCGCCGTGAACAGGCTGGCGTGGTGCTCGTGCGCGGTGGCCAGCAGGCCTCGATGTGTTTGCTCGTCGAGCGAGAACGGAAGTCGCCCCGCCCGGTACGTCCACCGCTCCGGCCGGGGACGATCGGTGGGCAGCGCAAGCTCCCCGCGCAGCCCCGACAGTTCCTGCGCCCAGTGGGCGATCTGCTTCGACGCGACACTCGCCGGGTCGTCCTCGTCGCCCAGCAACGCCCGCCGCCACACGGTGTAGTCCGCATACTCCGTGATCGGCGGCTCCCACTCGGGCGCCACGCCCGCCGACCGGGCACCGTAGGAGTCCGCGAGATCCCGTGCCAGGGGTGCCAGCGACCAGCCGTCCGCAGCGATGTGGTGGATGACGCACGCCAGCAGGTGGTCGCCGTCGCCGATCTGGAACAGCCGGGCGCGGAGCGGCGGATCCCGCCGCACGTCGAATCCGGCGGACAGCAGGTGCGACGTCCGGGCCTCCGCCTCCGCCGCGTCTGCCGGCACCGGGCGCAGGTCGGGCAACGCGTCGGCCACGTCGAGCACGTGCTGGTACGGCCCGGACGGCGAGTCGGGGAACACGGTCCTCAGCGAACGGTGCCGGCCGAGGACATCCGCCATCGCCGAGCGCAGGGCGTCGACGTCGAACCCGCCGCGCACGCGCACGGTGAAGGGGATGTTGTGGAGAGCGGGATCCACGACGGTGCGGTCGATGAAGAATTGCGACGGGGACAGCGGCACCAGGGCAGGCAGCGGTGTGGCACCCAGCCTCGGTCCGCGCTGCGGGCGGATGGTCGGCGAGTCTGCGCAGGCCTCCGCGACCGTCGATGCCAGTGCAGCGACCGTCGGTGCGTCGAACAGGTCGCGCACGCCCACACTGGTGCCGAGCTCCGCGTTGATCCTCGCGACCACCCGGATGGCCGACAGCGAGTCGCCGCTGAGGTCGAAGAAGGAATCGTCGGCACCCACCGCGTCGACACCGAGAACCTGGGCGAACACGCGTGCGACC
>JBCEBZ010000300.1:0-2761 GCA_039206675.1 Rhodococcus sp. (in: high G+C Gram-positive bacteria) | reverse complement strand
TCGCACGTGCACAGCCCGAGGTCGCACATACGGCGGCGTCTCGGGGTCACGATGAGGCACCGAGTCCGAGCCGAACTCCGGCAGCGGGAGCGCTGCCCGGTCGAGCTTCCCCGTCGGCGTCAACGGGATCGACGTCACGAGCATGATCGATTTCGGAACCATGTAGTCGGGCAGGAATCGCACAAGCTGCGCTTTCAGCACTTCACGATCGATCGAGGCGTCCGGCTCGGCCATGATGTAGGACACCAGGTTCGGGTTGCCGGCCGCGTTCCGGTACAGCACCGTCGCCGCGAACGTGACGCCCGGCAGTGCGGTCAGCGTGGCGTCGATCTCGCCGAGTTCGACACGGAATCCGCGGATCTTGATCTGGTCGTCCGCCCTGTCGAGGAACTCGAGCGTCCCGGTCGCCGTCCACCGGACCACGTCCCCGGTGCGGAACATCCGCGACCCTCGGCGGCCGTACGGGTTGGCGACGAACCGTGCGGCGGTCAGACCGTGGCGCCGGTGATAACCCCGTGCGAGGGCCGGGGTGGCGAGGTAGAGCTCACCGACGGCGCCCGGAGGAAGCGGACGAAGGCGGTGATCCAGAACCACCGCGTCCACGCCGCGCATGAGGGAGCCGATCGTCATTCGCTCGTCCGCTGAGATCGGATCCGTGAGGGTGACACTGCACGTCGTCTCCGTCGGACCGTACGCGTTGCGCATGTCCTGCCTGCCGGCCCACCGCCTCACCAGCTCCTGCGGACACACTTCCCCTCCGACCAGCACCAACTCCAGTTCGTTCGTCGTGCCGGAGTCGATCGCGGCCAGCGCGGACGGCGTCGTCAGGAGATGGGTGACGTGTTCGTCGCGCAGCAGCCGTGTCAGCTCGTCACCGCCGAACACGCCGGGTGGCGTCACGACGAGCGTCGCGCCGCCGATGCAGGCCGCGAGCACTTCGACCAGCGCCGTGTCGAAACTCGGTGAGGCGAAGTGCAGGATCCGAGAGCGCGCCGACACCGCGTACCGGTCCCGGATTTCCTGGGCCAGGTTGGCGAGACCTCGATGGGTGACGACGACGCCCTTCGGTGTTCCGGTCGAGCCGGACGTGTAGATCAGATACGCGGGATGGTCCACGAGCCGGGGGCGTGTCCGTTCCACGACGGCCACGGCATCGGAATGATCACTCTGACAGAGATTTTCGAGTTCGCCGACATCGGCGGTCAGCCATGCGATGGTGCCGGGCAGTGCGGCGCTCTCCGAACGGACGGTCAGCCCGACCGTCGCCCCGCAATCGTCGAGGGCGTACGCGATGCGAGCGCGCGGATGTGACGGATCGATCGGAACATAGGCCGCACCGGCCTTCGCGACCGCCCACAACGCCAGCACCGACTCGATCGACCGCGGGATGGAGACCGCGACGGCGTCCTCGGGCCCGATGCCCCGAGCCGTCAGGACGCGGGCCAGCCGGGTGGCGAGCCGGTCCAGGTCGCCGTAGGACAGTGCGCGTCCCCGGTCGGTTATCGCGATCGCCTCCGGGTCGTTCGCGACGGTTCCCGTGAGGAGACGGTCGAGCAGGACGGGGTCCGTATCCGGAAGACCCCGCGCGGGAGCGAATTCTGCGCGTTCGCCGGCGAAGAAGACGTCGAGGTCGGCGACCGGTGCGTCCGACTCCGCCGCGGCGGTGAAGCGGTCGAGGAACGCGAGGAAACGCGAGTGGTGTCCGGTCAGTTCGGCCTGGTCGTACAGTGCCGGGTTTCCCTCGAAATCGATGCGGGCGGCATCTCCCTCGGACCCGGGATAGATGTTGACGGCGAGGTCTGCGACGGGACCGGTGGTGAGTACCCGGACCATCCCGCGTACGGCGCCCAGCGTGATCTCCTTCGTGAACATCATGACGTTGACCACCGGCCCGAAATGCAGGAGGTCGACCCCACCCGAGGCGAGGTCCCGGCCGATGTCCTCGCGGCGGTAGCGTTGACGGCGCAGAGCCGCCGTCAACGCCGCCTCCGTGGTTCCGACCGCACTGCGGACGGTGGCAGATCCGATTCCCCTCAGCCGCAACGGGATCACATTGGAGACCGAGCCGCCGGCATGTCTGAGGCCGGCCGTTGTCCGCGCCGACACGGGCAGGGACAGGACCACGTCGTCGGCGCCGGTCATCCTGGCGAGATAGGAGGCGAAGGCGGCGACGGTCACGGCCGTCGGATTCCGCACGCTCCCGCGCGGCGGCGTGTGCCCGGTCGCTGTCCGGGCGTCGATCTCCGGTCGCGCCGCGCGGCCGCTCAGGCTGAGGACCGACGCCGGGTCGCCGCCCTGTTCGCGCCAATAGTCGCGGTCGCGGGCGAACCGGGTGGAGGCGCGGTACGTCGCGTCCTCCCGCACGAGACGTTCCGGTCCCTCGATCCGGCAATCCGCGGGTTCCCTGCCCTCGACGGCGGCGACGTACAGTTCGGCCGTGCGGCTCATCAGCATCATCGCGGCGTACCCGTCCGACACGATGTGGTGGGCGCGGAAATACCAGTAGTAGTGATCGTCGCCCAGACGCAGAATGTGCGAGACCAGGAGTGGACCGTCGTACATGTCGGTGCGTGCGGTCCGGTCGTTCCGCATCCATCGGTGCGCGGCGTCGACGGGATCGACCTCGCCGCGAAGGTCGGTGGCCGGCACCCGATCGTCGACGGTCGGATCCACGACCTGATGCGGCTGTCCGTCGATGTCCACCAAGCACACCGATCCCCAGCCGAATTCGCGGTTCGCGCGACGGGTGGCGTCGCGGAGG
>JBCEBZ010000299.1:0-15968 GCA_039206675.1 Rhodococcus sp. (in: high G+C Gram-positive bacteria) | reverse complement strand
GGCGGATCGCCTCGCGCACCGGCATCACGCTGGTTCCCACCTGTTCGGCGAGATCGCGCACCCGCAGGCGGGCACCGGCAGGCAGATCACCGTTCATGATCGACTCGTGAATCATCGAGTAGACCTGATCGGTCAGAAGTGTCGGCTCAGCGCGCTTGGACATGACCACAGATCACATATTAACCGGCGATCAATTTCCCCCGCGGCCAGCGACTCCGTTCGGTAACGCGAGCCGTCGATCGGCAGCGGCACACCGCCCACCCTTGTGTGATCTGTGATTACATTTTAGGCTGGTGCACGACGCAGACGTCGCAGCAGCCCGGCGGGGACCTGATTCGCCCGCACGTGCTCACACCCGTCGTAATCGGCTCGGAGTCCACAACGGACCAGGTCGGCAGCTCGAGTTCCACGATCATGGAGGTACCCCTGATGTCCATCTCAACTCCCGTCGAGGACGTGACGGTACGCCGTGCACCCGGCTCGGCGCCGCTGATCACGGCGGCCGATCTTCCCCCGACCTCGCACTTCGTCTCCGGTGCCTTCGACGAATCTGCTCCCGGCGACGTGTTCGACGTGATCGACCCCAGCTCGGAGAACGTCATCGCACAGATCCCGCAGGGCACCATCGAGGACGTCGACCGTGCGGTGAGTGCCGCCGCCGCGGCCGCGGAGGCCTGGGCCCGCGTGGTCCCCAAGGAGCGGTCGGAGGTGTTGCACAAGATCGCCGACCGGCTCGCCGCCAACGCCGACCTGCTCGCCCGGCTCGAATCGGCGAACGCCGGAAAGCCCCTGGCAGTCTCCCGTGACGACGTCGACGGCACCATCGACACCTTCCGCTTCATGGCCGGCGCCCTGCGCGCGACCACGTCCATGGCCGCAGGCGACTACGTCGAGGACCACCTGTCGGTGATCCTGCGCGAACCCCTCGGAGTGGTCGGAGTGGTCACCCCGTGGAACTACCCCCTGCTGATGGCCGCCTGGAAGATCGCGCCGATCCTCGCCGCCGGCAACACCCTCGTGATCAAACCGTCGGAGCAGACCCCGCTGACGACCCTGAAGTTCGCCGAACTCGTCGCCGATCTGCTGCCCGCCGGAGTGCTGAACGTGGTCACCGGCCGCGGCTCGGTCGTCGGCGCCCGGCTCGCCGAGCACCCGGACGTCGACATGATCGCGCTCACCGGGTCGGTGGGCAGCGGCCGCGCCGTCGCCCGCGGCGCCGCCGAGACCCTCAAGCGGGTCCACCTCGAACTCGGCGGCAAGGCGCCGGTCGTCGTCTTCGACGACGCCGATCTCGAGGCGGCAGCAGAATCGCTGCGGGTCGCGAGCTTCTGGAATTCCGGGCAGGAGTGCGGCGCGGCGTGCCGGGTCCTGGTCCACGAGTCGGTCGCCGACAAGTTCGTCGAACTCTTCGTCGCGCAGGTCCGCGAACTCGCCGTCGGCGAACCCGGCTCCGGGGACGACATCGAGATCGGGCCCCTGGTCTCCAAGGCCCATTTCGATCGCGTCGTCGGATACCTCGATCGCGCCGCCGAGCAGGGCATCCGGGTCGCCATCGGCGGAACGGCACTCGCCGGCACCGGCTACTTCGTGGCACCCACGGTGCTCGTCGACGTCCCGGACGGCGCGGAGTGCTCCCGTGAGGAGATCTTCGGACCCGTCGTCACCGTCGAAACCTTCACCGACGAGGACGAGGCGGTGCGCCGCGCCAACGACGTCCCCGTCGGACTGTCCGCTTCGGTCTGGACGGAGAACGCGCGCCGCAGTCACGCCATCGCTGCGCGGCTCGATTCCGGTACCGTCTGGGTCAATTCGCATCTGGTGCTGGCCAACGAGGTCCCCTGGGGTGGGTTCAAGGGTTCCGGCTACGGCCGCGACCTGTCGATCTACGCCCTCGACGACTACTCCCGCACCAAGCACGTCATGCACAACCACAGTCGCTGACCCGAGTCCTGCCTGCCGCCCACACGGTCATCCGTGTGGGCGGCACACTCGTCCTCGAGTCCGGGTTCCGACTGTGAAATCTACTGGTGCTCTGGCGGTGTGCTCGGAAAATCAGGTGGACAGCGGATCGAGAATTCCCCGCACGGTGGAGCGCGAACTGCGGCACACGTGTTCGAGAATGCGGAACGCGCTGTCGCCGTCGCGGGCTTCTACCGCAGCGACGAGGTCGGCGAGATAGTTCCACCGGGACAGTCCGTGTCCGACGGCGTCGCGCACCCAGAGATTCTTGTAGGGACGGCAGGTGTCCCACATCCCCTGGATCAGTCCGGTGAGAACCGGGTTGTTTCCGGCCGAGAACAACGCCGACAGCAGCAGTTCGTCCTGAGCGACGGCGCCTGCGATGTCGCCGTGCGCGGCCGCGTGCTCCAGCAGTCGCCAGTGCTGTCTCATCGTCTCGACGGCCGCGTCGTCGGCCAGGACGGCGCCCCGGCGCGCGGCATCGGGTTCGAGCATGATGCGCACGTCGTAGACGTATTCGAGTTCGTCGATACTCAATTCCCGTACCGACGCTCCCCGGTAGGGTTCCGTGACGATCAGACCCGCCTGCTCGAGCCGCCGGAGCGCTTCCCGGACCGGCATCACACTGGTGCCCACCAGCGCGGCGACCTCCCGGATCCGGAGCTGCGTCCCCGGCGCCCAGTGGCCCTGCGCGATGTGTCCGCGCAGGGTGTCGTACACCCGGTCCGCCAGCAGGTTCGACGAAGAACCCTGCAGTGGAGTCGTTTTCATCTCCCGTAGGACGAGAGTGTTCGGCCTGCCCACGAGGACCTCCGAGTTGTGGCGAGATCGCCGGCGAGAGGTCACCGACGGTGACATCCACCCTATCATTTTTTGTGATCACAGATCGAATCTATTGACGCGTGGGTGTGATCCCGACTACGGTCACCGATAGCGTGAAAGACCGGATAGAAGCGGAGAAGTCGTGAGCACGTCTCTGACAACGCACCCCTACACACCCTCGACGGAGATGTGGGACTGGCAGTTGCATGCCCGCTGCCGGAACATGGACACCGACCTGTTCTTCTCACCCGAGGGCGAAACACGGCAGGCCCGACGCTACCGCGAAGAGTTCGCCACCCAGATCTGCCACTCCTGCCCGGTCGTGACCGCGTGCCGCTCTCACGCCCAGACAGTTCGTGAGCCGTACGGGATCTGGGGCGGCGCGACCGAGGCCGACCGTCGATTCTCGACCACCCGCAGGCCGCAGCAGCCGCCCGCAACGACCTCCGTAACCCGAAGCACCGCAGGGCGTCTGACCGTGTCCTCCCGCCATCCGAGACCCGGGCGGCGGGAGCGTTGCGGAGACGCAGCAGAATAGAGACCCGGCGGAGTCACGACGTACCCATGCCTCTGGGCCGGAGCTCTCGCTCCGGCCCAGAGGCATCGTGCGACTACCGGTCGCTCGGCGACACGTCCGCGGGCACCGCGTACGAAACCTCGGTGCCGAAGTCCCGTTCCCCGTCGACGCTCCGGTCTTCGACGGAACCGGTCGGCGTGTGCTCGGAGCCGAACTTGCGTCGAACCTGATAGGCGATCAGGGTGACGGCGAGGGCACCGAGGCTGAGGGAGATCTGCGATCGCGTCGATTCGACGAAGAACATCGAGATCAGGACCGCGAGGATTCCGACGACCCCGAGGATCGAGAGGTACGGAAAGAGCCACATCTTGAAGCGGAGTTCACGAGCCTGCTCCCGGCCGAGCAATGACCGGAGTTTGATCTGGGAGAGCGCGATCATCAAGTAGACCATCAGGATCGTGGCGCCCGACGCGTTGACGATGAACGCGAACGCCGTCGTCGGCGAGAAGTAGTCGAGCGCAACGCAGCCCAGCCCGACGCACAACGCCGCCAGCAATGCCCCGCGGGGCACTCCGTTCTTGTCCACCCGAGCGACCGAACGGGGTGCGTCGCCCTGATTGGCCAGCACGAACATCATGCGTGAGGCGGTGTAGAGACTCGAATTCAGGCATGACAGGACCGCAACCAGGACCACCGCATTCATGATGTCCGGGCCGCCCGGGATTCCCATGACGTTCAAGGCGTCGACGAAGGGCGACTGGCCGACCTTGATGGAGGACCACGGGACGATGATCGCCAGGAGAAGGACGGAGCCGAGGTAGAACACTCCGACACGGCCGATCACGGAGTTCGCGGCCTTGGCAACCGACTTCTCGGGTTCCTCGGACTCTGCCGCCGCGATCGTGGCGATCTCGGGGCCGACCATGGAGAAGACCGCGACGACGACGCCGGAGAGAACGACGGTCCATCCGTTCGGCGCGAATCCCCCGTGATCGGTCAGGTTGGAGACGTCGGCGCTGTGCCCCGGCCACAGGCCGACCACGAAGCACGCCCCGATTGCGAGGAACGCGATGATCGCGGCGACCTTGATGCCGGCGAACCAGTACTCGAATTCACCAAAATTGCGAACCGACCGCAGGTTGGTGGCGACCATGGCGAGCAGCAGCGCCGCCGCCATGGGCCATGAGGGGAGATCTATCCACCGCTGCAGGAGTTTACCGCCGATCACGGCCTCGGCCCCGGCGACGACCACCCAGAAGAACCAGTACAGCCACCCGGTGGTGAATCCCGCGCGATTTCCGAACGCTTTGCGCGCGTATCCGGCAAAGGACCCTGTCGACGGGTCTGCGACAGCCATTTCGCCGAGCATTCGCATGACGAGAATGACTACGAGACCGGTGATCGCGTAGGAGAAGATTGCGGCGGGTCCCGAGGAGTTCAGCAGCGCGCTGGAACCGACGAACAGTCCGGCGCCGATGACTCCGCCGATCGCGATCATCGTCAAGTGACGTTGCTTGAGGCTCTTCTGCAGTGTGGTGGTCGGGTTCTTATCCAAATCAGACATCGGCAGCTCTCACGATCGATTCGACACACGTGGACGCGGACGGGACTGTCCGCATCCGCCGAACGAGATTTCAACTCGCGCAGCGACTCCGATCAACCCCAGCGGCAACGACGCATCCGCGTGGTGGTGATCATGTCCCGTGTCTGGATGTGATCCATCTAATACCCAACAGGCGCTCCGCGACTATCGACAGATGCCAGAAGTAAACAGGTGTACGTCAGACATATGGATGATCAACAGACTGGCCGCATGTTAATATATTAGTCATGAATCAGATCGGCCGGGCTGTTGCCGTTGCCAGCGTCGACGACTTCATGACACGCACGCGTCAGCACCTGGGAGCGTCCGTGGTACTGCTCGACCGAGATTTCGAGATGGTCGCGTACAGTGCCGAGTCGATCGAAGTGCCCGAAGACCACGCACAGTCGGCCGTCAGGCAAGCGACCGATGCGGATGCCCGCAACTGGATCGTCGATTGCGGAATCGCCTACGCCACGAGGCCGGTTCGGACGCCGGCGAACGGGAATACCGGTTCGAGGGCGCGAATCTGCCTCCCCGTCCGGCACGGAGGGAAGACCTACGGGTTCTTGTTCGTACTGCCGGGCGAAGGCGCCTCGATCTCCGACCGCGAACTCGAGGAGTTGATGCCGCTCGCGGCTCAGGCGGGTGCGCTGCTCGCCGCCGACGCATCGGGGAACGGCCGCCTGGCAGGAGCGTTCGCGGACCTGCTGGAAGGCGATCCGGACAGGTCGTCGGCTGCCGCCGAGCACCTCCGGTCGGCGGACGACGTGCACGACGCCGAATTCACGATGCTCGCAACGGACCACGCCTCGATCGATCGACGATCGGGCGTCACCGCGGTGCCGATGGGACGACTCACGGCAGTCTTTGTCACGCACCGGGATTCATCATCCGCCGCGCTTCGCTCCGCGATCGACAGCTACTCCGGAGAGGGAAGCGTCGTCGGAGTCGGGGGAACCTACTCGGACCTTCGAGATGCCAGGAAGAGCTGGCGGCAGGCGAGACTGTGCCTCGACGTCATCGCACTCGAGCCCTCGAAGGGGCCGGTGGCGTACTGGGATCGACTCGGCGTCTATCGGCTGGCCGCAATCGCATCCTCGGAACTCGTCGCCGAATCAGTCATCACCCCTGCGGTCCGGGCGCTGTTCGAGCACCGGAACCGCGACCTTCTCTCCACCGCGGAGACATTCTTCGACCACGCCGGCGACATTGCCGCGACGACCGATGCCCTGAGCATTCATCGGCAGACGCTCTACTACCGCCTGCGCCGCATTCAGGAACTCACGTCGCTGGACCTGTCGATCGGGCAGCACCGCTTGGAGTTGCACGTCGGTCTCTCGCTGGGCCGGCTGGTCGGGGGTCCGGGAATGTCGAATCCCTCATAGCCACGAGGTACCCGGACGCTCGAAGAGCGCCCGGGTACCTGCACACTGTGTCCGCGCGGCCCGTTCTGGTCAGGCGGTAGGGATCGCCGTGCGTGTGGAGGTGCCCAGCGCGGCGCTTTCCGTCAGTGCCATTCCGCGGGTCTCGGGCGCCATGAACTGCGACAGGACCGCGCCGAGGAGGGTGATGGCGGCCGCGATGAGCATCGTGGGGCCGATACCGATACCGCTGAGCGACAGCGGCACCAGGAACGTTCCGACCGCGGCGCCGATGCGACTGAGCGAGGAGGCCATACCCACCGCGGAACCCCGAATCTCGGTGGGAAACAGCTCGTTCGGGTACACCCACTGCAGGATCTGGCTTCCGCCGATGACCACCGCGTAGATCGCGAACAGCGCCATGATGATCACGCTCGGTGCTTCGGGGAACAGTCCGAGGATCAGCAGAGCGAGTCCGGACCACAGGAAGCTGTGAATGAGAAGGGGTCGCCGGCCCATCCGGTTCACCAGAAGCAGCGCGACGACGCATCCGACCAGGAACAGGATCGTGATCACGGCCGATCCGAAGTGTGCCGCATCGCCTTCGAGCTTCAGCGCCCCGAGGATGGCGGGTGCGAACGCGTAGACAGCGAACAGCGGCACGATCGAGCAGGTCCAGAACAGCGTGATGAAGGCCATCCGCTTTCCGTATCCGGATCGGAGGAGGTCCTTGACGCTGACGGCGGTGCCGTCTTCCCGCGGGAGGTCCGCGATGCTGACAGTGGGTCCGTAGACCTTCCGCATCACGTCGTTCGCTTCGTCGATCTTTCCCTTGTTGGCAAGCCAGCGTGGGGACTCGGGTGTTCCGACCCGGGCGAGGACGATCAGGATCGCCGGCACTGCTGCGCTGGCCAGCATCCAGCGCCATGCATCTTCGTGTCCCGTTCGTGCCAGGAATTCTCCGACGACGTACGCAGCAGCGGCACCGACGAACCACATCGCGACGAATGCGCCGAGGAACGGACCGCGATACTTGCGCGGCGTGAACTCGGTCAGCAGGGAGGTGGCGATCGGATAGTCCGCACCTACGGCCATACCGATCAGCAGGCGCAGAATGATGAGCCACACGACGTCCTGGACGAAGAACTGAGCCACGGAGAACACGATGATGGCGACCAGGTCGATCGTGAACAGAACCTCACGTCCGAACTTGTCGGTCAGCCATCCACCGGCGTAGGCGCCCAGCAGGATTCCGACCAGTGACGACGCACCGACCAGGCCCTGCTCGACGGACGACAGGCTCCACTGATCCGCGAACTGCACCATCGCGACACCGATGATCGACAGGACGTAGCCGTCGAGAAACGGTCCGCCGGAGGAGAACAGCGCTAGTTTCTTGTGGAATCTGGACAGTGGCGCATCGTCCAAGGGGTTGATCGTCGTCATAACGAGCTCCTCGTCAGTGATGGTGTTCTGAGGTCGGTGTCGGGCAGGTGAGCGTCGGTCAGTTGTTCGACGAGGCAACGGAGGCCCGGATCAGGGAGGCAACACGTTCCGCCTCGGTGTACGCCCCGTGGGTCCCCGCGGTCTCGGACGTGTAGTCCCCGGCGAAGTGGATCGAGCCCACCGATCGCTGGAGTTCGGCCAGATTCGCGGCGCGATCGGGACCGAGCAGCGCGAAGCAGTGCTCCCACGTTCGAGCGTGAACGCCGATGATCCGTCCGCGAAGCTGCGGCGCGACGGTGAGGAAGCTCTCCACCCAGTCGGCGACGCGGGCCTCGTCCTCGGCGAACCCCGGTTGGAAGCCGGCGGAATTGCCGTAGCAGGTGAACTGCACTCTGCCCGCGGCCCAGTTGGGTCCTACCCGGCCCGGGGTCGGGTTGATGATCGCGTCGAACGGCATTCCGGCGGTCACGACGAACGCCCAGTCTTCGATGCCGGACAGTCCTTCGATGTCGGCGACGATGTTGAGCGTGGTGCTGCCGGGAGTGTCGAAGCTGCTGAGCGCGTCCGTCTTCCATGTCGGCAGATCACCGAAGACGGTGGGAACCAGAGGGGCAGGCAGCGTTGATACGACGTGACGGGTCAGGAGTGTTCCCGCTCCGGCCGGGCCGGTGAAGCTGACCTCGTAGGCGTCCTGCTCTTCCCGGAACGCGACACCGGTGACCACGGTGTCGAACCGAATGGTGTCCGCGGGCAGGTGGCCGTGCATCGCCCTGGGGATGGCCTGCATGCCGCCGAGCGCGAAGGATCGGTTGCGCTTCTCTCGCGCGAGGTAGCTCGCGAAGTATCGGAGGGCGTACTTCGCCGACAGCTTGGCCGGGTCTCCCACCGCCCCGCCGCGCAGAGCGGTATCGATGATCTGGCGTACGCCGGGCCGCAGTCGGCCGAGCCGTTCGGCGACCGTTTCGGCGGCCAGACAACCCTGATCGTCCTCGTCCAGCACGCCGTCGCTCGTGTGCTCGTCGTATTCGAGCAGAGCGCTGTCGATGAATTCGCTCAACTCCGCCTTGTCGGAGTCGGTCAGATCGAGACGCGCAACGAGGTCTTCGTTGGTCTCGGCCACGACCGTGGTGCCGTTGACATGGATTCCGTACGTGGTGGGTTCGAACGGTACGACGTCGAGCGCGAGTTCGGTGGCAAGTTCTTCGGTCCGGGTGTTCCTGTAGATGAACAGTGCACCGGAGTTCGCACTCGCCCCCGCGAGATCTATCGTGTTCGACCTACCTCCCACTTCACCGGTTGCCTCGAGCACACAGATATCCAATTTCACGTCTCGAAGAAAGTAGGCCGTGGCCACTCCCGCTGTACCGCCACCGACAACGATCACGTCGTACATGCATGTCTCCTGGAACCGAAGTAGTGAAATCGACTGCTGTAGCGAAGGCCGACCTGCTCGACCTCGAGGTTGCGGACCCGACAGCGGCGGCGGATTCCACAGACTTGCATGCGCTACAACGTCATTGGTGCTTGCTCGGGTTCACTCCCCTGCCGGCGGTAGTCCCGCATGCCGCAGGAATAGTGACGCCCGCCACATCATCGTGGCACAAGCCGAGCCCATAAGCAATAGAAGCTATTTTCACTTTTTAAAGTTCTAGCGCGTTGTGCCAGGTCGGGGACTACCGGATACGGCTGAGCACCGATCCGACGGCCTGACTCAGGGCTGAGGGAACACCAACTGCCAGCCCCGGCCGGCCGGGAAGAGGTCCGCCGCAAGTTCCGACCCGGCCCACGACGCGACGTCGTCCGGTCGCAGGAGGTCCCCGGGCAGGTATCCGGACGTCGTGGAGGCGATGACGCGCAAGTCCGCATTCACCAGAACGACGGGATTTCGGTCCCGGTCCCCCGCGAACAGGAATCTCTCGAACCGATGCGCCAGAACATCGGCACCCGCGACGCCGGCGAAACCTCCCGCGGTGACTACCGGCACGGAGATCGTGACGGTGTAGCTGTAGGAGTCGATTCCGCCGAAGTCGACGTACGGTCCGATGATGGCCGGAGTACCGCAGGTCTGGGGTATGGAGAACCAGCGCCGCGTGGAGTAGTCGTAGAAGGAGACCTGTCCGGGGTTCACGCTGTGGCCGATGAACTCGAGATCCCCGTGGTCGTCGTAGCCCCACCACTCCATCCAGTACGGGCTATCGGTCAGATAGTCCACGGCGGTGGCCACGCCGATGCGATCCACCGCGTACTCGGGGTTCCGTAAACACGCCTGCAGACTCTCGCGGATTCCGCCGAGATCGGCACGGGCGGGCCGGCGCCCGTCTCGCTCGACGCGCCCTAGCAACTCGCACATGTCGACACGCACACGAGCGAGGCTGTCCAGTGTCACGCGCAGGTAGTCGGTGATCTCTGAGGTCAGCCGATCCAAATCCTGACGCTGCGCGGGCCGACGGCCGTCCTCGTTCGTCACTTCGCCGCCAACGCGAGGTGACGATCGACCAGCACTCGGGTTTCGCGCGCGCAGTGCTCCAGGGCATAGCGGTGCGCAGCGTCGGGGTCACGATCTCGGATGGCCTCCACGATCAGCGTGTGCTCGCGGATGGCGTCGTGCGGATCCAGCGTGTCCGTATCCCACAGCAACGGGGCCACCTGGGCCTGAGCTTGGACGATCAACGTCGTCAGATGGGACGACTGCGCCGCGGCGCCGAGTTCGATGTGGAAGCGGCTGTCCGCGCGGCGTCGAACGTCCGCACGGGTGGCCTCGGCAAAATGCCGTGCGAGATCCTCCAGCCGGTCGACGTCCTCGGGCAATGCGCGCAAGGCCGCGAGCCGGGTCGCCGCACCGGTCAGCGCCCCCGCCAAGTCCCCGAGATCCCGCAGCTTCTCCGCACTCGTCGTGCGAAGTTGCCGGTCCGCCCGTTCGCGGTCGGCGGTGCCGAAATCGCGGACGTAGCTCCCCCCGCCCCGGCCTCGGCGGGTTTCGATCAGACCGCGGTCCCTCAGTACCGTCAGAGCCTGCCGCAACGTGACCGTCGAAACCTGAAGCTTGCCGGCCAACTCGGCCTCGGTGGGTAAACGTTCCCCGCCGGCCAGCAGGCCGACCGCGATCGTCATCTCCAGCTGATGCACGACGCCGTCGACCAACTTCGAGACCGAGTCGTCCCGCACTCGACCGAGATCGACAGAGAAGACGTCTTTCTCCACAGAATTCATATCCCCGCCAACGCACTTCAGGACCGATGAGAGCCTATCGATACCGGAGGGTGCGTCCGCCGAGGCCCACCCCACGTTTAAACATCATTACCATACTTTATCTGCTCTCACCGTACCCGAGGCCTGAGGACGCGGGGTATTCCGCACAGCCCGGCTGCCGGATCAGGCGGGGGCGTCGACGATCTTCCAGTAGGAGTCCTTGCGGACGATCTTGCCGTCCCGGAACTCCCAGTGGTCGCACCCGCGCGCGCTCACGCGCGTGCCGTCGGCCGTCGTGCCGGTGACGAGCCACTCGGAGACGCCGAGGTCACCCGAGACCCAGTGCCGGTCTGCGTCGTACTGGACGTCGGGCATTCCCGCAAACCGCGCGCCCAGTCCCTCACGCACCGCCGCCTTGCCGGTGAGACGCTGACCCCAGGGTTCGGGTCCCTTCGACGTGTCGAACGAACAGTCGTCGGCGAAGAACTCCATGATCGCGTCCAGATCGTGCGCGTTGAACGCCTTCATCAGCGCAGTCAACGTCTCGATCTTCTCTTCGTCCTGAACTGCCATTACCGGATCTCCTTTTCGGATTGGATTGTGAATCGACGGGACCTCTCGAACGACCGGCTCAGAATGCGGTGAATCCGATCGCTCGTAGCTGGTCGCGCCCGTCTTCGCTGATGTCGTGCGGGCGCCAGCTCGGCAGCCATTCCCACTGCACGACGTACTCGGTGTCCATCTCCGCCAGCACGGTGCGGATCTGGCTCTCCATCACCACTGTCAGCGGGCACGCCGCCGACGTGAGCGTCATCGTGATGGTCGCGACGCCGTCCTCGTCGACCTGCACCCTGCGCACGAAGCCGAGGTCGACGATGTTCACGCCGAGGTCGGGGTCGAGCACCTCGTACAGCGCCTCGCGAACCGCGAGCTCCGCCTCCGTCTCGGGCACGGCGGGCCGCACCTGCGGGACGACCGGCTCGGCGGCCGGCTTCTCGACCAGGCCTGCGGCAGCCAATCCCCTGGGCCGCAGAATGATCGTCACATCGCTGGTCGGACTGCTGATGAAGTCCGCGACGCCGTGTGCCTTGCGCCGCACTCGCACGATGTCCTCGGCGGCCACGGCGCTGCCCGCGCTCAGCACCAGAGTCTCGGCGTCCAGACCGCTCTGCTGCGCCCGCTCCAACGCCGTGTCCAGCATCCGCGCCAGTTGCTCGCAGGTACGCCCGGGCCCCAGACGCAAGCGGGCTCGGGCCTGGCCCGCGGGTTCGCCCATGACGCGTTGCAGCGCTGCGGACGCCTCGGACTCTTCGACCCTGACCTGATTCTCCCGGACGGTGATGTCTGTGGCCTCGGCCAACGTAGTCATCTGCGCACCTCCGATCGTCGTGCTCCTGCTTTCTGCGGCAGCAGGCTCTTGAGCTGGAACTCCTCGTCGGCGAGTTGCTCCTCGGTGACCTCGTGCGGCACGGCCATCACCTTCCGCGCCTGCATCACGTCGCGCGGGCGGTCCAGCGCGACAATCGATCTGATCCGCCCGTCCTCGAGCGAGAACACGGAGAACGAGCGCTCGTCGACCGACCCGCGGATCACGTGGCTGCCCTCGCCGGTGTAGTGGCCCAGCGACTGCAGGTTGTGCTCGTACTGGTGTGACCAGAACCAGTGTTCCTCGGTGAACGGCTCGGACGCCCCGAGCAGGTTGCGCGCCACGTTCGCACCGTGCCGACGCGCGGTGTCGTGGTGCTCGACCCTGATCCTGCGACCGTGCCCCGGGTGGAACCGGGCGGCGACGTCACCGATGGCGTACACGTTCGGAGCGCTGGTGCGCCCGTACTCGTCGGTGACGATTCCGCCGTCGACGTCGAGGCCCGCCTCGGCCGCGAGTTCGGTGTTGGGGACCGAGCCGATGCCGACCAGCAACTCGTCACATTCGATCAGCTCGCCGCCGCCGGTCCGGACGGCGACCCCCGACCGGGTCTCGGCCATCTCGGTGATGACCTCGCCGGTCCGGACGACGACGCCGTGCTCGCGGTGGATGTGGATCATCGCGCCGCCGATCTCGGGGCCGAGCGCACGGGCGAGCGGTATCGGGTTCGGATCGAACACCGTCACCCGCACACCCCTTGCCACGGCGATCGCGGCCACCTCGCAGCCGATGAACCCGCCGCCCAGGATCACCAGGTGACTGCCGGGCGCGAGCCGCTCGCCGAGCCGCTCCGAGTCCGCGATCGACCGCAGCGCATGCACCCGCTCGCCGGTGAACCCGGGCAGCGTCCTCGCCCGCACCCCGGTGGCGAGAACCAGCGCGTCGTACCCGAGCGAGCCACCGCCGGCCAGGGTCACGCGACGCTCGGCGGGGTCCAGCGTCAGCGCCCTCGTGCCGAGCATCAGCTCGATGTCGTTGTCCGCGTACCAATTTTCCGGGTTGACCTGGAAATCCGCGCGGCCGTACGTTCCCGCGAGGACCTCTTTGGACAACGGTGGGCGCTCGTACGGGAGATGAGGTTCGTCGGCCACCAGCACGATGTCGCCGTCGAAGCCGGCCTCCCGCAGGCCGGTGGCGGTGGCCGCCGTAGCGACCCCACCACCGACCAGCACGAACCTGGTCATGCGACACACACCAGGATGTCGCCGTTGTCCTCCACCTTGCATCGATAGCCGTTCAGTGAGCACGTGGACGGATTGATGCCCTTACCGGTGGTCACGTCGAACTCCCACAGGTGCTGCGCACAGGTCAGCTTCTTGTCCTCGAGGTCACCGTCGTTCAGCGGCCACTCCTGGTGCGGGCAACGGTTCTGGTAAGCAAGCACCTCGCCGTCGAGGTTGATGAGCAAAACGGGCTTGCCCTCCACCTCGACAGCCTCCATCTCTCCTTCCCAGAGATCGTCCAGATGCGACACCTTGTGCCACTGCTGGGCCAGCGTTTCACTCATCGTCACTCCTCAGTTAGCCGTTGCAGGAACGTCGTCGAAGAATCCGCTGTGGAACTCCTCGCGTGCCGCACGCGCACCCTCCACGACGTCGGATTCCTGCGCGCCGAGCACTGTGGCGAGCCCGGCGGCGGCGTCGTCGGCGAGCACCGACCAACGGTCGATCCACTTGCGAAGCGGCGCCTCGTTGGCAGCCCGCTGATCCAGCGAGTGCCGGGCGAGCGCGCCACTCAGCCGATTGCGACGCGCGCTGTCCTTCGCGAGCTGCTCGCACAGCAGCCAGGTGAGCTCGTCTCCGGCGGCCTTGCCGACCTCGCCGAGCTGACGGATCAGCACGTCGTCCAGGGTGGGCGCCAGGACGAGGTCGAGCGCGGTGAACGCCTCACCCCAGTCGTAGGCGACCAGCGCCCGCTCGATCGCCTCCCGAGCCGGCTGCCACGCCTCGTGCTGCTCCCAGATGCGCCGCTCGTTCACGCCGATTCCGGAATCCGGATGAGCGATCTGCAACGACCGGGTGCGGTACGCGATCGTGGTGACCCGGCGCAGGAAGTCGGCGTTGGCGTATCCTCCCGCGCTGGTGACGGTCGAGCTCGGCCCCATGTAGGCGATGTAGGCCTGCGCCATCTGAAACCCGTGCACCAGGTAGCGGGACGGCGTGAACAGCGACCCGAGCACCGCCACCTGGCTGTCCGGGAGCGCGGCTTCGGTCGCACTGTCGGAGTAGCTGTCCAGCACGCCGTCGAGCTTGGTCTGCTCCTCGGCCTGCAGGTTCACGTACGAGCGGTAGGCAATCTGGTCGGGGTCGCGGAAACTGTCCCAGTCGTCCGCCTGCAACGGCGAGTTCTCCCGGTACGTGAGGAACCACAGATTCAGCGGCGAGGACGTGTTCTGCTCGAACGTGCTGAGCCGGCCGTTTCGGGTGTTCCAGTTCTGCGCGTGCGTGACGATCTCGTACTCGCTCGGCATCTTGCGCACGTCGCCGAATGCGCTGAACGTGCGGAGTTTCCGCTTCTTGCGTGCGGGCGTGGTCATGACCTCGCTCCTTCCGTGTCGACAGCGCCTGTCTTGTGGGCGCCGGCGCTCTGCCAGGTGATCGAATCGCTCGCGGTGATCGCACGACCGCTGAACGACGACATCAGGTTCTCCAGCGAACGGATGCGATAGTCCGAACCGAGATACGCCTGCAGCGTCGCCTCGGTGAGCACCACCCGGTCCTCGCCCTGGACCCGCACGTACGAGCCGCGGTCGATGACCTCGATCTCGATGTCCGGGTTGTCGTCCTCGATCGCGGCAACGATCTGGTCCAACTCGTCGCCCATCCGCAGGACGGGCCCGACCGGGTTCTTCATGATGTCGCTCCTGGGATCTCGTACTCGACCGCGACGTGGTCGAGCGGCTGAATGCCGGCTTCGGCGACCGTCATGTGCCCCGGCAGTTTCCGGCCGTTGTGGATCACGACCTTGGGATGCGGAAGTGCTCTCACCCGCCGCCCCTCCGAGTGGTGTGCCACTGCGGCCGCGACCTCGTTCATCGTGCTCGCGGTCGTCACGGGGACCAGGATCTGGACGAAGTCGGTCGAGAAGATCGCGTTGAGCGGCACCGGCTCCGGGGCTCGGTCCTGGATGCCGAGTTCGGTGTGTTCCTGGTTCGTCACTTCGTGTCTCCCACCACGATCAGACCGCTGGCCTCGCGGCCGATGTAGTCCTTGGTCCACGCCGCGTAGTCCGGGTCGTCGCCCATCACGTCCGGTGTGACACCCATGTAGTCGAGGATGCCGGGGACGTTCATCGGCTGGATCTGTCCGTCGAGGAACCGGTCGACCAGCGTCTGATGGTTGACGTTGTCCCGGTCCTTCCACCAGATCTGGCGGCAGCCCATGGTGCAGAAGTGGTAGGTCTTGCCGTCGTATTTCAGCGAGTGGTCGCGCACCCGCCAGCTACCGTCGCGCGCCTGCGTCGGGTTGCAGGCCGGCAGGTGACAGGTACTGCACAGCCACGGCAGTGTCTCCGGCAGGGTGGCCTCGACGTTGTTGGCGTTGATGTTGTCGATGACGACATCCCACTTCTCGCCGTAGATCTTCTCCCACGTGGGGTACTTCTCCCGGAGCCAGTCGCGCTCGTCCTTGGAGACGCCGGCCTTCGGCTTCCACCAGAGGGTGG
>JBCEBZ010000298.1:0-51268 GCA_039206675.1 Rhodococcus sp. (in: high G+C Gram-positive bacteria) | reverse complement strand
TGTGGTACAAGCCCTTTCCCGCCCACCTTTGCGCGTACACCCCATGTGGGCGGGGGGGCGCCCCGGGACCGCCCGCGGGGCCCCACGCCGTTGTCCGTCAGGCCGGCCGGAGCCGGTTGGCGCCGGAGATCATCGCGCGCAGAGTCGATTCCGTGCGGGACTCGCCGATTCCCATCGCCCAGAGCCGGATGCCCTCGCTCTCACAGAGCAGGAATGTCGCGGTACGGTGCCCGATCTCGTGCTGGTGGAAAGACAGGATCTCGATCGCGCACCCCGCATCGAACAGCATCGAGGTCATCGCGGAGACCGGGCCGGGCGCGCTCGCACCGGTCTTGCAGATCGATTCGCCGATCCCGAGAGTCGCCTCGAAATCCCACATTCCGGGTCCGGTCTTCGTTTCCGACCAGCTGCCCAGACGGAACGGTCCGTTGCACGGTGCGTAGACGGTGTCGAATGCGTTCCAGGTCATCCCGGCGGCCTCGGCGCGGAGGTCCGACGGCAGCGACTTGCCGTGGCGCGCGGCGAACGGGTCGGCGGCCGGTGCCGGCGAGGGAAAAGATGAAGCGAAAGAAGTGGTGGCGCTCATTCTCGTGGTCTTCCTGAAAGGAGGGAGGACCAACGCGTAGCTCAACGACCCGCAGCGAGGGGTCGGTCCGTATCAGACCCCGCTACGGCGGAGAACTACGAGGATGCGCTGCATGGAGGACACTGTAAGCGACAACCATCCGCCGAGACAACCCCGGTGCGCGCGCCGGCGGCAGGCGGGTGACGAAATCGTTACCGCCGCTTCTGGAACGTGAGGAATTCCTCATGTATCGTCGAACTTGCCATCCACCCCCCCGATGGCAATGAGCCCCAGCCATGACCCCCCATCCAAGGCTGGGGCTCAGTCTTGTTCCGGGCGCCCCACGGACCGGCGCTTCCGGACACACCGCCCGCCGATTCTCCAGCAGGGCGGCACTGCAACTTCGTCGCCGCGACCTCGGCCCTCGGTGTGGGTGTCGCCGCCGCGCAGCTGACGGCGGCGCTCGTGGTCGCCGCCGGTCTCGCGCTCTGCGGCGCTGGTGTCGCGGCGGAGCGGCGACTTCTGGGTCGCGAAGTACGGCGAGATCGCCGTCGTCCGTGCGGGTTCCGCGGTCGGGGTCGCCGGAATGACGGTCGTCGTGTTCACCGGGTCGCCGGCCGTCGCCGTCGCCGGATTCCTCGTCGTGGGCCTCGTCGTCCCGGTCGTCGCTCCTGTGCTTCAGCGCCGCCGGACGACTGGCGGCCCCGGACAGGCCGACGACGTCGTGGCGCCGACCACTCTGTTCGACGACGCAGGAAGCCTCGCAGGCGGGAACCACGACGAGCGATCCGAATGCGCTCCGGATCATGACTGACGGCAGATGTTCTACTTGGGTCATGCAACTCGACGACGCCACCCGCGACGAGGTGACGTGCCTCCCGGACCGGGGCCGGACCGTTGCGGCGACCGGCCTGCTGCGGGACAGTACGGGGATGACACTCCGAAAAGCGAAGGACGCGGTGGATCAGCTGTGACTGTCGAAATCGACCCGGCGGGGATCTGGGATTCCGAAGCGATCGCCGACGTCGCCGCGGCGACGTTCCCTCTCGCGTGCCCGCCCGGGGCGACGCAGGACGACATCGCCACGTTCATCGACGACGTGCTGTCCGCCGAACGGTTCTCCGAGTACCTCACGGACCCCGACCGGACCGTTCTCAAGGTCACGCACGGCGGGGCGATCGTCGGCTACGCGATGCTGATCGACGGGGAACCCGCCGACCCGGACGTCGGCAGGGTCGTGACCCTGCGGCCGACCACCGAGATCAGCAAGCTGTACGTGCTGCCCGGCAATCACGGGACCGGTGTCGCATCCGCCCTGATGGATGCGATCGTCGAACGCGCCCACGCCGCCAGATGCGCCGGACTGTGGCTGGGGGTCAACCAGGAGAACGTGCGGGCCCAGCGCTTCTACGCGAAACACGGATTCACGCAGGTCGGGACGAAGACGTTCCCGGTGGGCACCCAGCTGCACCACGATTTCGTGATGCAGCGGGCGCTGTAGCGAGCCGGGTCAGCTCGCGGCGACCTCGAAGCGCGACAGCGCCAGCAGGCGCGACGTGGCGCGCAGGTACTTCTTCCGGTATCCACCGGCCAGCATCTCGGGGGTGAAGATCGCGTCGAGCTTGGCCCCCGACGACGTGACCGGGATGCTCGCGTCGTACAGGCGGTCGGCGAGCACCACCAGGCGCAGCGCCACCGACTGGTCCTCGGCGGGGTGGACGCCGTCCAGGAACACGGCCGGAATGCCCTCGACCAGCTTGTTGTAGCGGGACGGGTGCAGCGTGCTCAGGTGCTTGCACAGCTCGTCGAAGTCGTCGAGCGTGGAACCCGGGATGCTCTCGGCGCGCTCGGCGAGCTCCTCCGAGGAGATCGGGTCCGGGGCCGGCGGCAGATCGCGGTGGCGGTAGTCGGGTCCGTCGACGCGGATCGTCTCGAAGATGGAGCCGAGCTTCTTGATCTCCCGCAGGAAGTCCTGTGCGGCGAATCGGCCCTCACCGAGCTGGCCGGGCAGCGTGTTCGACGTCGCCACGATGGACACGCCGCGCGCCGACAACTCCGACAGCAGGCGGGAGACCAGCATGGTGTCGCCCGGGTCGTCGAGTTCGAATTCGTCGATGCACAGGACGCTGTGGTCGGACAGCTGCTCGACGGCCTTGTTGAAGCCGAGGGCGCCGACGACGTG
This sequence comes from Rhodococcus sp. (in: high G+C Gram-positive bacteria), assembly GCA_039206675.1. Taxonomy (GTDB): domain Bacteria; phylum Actinomycetota; class Actinomycetes; order Mycobacteriales; family Mycobacteriaceae; genus Rhodococcus_F. Next base: position 48,521 of record JBCEBZ010000298.1, on the reverse strand, counting down.
CGTCAACTCCACGAACGTGCCGAACGCCTTGGGCGACGGGACGCTGTGGAAGATCGAGGCCAGGAGGTGGGTCTTGCCGACGCCGAAGCCGCCGTCGAGGTAGAGACCGGCACCGGTGGCCTGCGTCTTCTTCCCGAACAGACCGCGTCGGCCGCCGCTGCGGATCTTCACGACCTTCTTCGCGAACTCCTCGGCCTTCTGGACCGCGACGGCCTGGCTGGGTTCTGCGGGATCGGGAATGTACGACGCGAAGCTCACCTCGTCGAACATGGCCGGGGGCACCATCTGAGCTACCAACTGATCAGCGGGGACCACGGGGCTGCGATCGACAAGACGTGCATGCATACAAGCAGGGTATCCACGTGCTGTGATCACCAACATGCACCGTGTACATATTGCGACATTTTTCACACCGGACAGTCCGCCCGCCGGGGAGGAGTCCAGCGAATCGACCGCGAACACGCTGCGTGAGTTGTACGCGTATCCGGCGGAGACGCCGCGGCCGTGGATCCGCGTCAACTTCGTGAGCAGCATCGACGGCGCCGTCTCCGTCGACGGGGTCAGCGGGGCGCTCGGCACCCCCGCGGACGCACTGGCCTTCGAGACGCTGCGGGAACTGGCCGACGTCGTGCTGGTCGGGGCCGGAACCGCGCGGGCGGAGAACTACGGCGGGGCGCGCGTCGGCGCCGAGGGCAGGCGACGGCGTGCGGCATCGGGGATGCAGGAGGTCCCGCCGATCGCCGTCGTGTCCGCCCGCGCCCACCTCGACCCGCAGGCCCGCCTGTTCACGGACACCGAGGTGGCACCGATCGTCGTCACGTGCGCGGACGCGGACCCGGCGCGGATCCGCGACCTCGCCGGCGCGGGCGCCCGGATCGTCACGGCCGGCGAGGGGCGGATCACCAGTGAAGGACTGATCGCGGCGCTGGACGACCTCGGACACCGGCGGGTGCTCTTCGAGGGCGGCCCGAGCCTGTTCGGGCAGCTGATCGCGGACGACGCCGTCGACGAGGTCTGCCTGACCACGGCGCCGGTGCTCGTCGGCGGAACCGCCGGTCGCGTCGCCACCGCACCCGGTGCCCGGATCACCGCGATGACCCCCGCGCACATCCTGACCGACACCGACGGCACCGTCCTCACCCGATGGGTGCGGCTGCCCCGCCCGTAGGGGAACCTGGCAGGGTGGTCGCCATGCGCAGATCGGTGTTGCTCGCAATGGTTCTCGTGGTGTGCACCGCGTGCGGAGCCGGACCGTCCAACCGCCCGCACGTGGCAGTCGAGCGAGAGGGCGGCGGCAGCGAGCCCACCGCGACCGAGACCGAGAACCCCGACGCTCCCCCGCCCGTGTTGCAGACCCCGAAGAACGACCTGGCGTGGACCGACTGCACCCAGAGCACGCTCGGCGCCCTGGACCCGGGCACGACACCCCCCGCCGGGCTCATCTTCGAATGCGGCTCCTACGAGGCAGCCGTCGACGAGAGCGGCACCCTTCCCGGGACCTTCACGATGGGTGCGATGCGGGCGCGGCTCGCCGACACCCCCGAGAACGCGGCCCCGCTCGTGCTCACGTCGGGATCGGACCGGTCGTCGAGCGCGACGCTCGCAGCGCTCAGCACCGGCGGTCTGACGTCACTGTTGTCGACGCGTCCGGTGGTCGCAGTGGACCGACGCGGGATCGCCGCCTCGCAGGAGATCGAGTGCCTCACCCCGGACCTCCGCAGCAGCCTGGCGAATCTCGGGCAGTTCGACCCGGGGACGGGCGACCAGGTCGACAAGGTGACCGCGCTGGGCCGCGACGCCACCATCGCGTGCACCGACTACCTGCAGCCGCAGGAACTCGCGTTCGACAGCACCCACGCCGCCGACGACATCGAGGAACTGCGCCGCACCTGGGACGTCGACGCGCTGGGGATCCTCGCCACCGGCAACGGCAGCGCCGTCGCGCTCAGCTACGCCGCCAAGTATCCCGGCCGGGTCGGCCGGCTCGTCCTCGACTCCCCCGCCGTCACCACGGTCGACGCCGCGACCGTCACCGAGCAGCAGGTGGCGGGTCAGGAGGCGGCGTTCGACGCGTTCGCCCGCCAGTGCACCGCCCTGAACTGCTCCCTCGGCGCCGATCCCCGCGCCGCGATGACGGACGCCGTCACCCGCGCCGCGAACGGCCAGATCCCGCAGGTCTCCGCGAACGCCCTCCTCACCGCGGTGTCCGGGTCGCTCGCCGCGGCAGGCGGCGACCAGCAGGGCCGCGTCCGCGCGCTGTCGGATGCGGTGTCCGCCGCCCTCGCCGGGAACACGGCGCCGATCCTCGCGGCGGTCGCGAAGGCAGAGTCCGCCTACGAGAGCGACGGCCAGTTCATCACCCGCTGCACGGACGGCCAGCAGTGGCCGGCACCCGACCGCGTCCGGGAACTGCAGAAGCTGTGGGGCGAACGGTTCCCGCTGTTCGGCCCGAACGCCGCCGTCGGGCTGCTGACGTGCACGTCCTGGCCCGCGACCGCGCCACCCGCCCTGCCGGGCGAGCTGGCACTGCCGGTCCTGGTGCTCAGCGGCACCGCGGACCCGGTCGTCGGGAACGCCGGGGTGGGGACGGTGACGGGCGCCGTGTCGAGCGCGGGCGCCGCGACCGCGACGCTGACCTGGCACGGCAGCGGCCATCCCGCCACCCATTCGGACTGCGCGCAGAAGTCGATCGTCACCTACGTCACGGACGGGATGCTGCCGCCGGACGGCAGCGCCTGCCCCGCCTAGCGGAGGTGTTCCGCCCGACACCCGCAGGGGGTGCGTGACCGCACGTCAGGGCTTCTCGGTGTACCGTGCCGTGGTGTTCCTTCGACAACTCGAACCGCGCACCGGGCGGACTGCGAACGAGGTAATCAACTTCGCGCTGTGGCCGATCGCCGTCATGACCGTGCTGCATCGAGTGGTCGTCAAGGCGGTCAACGGGTACATCACCGACGACTTCCGGCCGGTGTACAACGCGGCGCTGGCCTTCCTCAACGGGCGTCCCGTCTACACCGCCAACTTCAACTGGGTCGATCCGCATTACCTGTATCCGCCGTCCGGGACGCTGCTGATGGCGCCGATCGCGGTGATCGACCCGGAGAAGTCCCGCTGGTTGTTCATCATCGCCAACGCGATCGCCATCGTGATCGCCCTGTACCTGCTGCTGCGGCTGTTCGGCCTGGGATTGAACTCCATCGCGGCCCCGATCCTGCTGCTCGCCACGTTCTCGTCCGAGACCGTCACCAACACCCTGGTCTTCACGAACATCAACGGCCTCGTCCTGCTCGGCGAGATCGCGTTCCTGGTGTTGCTCATGAAGCGCAAGGACCTGTGGTCCGGCGTCGCCATCGGGTTGACCTTCGCGGTCAAACCGATTCTCGCCCCACTCCTGCTGCTGCCTCTGGTGCGCGGGCAGTGGAAGGTGTTCGTCACCGCGATCGGCATCCCCCTGATCCTCACCGCCGTGGCGTGGCCGCTGTCCGCGGACCCGATGGACTTCGTGCACCACACGGTGCCGTACCTGATGGAGTCCCGCGACTACTTCAACAGCGCGATCGTCGGCAACGGCAAGTACTACGGCCTGCCCACCGGCATGATCTGGGCGCTGCGCGGCGTCTTCGCCGCCATCGTTCTCTCGTCCCTGTGGCTGCTCCACCGCTTCTACCGCCACGACGAACTGTTCTTCGTGGTCACCACGTCCGGGGTTCTGCTGACGGCGTCGTGGCTGCTCGGCTCGCTGGGCCAGATGTACTACTCGATGATGCTGTTCCCGCTCCTGATGTCGGTGGTGCTGAAGAACTCGGTGATGCGGAACTGGCCGGCGTGGCTGGCCGTGTACGGCTTCATGAGCTACGACAGCTGGCTGTCGAGCCGGTTCATCGAAGCCGGCCGGACCGCCGAGTACATGAAGACCACGCTGGGCTGGAGTCTGATGCTCCTCGTGATCTTCGGTGTGCTCACCGTCCGGTATGTCACGGCGCGACGCGAAGGCCGCCTCGACCGGGGCATCGATCCGGCGTTCCTGCTCGAACCGGGCGAGAAGGCCCCCGAGGCTCCGCGGGAGCCGGAACCGGACGAGCAGCCGCAGGTGGAGTCGGCCGCCGCCAAGACGTAGCCGCGTCCCACGCGGGGCCGACGGCCGGAATCGGCGAAACGTATTAGCGTGGAGCCATGAGTTCGCAGCAGCAGGATCCCACGCAGTCCGCCCCGAAGGTTGCTCTCTCCGACAGCGAGTGGCGCGAGAAACTGACTCCCGAGGAGTACGCGGTGCTGCGCCAGGCCGGCACCGAGCGCCCCTTCGTCGGCGAGTACACCGACACGAAGACGGAAGGCGTCTACCACTGCCGGGCCTGCGGCGCCGAACTGTTCCGCAGCAGTGAGAAGTTCGAATCGCACTGCGGGTGGCCGTCGTTCTTCGACCCGTCCGACTCGGACGCCGTCGTCCTGCGCGAGGACACCTCGCTGGGCATGCGCCGCGTCGAGGTGGTCTGCGCGACGTGCCACAGCCACCTCGGTCACGTCTTCGAGGGTGAGGGCTACCCCACCCCCACCGATCAGCGGTACTGCATCAACTCGATCTCGCTGACTCTGGAGCCGGCCGGCGAATGATCGCAGGCGGATCGAACGCCCGGATCGGCGGTAGCTCGCCGTCGTAGCGTTCGATCTGCACGAGCACGTGCTGGCCCGTGCAGCCGTGGGCGAGTGACGACGTGCCCACGTCCGGGGTCAGCACGTTCGGGTTCCCGTGCACGCAGAGCGAATCCGGGTCGGTGGCGTCCAGCGGGTCGTACCAGGCTCCCGTCGACAGCTGCACCACCGCGCGGCGGACGTCCTCGTCCACCACCACACCGGCGAGGCACGCGCCCCGGTCGTTGAACACGCGGACGACGTCGCCGCCGGTCAGTCCGCGGTCGGCGGCGTCGTCCGGATGGATTCGCAGCGGTTCACGGCCCCGGATCTTCGACTTCTGGCTGGTGCCGCCGTGATCGAGTTGACTGTGCAGGCGGGTGCGCGGCTGGTTGGCGATCAGATGCAGCGGGAACTGCCGGGCCCGCGGGCCGCCGAGCCATTCCTCCGGCTCGTACCAGCGGGGGTGTCCGGCGCAGTCGTCGTATCCGAATCCGTCGATGTCCTCGGAGAAGATCTCGATCCGGCCGCTCGGGGTGCCGAGCGGGAACTTCACCGGATCCGCCCGGAAGTCGCCGAACAGGATCAGGTCGTCTTCGGTCCGCATTCGCACGTGGCCCTGCGTCCAGAAGTCGTCGAAACTCGGCGCCGGTCCGCCGTCGGCGCGGACGAAGTCCCGCCACTGCCCGTACAGGTGCTCCAGCCACTGCCCGGACGTGCGGCCCTCGGTGAACTTGTCGCCGACACCCAACTTCCGGGCGACGGCGGCGAACGTGTCGTAGTCGTCCTGCGCGTCGGCGTACGGCGTCACCGCGGCGTGCATGGCGACGAGCAGCGGATCGTTGCGGGTGCAGCTGATGTCCGCCCGCTCGAGCGACGTGGTGGACGGAACGACGATGTCGGCGTGCCGGGCCATCGGCGTCCAGTAGGGGTCGTGGACCACGATCGTGTCGGGCCGGGCCAGCGCCCGGCGCAGCCGGGGAATGTCCTGATGGTGGTGGAACGGATTTCCGCCCGCCCAGTACAGCATCCTGATGTCCGGGTACGTCAGGCGCTGACCGTCGTAGTCGAACGGGGCGCCCGGGTTCAGGAGCATGTCCGAGACCGCGGCCACCGGGATGAAGTCGCGGACCGGGTTCAGTCCCTGGGGAAGCGTGGGCAGCGGGTACGGGACCGGGGCGAGCCCGGGCTCGTTCATGGAACCGTAGCCGTGACCGAAACCTCCGCCGGGAAGACCGATCTGACCCAGCATCGCGGCGAGGGTGACCCCCATCCACGGGGCCTGCTCGCCGTGCCGGACCCGCTGCAGCGACCAGGTGACGGCCACCATCGTCCGGCCCGCCGCCATCCGCCGGGCGAGGGCCACCAGATCCGGGGCGGCGATGCCGGAGATCCGCTCCGCCCACGCCGGCGACTTCGGCACACCGTCGGAGCGTCCGAGGAGGTAGTCCTCGAACCGGTCGTAGCCGACGCAGTGGCTGCCGAGGAACGCCGTGTCGTGCAGTCCTTCCGTCGCGAGGACGTACGCGAGGGCCAGCATGATCGCGACATCCGTGCCGGGCACCGGCGCGTGCCGTTCGGCGACGCCGTGCATGTCGTCGCGGAGCGGACTGAACGACACGACGGATCCGCCCCGTCTCCGCAGGGCGTCGAGGGCGTCGCGGGTGGGGTGGTCGCTGGTGCCGCCGTGATTGACGCCGGTGTTCTTGAGGGGGACGCCGCCGAAGCACACCATGAGGTCGGTGTGCTCGGCGATGAGCTTCCAGGACGTGGAGCGGGCGAACATCTTCCAGTGCGTGCCCACCACCCGGGGCATGACGACGCCCGTCGCGCCCAGCGAGTAGCTGTGCACCGAACGGGTGTAGCCGCCGAGGGTGTTCAGGAACCGGTGGACCTGGCTCTGCGCGTGATGGAACCGCCCCGCGCTGGCCCACCCGTAGGAACCGCCGTAGATCGCGCTGTTGCCGTGGGTGTCGATCACCCTGCGCAGTTCGTTCGCCAGCCGCTGGGTCAGCTCCTCCCAGTCCACCGGCACGAACTCGTCGGAACCGCGGGAGGTGCTCGGTCCCGGGCCGTTCTCGAGCCACCCCCGGCGCACCACCGGACCGGTGATCCGCGCCCTGGTGCGGACCGACCCGGCGAGGTTGCCCAGCACCGGTGACGGGTCGGCGTCACCGGTGTAGGGGTGCGCGGCCACGACGTCGCCGTCGGCGACCTCGGCCTCGAACATGCCCCAGTGCGACATGTGCTGGTAGCGGGGCGCCGTGCGGGCCCCGTCGACGTCAGTCATCGGTGGTGTGTCAGATCACGGCAGAGCCGCGACGAGCTTCTCCACGTCCACCCGCGGGCCGGTGAAGAACGGCACCTCCTCGCGGACGTGCAGCCGGGCCTCGGTGGCGCGCAGGTCGCGCATGAGGTCGACGATGCGGTACAGCTCGGGCGCCTCGAACGCGAGGATCCACTCGTAGTCGCCGAGCGCGAACGCGGGCACGGTGTTGGCGCGCACGTCCTTGTAGGTGCGGGCGGCCATGCCGTGGTCGGCGAGCATCTTCCGGCGCTCGTCGTCGGGCAGCAGGTACCACTCGTAGGAGCGGACGAACGGGTACACGCAGATGTAGTTGCCCGGATCCTCGCCGGCCAGGAACGCCGGGATGTGGCTCTTGTTGAACTCGGCCGGACGGTGGCACGCGACGTTGCTCCACACGGGCTTGCTCGCGCGGCCCAGGGCGGTGGTGCGGCGGAAGTCGGCGTACGTGGCCTGCAGGGCCTCGATGCTCGCCGAGTGCGTCCAGATCATGAAGTCGGCGTCGGCGCGCAGTCCGGCGACGTCGTAGAGCCCGCGCACCACGACACCCTTCTCGGCCTGGCCTTCGAAGAAGACCCGTGCCTCCTTGATCACAGCTTCCCGGTCGTCCCCGAGTACACCGGGTTCCACCTGGAACACCGAGAACATGAGGTAGCGGATTTCAGAGTTCAATGCGTCGAAGTCGAGGCGTGCCATGGGTCTATCGTGCCACTCGCCCGGCGAGCCGTGCAGCCGCCGTCGTCGCAGCGGCCACACAGGCGGGTACACCCACCCCGCGCAGGAGCGCCCCGGACACCTCGACACCGTCCAGACCTGCGACTTCCCGCTCGATCACCGCCACCCGTTCGAGGTGGCCGGGACCGTACTGCGGCAGTCCGCCGTGCCAGCGCTGGACGTGCGCGGCGACGGGCTCCGCGGCCACCCCGGTGACGGTCGCGAGGTCGCGCCGGGCCGCGGCGATCAGCTCGTCGTCGGGTGCGTCGACGACGGCGGCGTCGCCGAACCGTCCGAACGACGCCCGCACGAGGGTGACGTCCCGCTCGGCGAGGTGCGGCCACTTGCGGCTCGACAGGGTGAACGCCTTCGCGCCGAGCGACGTGTCGGTGGCGACGAGGATCCCGGAGTTTCTCGGGACGTCGGCGGCGGCAGGCAGGGCCAGCGCCACGACGGCCGAGGAGGCCAGCGGGATGTCGGCGGCGGCCGCCGACGCGCGTGGTGCGATGCCGGCGAGCAGTTCGGCGAGCTGCGGAGCGGGCACGGCGAGCACCACGCCGTCCACCCCGCCCACCGGGTCCGCCGACCAGCCGTCGCCGTCGCGGCCGAGGTCCCGGATCCGCTCGTGCACGATCTCCGCGCCCGCGGCGTCCGTGAGGGCGCGCAGAAGGACGCCGTAGCCGTCGCGCAGCGCCCCGAACACCGGTCCTGCGGCGGGTGGGGGAAGCGCCTCCGCCACGGCGGCGGACAGGCTCGTGGCGCCGCGGTCGAGGGCCGCGGCGAGGGTGGGAACGGCGGCGCGGACACCGATCGTGTCCGCCAGCCCCGAATAGACCCCTCCGAGAAGCGGATCCACCGACCGCTGAACCACCTGCGCACCGAACCGGTCGCCGACCAGCGCACCGACGGCGACGTCGGCGCCCGGTGTCCAGTCGAGCGGGACCACCCGCTCCCCCGCCACCCGGGCGAGGGTCCGGTCGTCGACGAGACCGCGCAGGCTGTCGGCGTCGGCGGGGATCCCCATCAGCGTGTTCGACGGCAGCGGATGCAGTGCGTCCTCGGACCAGATGAGCGGACGCAGTCCCGCCGGGTGCACCAACTGGTCGGCGAGGCCGAGTTCGCCGAGCAGGGCCGGCAGTTCCGGGCGCCGCGCGATGAACGCTTCCGCCCCGACGTCGACGGGCTCCCCGGCCAGGTCCACCGTGCGCAGCTTGCCCCCGAGCCGCGGCGCGCCGTCGGCGACGACGATCCGGGCATCGGCGCCGAGCCGTTGCCGCAGCCGGTACGCGGCCACGAGTCCGGAGATGCCGCCGCCGACGACGAGAACGTTCGGCGACGACCCGGTCACAGGGAATGCACCAACTCGACCAGCGCGGTCAGCGCGCCGGGGTCGGTGTCGGGCAGGACGCCGTGCCCGAGGTTGAAGATGTGTCCCGTGGCGCCCGCGGCGAGGGCGGCGTCGGCCTCCGCGGTGATGCGGCGCACCTGCCTCTCGACAGCCGCCGGTCCCGCGAACAGCACCGCGGGGTCGAGGTTGCCCTGCAGCGCCTTGCCCGGGCCCACCCGGCGCGCGGCGACGTCCAGGGGGATGCGCCAGTCGACGCCGACGACGTCGGCGCCTGCCTCACCCATCGCGCCGAGCAGTTCACCGGTTCCGACACCGAAGTGGATCCGCGGCACCTTCGCACTCTCCACCTCGGCGAACACCCGCTCGGAGTGGGGCAGCACGAATTCCCGGTACTCGGCCAGCGACAGCGCGCCCGCCCACGAGTCGAACAGCTGGATCGCGTCGACGCCGGCGCGCAGCTGCGTCTGCAGGAACGTGATGGTCGTGTCGGCGAGCGCGCCGAGCAGCGCGTGCCACGTCTTGGGGTCGGAGTGCATGAGCGCCTTCGTGCGCTCGTGGTTGCGGCTCGGCCCGCCCTCGACCAGGTACGAGGCCAGCGTGAACGGGGCGCCGGCGAAACCGATCAGCGGCGTCGAACCGAGCTCCGCGGTGAGCAGCTGCACGGCCTGCGCGACCGCGCCGACCTCCTCGGGCACGAGGCGGGGCAGGGCGGCGACATCCGCGATCGACCGGACCGGATTCGCGACGACGGGACCGGTGCCGGCCACGATGTCGAGGTCGATGCCGGCGGCCTTGAGCGGCACCACGATGTCGGAGAACAGGATCGCGGCGTCGACGCCGTGCCTGCGCACGGGCTGCATGGTGATCTCGCAGACCAGAGCCGGATCGAAGCACGACTCGAGCATGCCGATCCCCGACCGGATCTCGCGGTATTCGGGAAGCGAGCGGCCCGCCTGCCGCATGAACCACACCGGGCGTCGGCCGGGAGCGCGCCCTTCGGCGGCCGCCAGGAGGGGTGCGTCGGGGAGCACCCGCCTCGCGGCGTACGTCGCCCGTTCGCTCATGCCTGCATTGGTGCTTTCCAACCCGCTCATCGGTCCTCGCGCTCTCTGCCTGCTCGAATTTCGGCAGCTCTCATGCTGCCATGCCGCGGCTCCGCCGCCGATCGGCCCTGCTCGGCGCGCCTCCGACGAGATGGGAGGGTCCGGGTCTAACGTCCCGGGCTGTGACGACTTCGGGATCGCCCGCCGAACCGGCCGAGTTCCGCGCCGCCGTCGAAGCGATGAATTCCGCGCAGGTCCGCGCGGACATCGAGGTGGGCCCCATCCGGCCCCCGCAACGACTCGCCCCGTTCAGCTACGCCGTCGGCGCCGAGGTCGTGCACGAGGACACCGGGGTCGTCGCCGAACAGAGCGAGGGCGACGCGTTCGGCAGATTGATCCTCCTGTTCGACCCCGAGGGCGACGAGGCCTGGAACGGCACGATGCGGCTGGTCGCCTACATTCAGGCCGACCTCGACGCGGCCGTGGCGTCCGACCCGCTGCTTCCCGAGGTGGCGTGGAGCTGGCTCGTCGACGCTCTGGAGTCGCGTCACGAACCCCTCAACGCGCTCGGCGGTACGGTGACCGCGACGACATCGGTGCGGTACGGCGACATCGCCGGTCCCCCGCATGCGCATCAGCTGGAACTGCGCGCGTCGTGGACGGCGACGTCGGTCGAACTGGCCGCGCACGTCGAAGCGTTCTGCGAGGTGCTGGCGTACGCCGCCGGCCTGCCGCCCGCCGGGGTCGCGCAACTGAGGACCCTCGGCGGCACGTAGTCAGGCCGATTCCGTGCCCGCCGCGGGCACGTCGGTGGTGGCGCTGCGCGACCATTCCAGGAACCGCCCGACCGCCTGTGTGACGGAGATGCTGCGGATCGAGGGGAACACGTCGAACGCGTGCTGCGCGCCCTTCAGTTCCGCGTAGACGACGGGGTTCTCGGACACCTGCCGCAGTTCGTCGACGAAGATCCGCGCCTCGGCGACGGGAATCAGCGAATCGCTCGTCCCGTGGATCACGAAGAACGGTGGTGCGTCCGCCCGGAGGTGCGCGAGCGGCGACGCGGCCCGGTAGTCGTCCGGGAACACGGCGTTCCTGCCGAGCACCATCGGCATCAGTCCGGAGTGCACGCGCTGGAGGACGGCCTTGATTCCGGTGTCGCCGGCGAAGTCGTAGACGCCGTAGTACGGGACACATGCCTGGACCGACGTGTCCACGTCCTCGAATCCGGGCTGCAACCGGCCGTCGTTCGCGGTGAGTCCGACCATGGCGGCGAGGTGGCCGCCCGCGGAACCGCCGGTGACGGCGATGAAGTCGGGGTTGCCGCCGTATTCCTCGACGTGCTCCCGGAGCCAGGCCAGGGCCTGCTTGATCGCGATGAGGTGTTCGGGCCACTTCGCTTTCGGCGACAGCGGATAGTTGACGGCCGCGCACACCCATCCCCGCGAGGCCATTTCGAGCATGAGCGGCAGACCCTGTTGATCCTTGTTGCCGATCACCCAGCCGCCGCCGTGGATCTGGAGGAGGACCGGGCTCTTCGACGGCAGGTCCTGCCGGTGGTAGATGTCCAGGCGGGCCCGGCGCCCGCCCGGTCCGTACGCGAGGTTGCGGACCCGGGTGACGGCCTTGTTCCGCATCCAGAACGGGTTGAGGAGTTGCCGCCACACGGGCCGCCCCGGGTGGTCGATGGCGGTGTCTCGGTCGGTGTAGTTCTCGCCGAGCGTCTCGACGAGCGCGGATTCCGCTTCGGCTCCGGCGCCCCGGCCGGTGGCGATGACGGCGGCGAGTCCGGCGGCGGAGGCGGCGGCCAGCGCGAGACCGACGCGGTCGCTGCGGGTTCGCGTTCCGTGACGGGCGGCGTGCTGGGCGGCGTCGGCGGCAGTCACGGCGAGGAGGTGGGGTGCGAGTTCGGTGGTGAGCCACCCCGAGAAGAACGCGACCACCGAGGTGGGCGCGCCGGGCAGGGGACGCAGGGCGTTGGCGGCGAGTGCGGCGCCGACGGCCTGCCGGAATACGAAGCCTCGGGTCATGCCACCAACCGTAGAACATGTTCTAATGGCGCGGTTGCCCGCCCCGTTCCCGCACACAACGGATCGAGAACGGAGCCGAGCGGCGCCTCGCCGGTCCGCCGTCGCGCGGACCTCGCGGTTCCGCGATTCGGTGGACCTGATTCTAGAACGTGTTCTAGTATCTGTTCATGCAGCGACTCAGCGGTCTCGACGCGTCCTTTCTCTATCTCGAAACGTCGACGCAACTCCTCCACGTCTGCGGAGTCATCGTTCTCGACGTCTCGACGATCCCGGGCGGCTACACGTTCGCCGGGCTGAAGGCCGAACTCGGCGCCCGCACCGAGGCGATTCCCGCGTTCCGGCGCAAGCTGCAGGACTCCCGGCTCAACCTCGACCACCCGGTGTGGGTCGAGGACACCGACTTCGACATCGACCGGCATTGCCACCGCGTCGCTCTTCCCGCCCCCGGCGGCCGCGACGAGCTGGCCGAACTGTGCGGCGACATCGCGGGCATTCCCCTCGACCGCGCCCGGCCGCTGTGGGAGATGTGGGTGATCGAGGGCCTCGAGGACGGTTCGGTCGCGGTGATGTCGAAGATGCACCACGCCGGCGTCGACGGGATCACCGGCGCGAACATGATGGCCCAGCTCTGCGGCCTCGAACCGGACGCCCCGCGGCCCGAACGCGACGACTCCGCCGAGAGCGCGGGGCAGGCGAGCACGCTCGACATCGCCGTGGGCGGGTTGCTCGCGGTCGCGTCCCGGCCCGCGAAACTGCTGCGGATCGTCCCTCAGAGCCTGACGCTGCTGCCCCGCTGGATCGGCCGGGCCCGGCGCGGCGAGGCGATGCCGGCGCCGTTCACCGCACCGCGCACCTCCCTCAACGGCACGCTGACCAGTCACCGCAATCTCGCGTTCACCCAACTCGACCTGGAGAAGGTCAAGACGGTCAAGAACGCATTCGACGTCAAGGTCAACGACGTCGTCCTCGCCCTGTGCTCGGGCGCACTGCGGAAGTACCTGCAGACCCGCCGGGAACTGCCGGACAAGTCGCTGGTCGCGATCGTCCCGGTGTCGGTCCACGGCAAATCGGATCGGCCCGGCACCAACCAGGTGTCCGGGATGTTCACCCAACTCGGCACCCAGATCGAGGACCCCGCCGAACGCCTGCTCGCGATCGGCGAGCACAACTCGACGTCCAAGGAACACAACGAGACCCTCGGCGCGAGCCTGCTGCAGGACTGGTCCCAGTTCGCCGGCCAGGCCGTGTTCGGCACCGCGATGCGCCTCTACTCGACCCTCGGCCTGGCGGAACGGCATCCGGTGGTCCACAACCTGGTGATCTCCAATGTGCCGGGGCCCGCGGTCCCGCTGTACTTCCTGGGCGCCCTGATCCAGGCGATGTACCCGCTGGGCCCGATCTTCCACGGCGCGGGGCTCAACGTGACGGTGATGTCGCTGAACGGTCAGCTCGACGTCGGCCTGATGAGCTGCCCGGAGCTCGCGCCCCACCTCTGGGACCTCGTCGACGCGTTTCCGGCGGCCCTGGACGAGCTCGTCGAGGCAGCGGGGAACCGGCCGTGAACCCGCCGGTGCGCTGCGGGAATCCCGAAGAGACGTAGAGTCAGCTGTCATGTCCGAAGTCACCGACGACGCCTCGTCACCCGTCCCCGCCGAAGAACCCGGCAGGCAGGTAGTACCCCTGCTCGCACCCCGGGACGGCGTGCCCGACGTGGTGACCACCGCGGAGGGTGTCGCGAAGGCCGCGGCCGCGCTGAGCGAGGGCACCGGGCCGCTGGCGGTCGACGCCGAGCGGGCGTCCGGCTTCCGCTATTCGGCGCGGGCGTATCTCGTGCAGCTGCGCCGGGAGGGCGCGGGGACGGTGCTCCTCGACCCGATCCCCACCGCCGCCGATCTCGCCCCACTGGCGGAGGTGATCAACCCGCTGGAATGGATCCTGCACTCCGCCGACCAGGATCTGCCGGGGCTCGCGGAGATCGGCCTGGCGCCGGCGACGCTGTTCGACACCGAACTGGCGGGGCGCCTCGCCGGATTCGAACGGGTCGGCCTCGCCGCGATCGTCGAGCGGACCCTCGGCCTCGAACTGCGAAAGGGCCACGGCGCCGCCGACTGGTCGAAGCGGCCGCTGCCCGACACGTGGCTGAACTACGCGGCCCTCGACGTCGAGGTTCTGGTCGAGTTGCGGAACGTGATGGCCGCGGAACTCGACGAGCAGGGCAAGAGCGACTGGGCGGCACAGGAATTCGAGCACATCCGGCTCGCCGGGCCACCGCGGCCCAAGCCCGACCGCTGGCGGCGGACGTCGCACATCACGTCACTGAAGACGCAGCGGCAGCTCGCCGCCGTGCGCTCGCTGTGGCAGGCCCGTGAGGACCTGGCCCGCAAACGCGACGTCTCCCCCAGCCGGGTACTTCCCGATTCGGCGATCATCGACGCCGCCACCAAGGACCCCCGGAGCATCGAGGCGCTGCGGGCGTTGCCCGTGTTCGGCGGCCCCCGGCAGCGGCGGCATTCCCGGATCTGGCTGCAGGCGCTCGAGGATGCCCGGGCGCTGCCGGACTCCGAACTCCCCCCGAAGACCCCGCCGTTCACCGGACCGCCGCCGGCGAGCCGGTGGGCGCGGCACGACCCCGACGCCGCGGAACGGCTGACCGCGGCCCGCGCCGCGCTGGCCGCCCTCGGGGCGGAGGTGTCGGTGCCGGTGGAGAACCTGGTGACCCCGGAACTCGTCCGCAGGCTGTGCTGGGACTGGACGGCTCCCGAGGACGGCGCCGAGGCGGCGATCGACCGGATGCTCGATGCGGGCGGGGCGCGACCCTGGCAGCGGATGGTGACCGTGCCCCGGCTGGCGACCGCGCTGCGCGCCGCGGCCGAGCAGAAGGGCTCCGGCAACGGCTGATCGCGCACACCGACGCGCGGGGTGAGCACGCGAATTCCCGATGGAATACCCATTAAGTTACCCGCGAGTAACGCGAGGGGTACGCTGGTCTGGAGGCCGGACGCCTGGCCGTGATCCGGAACCAAACTGCTCCATCAGGAGGAATTCGCGTGGCTCCATCCACCACAACTCAACGCAACGTCGTGTTCGTCGACGGCATCCGCACTCCGTTCGGCAAGGCCGGCCCCAAGGGCATGTACGCCGAGACCCGTGCGGACGACCTCGTCGTCAAGACCATCCGTGAGCTGCTTCGCCGCAACCCGCAACTCGACCCCGCGCGCATCGACGAGGTCGCCATCGCCGCGACCACGCAGACCGGCGACCAGGGCCTCACCATCGGCCGCACGTCCGCGATCCTGGCCGGGCTCCCCGAGACGGTTCCCGGTTTCGCCATCGACCGCATGTGCGCCGGGGCCATGACGTCCGTCACCACCACCGCGTCGGGTATCGGCTTCGGCCAGTACGACGTGGTGATCGCCGGCGGCGTCGAGCACATGGGCCACCACCCGATGGGTGAGGGCGCCGACCCGAACCCCCGATTCCTCGCCGACCGTCTCGTCGACCCCAGCGCACTCGTCATGGGCAACACGGCCGAGAACCTCCACGACCGGTTCCCGAGCATCACCAAGGACCGCACCGACGCGTACGCCGTCTCCAGCCAGAACAAGTACGAGGCCGCCCGCAAGGCCGGCTTCATCGCCGACACCCTCGTACCCGTCGCCACCCGCTCCGCCGCGGGCTGGGGACTCGCCACCGAGGACGAGCCGCCGCGCCCGGGCACCACCCTCGAGGACCTCGCGAAACTGAAGACGCCGTTCCGTCCCGCGGGCCGCATCACCGCCGGCAACGCGGCCGGCCTGAACGACGGCGCCACCGCCGCGCTCCTCGCCGGTGAGGACACCGCCCTCGAACTCGGGCTGCCGATCGGCATGCGCATGGTCGGATTCGCGTTCCAGGGCGTCGACCCCGCCGTCATGGGCATCGGCCCGGTGCCCGCCACCGAGAAACTGCTGGCCCGTACCGGTCTGACGATCGAGGACATCGGCCTGTTCGAGATCAACGAGGCGTTCGCCGTCCAGGTCCTCGCGTTCCTCGAGCACTACGGCATCGCCGACGACGACCCGCGCGTCAACCAGTGGGGCGGCGCCATCGCGTGCGGCCACCCCCTCGCGTCGTCCGGTGTCCGCCTGATGACCCAGCTGTCCCGCCAGTTCGCCCAGCGCCCCGACGTCCGTTACGGCCTGACCACGATGTGCATCGGTCTGGGCATGGGCGGAACCGTGATCTGGGAGAACCCGAACTTCGATGGAGCCAAGTAGATGACCGACATTGCAACGGCATTCGCCGACGAGGTCGTGACCAACGCGTACACCAGGATCGTCGCGGTACCGGGCATCGAGGGCCCGGTCGCGCTGATCACCCTCGACAACGGTTTCGACCACACCAAGCCGTCGTCGTTCGGCCCGGGCGGCCTGGCGGCCCTCGACGCCGCGCTGGACGAGGCGTTCGCCGCCCACCCGGTCGCGATCGCGATCACCGGCAAACCCTTCATCTTCGCCGCCGGGGCGGACCTCAAGGGCGTTCCGAGCATCACGAACCGTGATCAGGCACTCGAACTCGGCCGCCTCGGGCACAAGGTGTTCCGCCGGCTGCGCGAGTCGTCCGTGCCGACGTTCGCGTTCGTCAACGGCGTCGCGCTCGGCGGCGGGCTCGAGGTCGCGCTGCACAGCCACTACCGCACCGCCTCCGAGAGCGCGGGCGCGCTGGGTCTGCCCGAGACGTTCCTGGGACTGGTCCCGGGCTGGGGCGGAACGCAGTTGCTGCCCAACCTCATCGGTCCCTCGAACGCCGTCACCGTCGTCCTCGAGAACGCGCTGAACCAGAACCGGACGCTCACCCCGAAGAAGGCCCTCGAACTCGGCGTCGTCGACGCGGTGTTCGGTTCCGCCGACTTCCTCGAGCAGTCGTTCGCCTGGGCCGCACAGGTTCTGGCCGGCGAGATCACCCCCGCGCGTCCCGAGATCGACCGGGGCACGGGCTGGGACGACGCGATCGCCCGCGCGAAGGCGATCGTCGAGGGCAAGACCAAGAACAACGCACCCGGACCGGTCAAGGCCGTCGAGCTCCTCGAGCTGGCCCGGACCACCGATCTCACCGACCCCGCATCGCTCGACAAGGGCTTCGCCGCCGAGGACGAGGCGCTCGCCGACCTGCTGCTCGCCGACGAGCTCCGCGCAGGCCTGTACGCGTTCGACCTGGTGAACAAGCGGGCCAAGCGGCCCGCCGGCGCACCCGACAAGTCCCTCGCACGCAAGGTCACCGGGGTCGGCATCGTCGGTGCCGGTCTGATGGCCAGCCAACTCGCAATGCTGTTCGTCCGCCAGCTGAAGGTGCCGGTCGTCCTCACCGACATCGACCAGGAGCGCATCGACAAGGGCGTGGGCTACGTTCACGGCGAGATCGACAAGCTGCAGGGCAAGGGCCGGCTGTCCCCCGACGCCGCCAACCGCCTGAAGGCTCTCGTGTCCGGCTCGCTCGACAAGGCCGCGTTCGCGAACACCGACTTCGTGATCGAGGCGGTGTTCGAGAACCTCGAACTGAAGAAGAAGATCTTCGCGGAACTCGAGGAGCACATCGCCCCCGAGACCATCCTCGCCACCAACACGTCGTCGCTGTCGATCACCGAGATGGCCGCGGACCTGGTGCACCCCGAGCGGGTGGTGGGATTCCACTTCTTCAACCCGGTCGCCGTGCTGCCGCTGCTCGAGGTCATCAAGGGCCAGAAGACGGACGACGCCACCCTGGCAACGGCGTTCGCCACCGCCAGGGCGCTGAAGAAGTCGGCCGTCGGTTCCGCCGATCTGCCGGGGTTCGTCTTCAACCGGCTCCTGATCCGCACCCTCGGTGAGGTCATGAACGCGGTCGACGAGGGCACCCCGTTCGAGGTGGCCGACAACGCCATCGCCGAACTCGGCATGCCGATGACCCCGTTCACCCTGCTGGCGCTCGTCGGTCCCGCGGTCGCGTTGCACACCGGCGAGACCCTCGCCGCGGCGTACCCGGAGCGGTTCCACAACTCCCCCGGGCTCGAGGCGCTGGTCGAGGCGAAGAAGCCGGCGGTGTGGAGCTACGGCGCCGACGGCAAGCAGGTCGTCGACCCCGAGGTCGCGGCGCTGTGGAAGCAGGGCGACACGGCATCCACGTCCGAGGAGGTTCTGGAGCGCACGCGGCGCGCGTTCGCCGAGGAGATCCAGATCATGCTCGACGAGGGCGTCGTGGCCGCGGCCGAGGACATCGACCTGTGCCTGATCCTCGGCGGCGGGTTCGGCTTCTGGAACGGCGGCATCACGCCGTACCTGGACCGCACGGGCACGTCCGAGGCCGTCAACGGCAAGCGGTTCCTGGCCCCTGGCGTCGCGAGCGTCTGACCCCCACGTGAGTGGCAAAGTGTGCCCCGGCACTCTTTGCCACTCACGTGCTCAGGCCACGGGGACGTGGTCGGCGGCGGCGAGGGCCTGGCGGGCGTAGGCCCGCACGTCGGCGTCCGTGTCCCCGAGTGCGGCGGTGAGGGCGTCGACGGCGCCGCGGTCGCCGGTCCACCGGCCGAGTGCGAGGACGGCGGCCTTGCGCACGTCGAGGTGCGCATCGGTCAGGGCGGCCGCCAGGACGGGCACCGCGACGTCGGGGGCCGCACCGGCGAGAGCCCGCGCGGCGCCCTGCCGGATCTGCCAGGCCGACTCCCGCAGCGCCGCCGTCGCGAGCGCCACGTCATCACCCCGGCAGCCCAGGCTCGCGAACGCCGTGAGCGCGGCGGCGCGCACCAGCGGATCCCGGTCACCGGCCAGCGTGCGCACCGTCTCCACACCGCCGAGCCCGACGGTCGCGAGGCCGTGCGCGACGGTGATCCGCACCTCGCGGTTCTCGTCGCGCGCACCCTCGGCCACCGACTCCCACCGGTCCAGCGACACCAGTGCCCGCACCGCTTCGATCCGGACGTGGTGATCGGCATCGGACAGCGCAGTCAGGAACTGTTCCGCCGAACCGGCGTGCAACGCGCGCAGGACGTCGACCACGGCCGCCCGGACCACCGCGTCACCGGACCCCAGGTGCTCGGCCAGGCCGTCGGCGGAGGGCAGCACCTCGACGAGTTCGCGCAGTCCGTCGGCGGCGGCGCGGCGCACCGTCACCGCACCGTCGCCGAGTGCCGTGATCACCGCGGCACCGAATCCGTCGGGGGTTCCCTCCGTCAGCACCGACAGTGCCGTGACCCGGACCTGCGGATCGGCGTCCTGCAGATACGGTGCGAGTTCGGCGACGCTCGGGGCGTCGAGTCCCAGGACCGCGACGATGGCCGGCGAGGACGGCTCCTGGCGGGCCGGCGCCGCGATGCGGGAGCGTTCCTCCACCGGCGCCCGGCCCCCGACCAGCGGCGGCTGCGCCACGGGGACGACCGTCCGATCCACCGGCGGAAGGGAATCGAGTCCGGGCACCGGAACGAAATACGGTTCGACGGGGCGCTTGAGGAACTCCATGTCGCCGTTCTCGCCGCGCCGCAGATTCAGGTGGTATCCCCATTCGTCGTCCCGCTGGTCCGGGAGGTCCGCACGTTCGTGGTACAGCCCCCAGCGACTCTCGGTCCTGGTGAGCGAGCTGCGGGACGCCATTTCGGCGCAGTCCCGAATGAACGTCACCTCCGCGCAGCGCATCAGCTCGTGCGGGGTGGTCGCGCCCATCCCGGCGATCTCCCCCGCCATCCGCTCGAACGTCTCGACGGCGATCGACAACTTCGTCGCCGTCTTCGGAGGCGCCACATAGTCGTTGACGAAGCGGCGCAGCTTGTACTCGACCTGGGGCTGCGGCGGGCCGTCCGGGTTGCGCAACGGGCGGTAGATCAGCTCGTGGGCGGCGGCCAGTTGCTCCGCGGGCAGCGCGGCCGGCGCCTCGACGTCCGGCAGGGTGCCGGTGGCGTGGGATCCGGCGAGGTCGCCGTAGACGAACGCGCCGATCATGTAGTTGTGCGGGACGCAGGCCAGGTCACCGGCGGCGTACAACCCCGGAACGGTGGTGGCGCCGTGCTCGTCGACCCACACCCCGGACGCGGAATGTCCGCTGCACAGCCCGATCTCGGAGATGTGCATCTCGATGTCGTGGCTGCGGTAGTCGTGACCGCGGTTCGCGTGGAACGTGCCGCGGGTGGGGCGTTCGGTGGTGTGCAGGATCGACTCGAGCGTGCCCAGGGTTTCTTCGGGGAGGTGGCTGACCTTGAGATAGATGGGGCCGCGGGCGGATTCGATCTCGCTCTTGACCTCGCTCATCATCTGCCCGGACCAGTAGTCGGAGTCGACGAACCGCTCCCCCTCGGCGTTGACCTGGTACCCGCCGAACGGGTTCGCGACGTACGCGCAGGCCGGGCCGTTGTAGTCCTTGATCAGGGGGTTGATCTGGAAGCACTCGATGCCGCTCAGTTCGGCGCCGGCGTGGTACGCCATCGAGTAGCCGTCGCCGGCGTTGGTGGGGTTCTCGTACGTGCCGTAGAGGTACCCCGACGCCGGCAGCCCCAGCCGGCCGCACGGACCCGTCGCGAGGATGACCGCTTTCGCGCCGACCGCGACGAACTCGCCCGTGCGGGTGTTCAGCGCCGCGGCGCCGACGGCCCGGCCGTTTTCCGTCAGGACGCGAACGGGCATCAGCCGGTTCTCGATGCGGATCTTCTCGCGCATCTTCCGCTGCCGCAGCACCCGGTAGAGGGCCTTCTTCACGTCCTTGCCCTCGGGCATCGGCAGCACGTACGAGCCGGAGCGGTGCACGCGGCGGACCGCGTATTCGCCGTACTCGTCCTTCTCGAACTTGACGCCGTACTTCTCGAGGCGCTGCACCATCGCGAAACCGCGGGTGGCCGTCTGATACACGGTGCGCTGGTTGACGATTCCGTCGTTGGCGCGCGTGATCTCGGCGACGTAGTCCTCGGGTTCGGCCTTGCCGGGGATGACGGCGTTGTTGACGCCGTCCATTCCCATGGCGAGCGCGCCGGAATGGCGCACGTGCGCCTTCTCGAGCAGGAGCACGTTCGCGCCGTTCTCGGCGGCGGTCAGCGCCGCCATCGTGCCTGCCGTGCCGCCGCCGATGACGAGGACGTCGCAATCGAGGCGGACGGTGTCGGCGAGGTCGGGGATGTCCATCAGGTCTCCGGAGTGTGGTTCAGGGCGCCGAGAACATCGGCGCGGGCGGCACGGGTGCCGGGATGGTCGAGGCGGTCGCGGTCGCGGGGGTGCGGGATGTCGACGAGCGCCCGCAGCGGCTCACCCGCCCGGCCCAGCACCGCCACCCGGTCGCCGAGCAGCACCGCCTCGTCGACGTCGTGGGTCACGAACACCACGGTCGTCGGGTGGGTACTCCACGTGTCGACGAGCAGTCGCTGCATGACACCGCGGGTCTGGGTGTCGAGGGCGCCGAACGGTTCGTCCATCATTACCGCCCGCGGCGCCCCGGCGAGGCCGCGCGCCAACTGGACCCGCTGGCGCATGCCGCCGGACAGGTTCTTCGGCAGGTAGTCGCCGAACCCGGTCAGACCTACCTCGGCGATCCAGCGATCGGCGGTCTCGCGGCGGCCCTTACGGGGTTCGCCACGCAGCGCGAGGGCCAGTTCGATGTTCGAGCGAACCGTGCGCCACGGCAGAAGCGCGTTGTCCTGGAAGACGACCGCCCGGTCCCGGGAGGTCGACTCCACCGCCGCACCGTCGGCGACGACCCGGCCCGAATCGGGCGGCAGCAGACCCGCCAGCGCCCGGAGCACGGTGGACTTGCCGCACCCCGAGGGTCCGGTGAGCACCAGGATCTCGCCGGGCACCACGGTCAGCGACAGCGAACGGATGACGGGTTTCCCGGTGTAGGACAGGGTGACGTCGTCGAGGACCAGCGACATGCCCTCGGCCACGGACGTTCCGGCTGTGGTGGTCATCCGCGCTCCCCTCGGGGCAGCCAGCGGGTGACGCGCCTGCCGAGCAGTTCGACCGCCCCGGACGTGAGGAATCCGAGGATGCCGATGGTGATCATGCCGACGAAGACGCCGGGATAGTCGACGATCGTGTACGCCTGCCAGGTGCGGTACCCGACACCGAGCCTGCCGGAGATCATCTCGGCGGAGATCACGCAGATCCAGGCGACCCCGATCCCGACGGACAGTCCACCGAACACGCCGGGCAGGATCCCGGGCAGCACGACCCGGGCGAGCACGTCCCAGCGTCCGCCGCCGAGCGTGCGCACCGAGTCCTCCCACAGCGTGGGGAGTGCCCGGACGGCGTGCCGGGTGCTCACCATGATCGGGAAGAACGCGGCGACGAACGTGATGAACACGATGCCCGCCTCGTCGCTGGGAAACAGCAGGATCGCGACGGGTACCACCGCGATGGCCGGGATGGGCCGGGCGAGTTCGGTCAGCGGTCCGAGAACGTCGGCGAACAGTTCCGATCTGCCGAGGGCGATTCCGGTGGCGACCCCGATCACCGTGGCGAGTCCGAATCCGGTGAGGATGCGGATCAGCGACTGCCCGAGGTCGAGGTAGAACAGGTCGGTCTGCAGCTGGGTGCCGAACGCGGACACCACGTCGGTGACGGTGGGGAGCGTGTCGAACCGCAGCCACAGCCGAACGTCGTGGGCGGTGAGCAGCTGCCACGCGAGGATCGCGCCGAGCACCGAGGCGATCCGCACGAGCCGGGACCGCCACGCCGACGAGCCTCGGCGGTCCGATGGATCATGCTCTTCCACAACAGCTTCGGCGTCGGACACGACGCCCGGTTGGTCCAGGGTGGTCACGGCCGGACCTCCTCGATCGCGCGGTCGTACGTGATCGCGGCGCCCGTCGGGTGCGCGCGCAGGTAGCGGTCGGCCGCGGCGCCGGTGGTGAACGGCAGGAAGGTGTCGCCGTCGCGCACCCACACCGCCTTGTCCGCGAACCATCGGGTGCCCAGTTCGGCGTCCGGAACGTAACCGGCGCGCACGGTGCGGCCCTCGGCGCGAGCCTGCTTCACCGCCCGGAGCAGGCACGTCGGGTTCGCGGCCGGCTGGGTCTCGGTGGTGCCGTCGAACCACACCTCCCCGGCCAGCGCCGGGTCGCTCGCGGGCGCGGCGCACACGGGGTCGGTGCCGGTGACGGGGGCGGGGTTCGCGGTGGACGCGAGCGCGGCGTCGTAGTCCTGCCCGTCGGCCTCGAACGCGGACCGCAGTGGCGCGTCGTTGACGAAACCGTCGACGTCGAGGTCGGCGAAGTCACCGATCGACTTCAGGTACGGCACATCGTTCTTCAGCGCACCGATCAGGCCGGGCTTGAGCGTGGTGTCGAAGGACGTGCCGCCTGGGCCGTTGTACAGGTACACGACCTCCTGGGGCAGCCCGCTCGCGTCGGCGACGATCCGCGACGCCTCGAGCGGTTCCGTTCGGATGAAGTCCGTGGCGTCGAGTTGCGCCCGCAGGAACGCGTCGAGCACCTCCGGATGTTCGTCCGCGTAGGCGTCCCGGACCACCACTCCGTGCAGGGTCGGCGTGTGCAGTTCGGCGCCGTCGTACAGCAGCTTGGCCTTGTCCTGGAAGACGAGCAGTCCCGGCCATGCCACGAACTGCGACAACGCCGCCACCTGACCGGATTCCAGCGCCGAGGATCCGACCTGCGGCTGCTGGTTCAGCACCTCGACACCGGTGGCCGGGTCGATCCCGGCGCGGTCGAGTGCCTGGACGAGTGTGCCGTGGCCTGCGGAGCCGACGCTCGCGGACACCTTCTGGCCCGCCAGGTCGCCGAGCGTGGTCGCCGGCGAGTTCGGCGGCACCACCACCATGTTGAGCGCGCCCTCGGGGTTGTAGCCGGTCACCGAGACGATTTCCGTCTTCGAGCGCGGGTTCGCCTGAGTGCGGGAGCCGTTGATCAGCATCGGGTAGTCGCCCATCGATCCGATGTCGATCTTCTCCGCCACCATCTGGGCGGTGATCGGCGCCCCGGTGTCGTAGTCCTGCCACTCGACGGAGTACTTCGTTCCCGTCCGTTCCGTGACATCCTGCAGACGCTGTTCGAGGTAGCCCTGCGCGCGCAGCAGGGTTCCGGCGGTGACGGTGTTGATCGTCTTGGACTGGTACCCGATCACCACCGTGACCGCGTCACCGTTGCCGTCCGACGGTTCGAGGGAGCAACTCGTCGCCACGAGTGTCAGTGCCGCGGCGGCGATCGCGAAGGTGGGGAAACGTCGCTTCATCTGTGTGGTCTTTCGCTCAGCGGAGGAGATACGGCATGTTCACGGTGACCGCGCCGGTGGGGCAGCGCGCCGCGCAGGGGCCGCAGTACCAGCATTCGTCGACGTGCATGAACGCCTTGCCGTTCTCCGGGTTGATGGCGAGGGAATCGAGCGGGCAGATCTCGACGCACAGGGTGCAGCCCTCGATGCACAGCGACTCGTCGATGGTGACGGGTACGTCGGCGCGTTGGTTGACCAAGGTCATGAGGTGAGCTCCCAGTTCGTGATGTCGGGTCTGCGGACGAGGTTGCTGCGCATGGTGATTCGGTCACCGCGCATGCGGATGTATTCGAGGTCGACCGGGCGTCCGTCGACGAGCCGGGTGAGGCGCTCGAGCAGCAGGAGCGCCGCACCCTCGGGGGTCTGGAGGTTCGCGGCGGAGTGCGCGTCGGCGTTGACGGATTCGATCGCCAGATCGGCGGACCCCAGTGGCTGACCGCAGACCTCCTCGATCAGTGCGAACACGTCGTTGGTTTCGAGGTCGCGGCCGAGGATCTCGGCGCCGATGTCGGGGACGAGGTAGGTGAGGTCCAGGCTGAGCGGGAGGTCGCCGAGGTAGCGCACCCGCTCGATGTACACGGCGGGTTCGCCCGGCTCCAGTTGCAGGCGGCGGGCGACGGCGGGCGGCGGGCTGATCTCCACAGCCGCGCGGACGTCGTTGCGGACCTCGCCGTGCCCCTTCAGCGTCTCCTTCAGCCCCAGCAGGGCGTCGAGGCCGTGGTCGTACTTGCGCTGCGCCACGTGGGTTCCCACGCGCGGCGCGCGGTCGATGAGCCCCTCCTGTTTCAGCAGCGCCAGTCCGTCGCGCACCGCGTTGCGCGACACGCCGAACTCCGCGGCCAGCTCCGATTCCGACGGCAATCCGCGCTCGGCGAAGGACTCCGCGTGGATCTGCTGACGCAGCAGGTCGGCGAATCTGCGCGCATGGTCCGCGCGGGAACTACGTGACGCCGTCTGGAGGGGAGTCGGATTCACCACCATGTTTCCTTCGTCGATAGTGCGTGTGAGCTGGACGAAGACACACGCTAACGGCAGTCCGCGGGCCCCGGAGTCACGGCAGACACACCCCCCGGACGCCTCGGCCAATCGGCCGGGTCCGCGCCGGCGGCGAATCGTCTCACCAGCGCGAACACCCCGGCGTTCCGGTAATGCGCCAGTCGGAGGCGGGCCCGGGAATTCCAATCACGGTGATTCGAAGTGGCGCGGTCCGCCGAACGAGTGCGCAACTCTAGGTTAGGCTTACCTTCTGTTTTTCGTCCCGAAGGAGTCGTAGCCGTGTTCGCACCCACCGCCAGACGTCAGCTCGCCGTCGCACTCGCCGTGGCCAGTTCGTCCCTCTTCCTCGCCGCGTGCTCGTCCGGCGACGGCGGGGGCAGCACGGAGGCGTCGGGTGAGGGATTCCCCGTCACCATCGCGAACACGTTCGGATCCACCACCCTCGACGCGGCGCCCGAACGCATCGTCACCCTCGGATGGAACGCCCAGGACGTCGTCTACGCCCTCGGCGAGACACCGGTCGGCATGCCGAAATACACGTACGGCGCCGAGGCGAACGGCGTGATGCCCTGGCTGCAGGACCGATTCGACCCGTCCGCGACCACCCTGCTCGACGCCGCAACGTCCACGCCGATCGAGGGCGTCGCCGCGCTGGCGCCCGATGTGGTCCTCGCCCCGTACGAGGGATTCGACGAGGCGACATACGAGAAGCTGTCGGGAATCGCCCCCACCGTGGCGTACCCGGACAAGGCGTGGCAGACCACGTGGCAGGACCAGACCACACTGGTCGGGCAGGCACTGGGCAAGAGCGCCGAGGCCGAGCAACTGGTGGCCGGTCTCGACGACACCCTCGCCCAGACCGCTGCCGCGCATCCCGAGTTCGCAGGCAAGACGATCTCGGTGATCAACTTCGACACCGACGCCGCGACCGTCAACGTCTACATGCCCTCCGACCCCCGCGTCCAGGTGCTGACCGAGCTCGGCTTCACCGTCTCCCCCGGCGTGCAGAAGCTGGCCGCGTCGAACGACCCCGACAAATTCTTCGCCGACATCTCCGTGGAGAACATCTCCGACGTGGACGCCGACGTCGTGGTCGCGTTCGTCCCGGAGAACACCACGGTCGCCGCGAACCCGGCCTACGCGAATCTCGGTGCCATCGGCCGCGGTACCGCGGTCGCGCTGTCGGACACGAAGATCATCTCGGGGCTCAGCCAGACCAGCGTCCTCGCGACGCCGTGGGTCCTGGACAAGCTCACGCCTCAGCTCAGCGAGGCCGCGAAGAAAGCGGGTGCCTGAACTCCCGCCTGAGAGGCGGTGTCGGGCGTAGCGTATTCCGGTACACCTAGTTCGGTTGTGCCCGCATCAGGAACGCTCGTCGAAAGCAGGTATGCGATGACGCAGATGTCCGAAAGACACACCGCGAAGGTCATCGGCGTCACCGTCGCCGCCGCGGTGGGTGGGTTTCTCTTCGGTTTCGACAGCTCCGTCATCAACGGCGCCGTCGACTCGATCCAGGACCACTTCGAGCTGGGGTCGTTCTTCACGGGCTTCGCCGTGGCGATCGCATTGCTCGGATGTGCTGTGGGCGCGTGGTTTGCGGGTCGCCTCGCGGACCGCTGGGGCCGCAAGAAAGTGATGCTGCTCGGCTCGGTGCTGTTCGTCGTGTCTTCGCTCGGGTCCGGACTCGCGTTCAGCGTCCCCGACCTGATGCTGTGGCGCGTCCTCGGCGGTCTGGGCATCGGCATCGCGTCGGTCATTGCGCCCACGTACATCTCGGAGATCGCGCCGGCCCGCTACCGCGGCGCGCTGGCGTCGCTGCAGCAACTGGCCATCACGCTCGGCATCTTCGCCGCGCTGCTGTCGGACGCGGTGCTGCAGAACGCCGCGGGCGGCGCCTCCAACGAGTTGTGGCTCAACCTCGAGGCCTGGCGCTGGATGTTCATCGTCGGCGTGATCCCCGCGGTCGTGTACGGCGTTCTCGCCCTGATGATCCCCGAATCGCCGCGGTACCTCGTGGGCAAGCACCTCGATCAGGAAGCGGCCGACATCCTCGCGAACATCACCGGCGAGGTGAACCCGCAGGAGCGCGTGTCCGAGATCCGGCTCACCCTCCGCCACGAGTCGACGGCGTCGTTCGACGACATTCGCGGCCCGAGGTTCGGGCTGCAGCCCATCGTCTGGGTCGGCATCTTCATGGCCATCTTCCAGCAGTTCGTGGGTATCAACGCGATCTTCTACTACTCCACGACGCTGTGGAAGTCGGTGGGTTTCAGCGAGAACGAGTCGTTCACCACGTCGGTGATCACTGCGATCATCAACGTGGGCATGACGTTCGTCGCCATCCTGTTCGTCGACCGGATCGGCCGCAAGGTCCTGCTCGAGGTGGGCTCGCTCGGCATGTTCCTGAGCCTGCTGATGGCCGCGATCGCGTTCTCCCAGGCGACGGGCAGCGGCGACGACGTCGTCCTCCCCAGCCCGTGGGGGGCGGTCGCACTGGTCGGCGCCAACCTGTTCGTCATCTTCTTCGCCGCGACCTGGGGGCCGGTCATGTGGGTGATGCTCGGCGAGATGTTCCCCAACAACATGCGCGCCTACGCCCTCGGCATCAGCACGGCGGCGAACTGGATCGCGAACTTCACGGTCACGCTGTCGTTCCCGCCGCTCACCCGTTCGGTGGGGTTGTGGTTCCTGTACGGACTGTTCGCGTTCTTCGCGTTGCTGTCCTACTTCTTCGTCCGGGCGAAGGTCCGGGAGACGAAGGGCATGGAACTCGAAGAGATGCACACCTGACCCGGGCACCTACAGATCCGGCCGAATCACACTGTGATTCGGCCGGATCTCTCGTGTGGGGCTTGTCGGTCCTACTGCTTCTCCGCGCGCTGCGCGTCGAGACCGGCGACGACACCGTTCTGCTGCGCGGGGCGCAGATTGCCGAGTCCGGCGAACCAGCCGGTGATCTGCCGGGCGACGTCCTGTGCGGTGAGTCCCAGCTCGGCGTGGATCTGCGCGCGGGACGCATGGTCGAGGAACCGTTGCGGAACACCGAGATCGCGACAGGGCACGTCGACCCCGGCCGACCGCAGTGCGGCGGACACGGTCGAACCGACACCGCCGTGCAGGCCGCTGTCCTCGACGGTGACCACCATCGTGTAGTCCTCGGCGAGCTTCAGCAACGACTCCGGGACCGGCAGCACCCACCGCGGGTCGACGACGGTGGCCGAGATGCCTTGCTGTTCCAGACGTTCCGCGGCGGCGAGCGCGAGGCCGGCGAACGCGCCGACCGACACGATGAGCACGTCGTTGCGCCCGGACGGGGCGTGCAGGATGTCGACGACGCCGTCCAGCCTGCTCACGGCGGGCACGTCCTCACCGACCGTGCCCTTCGGGAAGCGGAGCGCGGTCGGCCCGTCGTCGACGGCCAGCGCCTCGTCCAGTTCCTCCCGCAGGGTGGCCGTGTCCCGGGGAGCCGCGACCCGCATCCCGGGGACGATGCCCAGCAGCGACATGTCCCACATGCCGTTGTGGCTGGCGCCGTCGCTGCCGGTGATTCCCGCGCGGTCGAGGACGAGGGTGACGGGCAGCTTCAGCAGTGCCACGTCCATCAGCAACTGGTCGAAGGCGCGGTTGAGGAACGTCGAGTAGACCGCGACCACCGGGTGCAGCCCGCCGAGCGCCAGGCCTGCCGCCGACGTGACGGCGTGCTGCTCGGCGATCCCGACGTCGAACATGCGGTCGGGGTATTTCTCACCGAATGCGGCGAGGCCGGTCGGGCCCGCCATGGCGGCGGTGATCGCCACGATGTCCTGCCGGTGGCTCGCCTGGTCGATCAGCGCGGCGGAGAACACCGACGTCCAGTCGGCGGACGCCGATCCGGCCGACTTACCGGTGACCGGGTCGATCACGCCGGTCGAGTGCATCTGATCTGCCACGTGGTTCTCGGCGGGCGCGTAGCCCATGCCCTTGCGGGTGACGGCGTGCACGATGACCGGTCCGCCGAACGCCTTCGCGCGGCGCAGCGCGGATTCGAGCGCGGCCTCGTCGTGGCCGTCGACCGGTCCGAGGTACTTGATGCCCAGGTCCGTGAACATCACCTGCGGGGCGACGGCGTCCTTGAGGCCCGCCTTCATCCCGTGCAGGACCGAATAGGCGGTGCGCCCCACCCACGGAAGTTTCTTCACCATCCGCCGGCCGCTGTCGAGGATGCGCTCGTAGCCCGGCTGGAGCCGGAGGGCGGCGAGGTGGTCGGCGAGACCACCGATGGTCGGTGCGTACGAGCGGCCGTTGTCGTTGACGACGATGACCACCGAACGGTCCTTGCCTGCGGCGATATTGTTCAGCGCCTCCCAGCACATGCCGCCGGTCAGGGCGCCGTCACCGACGACGGCGACGACGTGCCGGGCCTGGCCGGTCAGTTCGAAGGCCTTCGCGAGGCCGTCGGCGTACGACAGCGCCGCCGACGCGTGCGACGACTCGACCCAGTCGTGATCGCTCTCCGCCCGGCACGGGTACCCCGACAGGCCACCCTGCTTGCGGAGCGAGTCGAAATCGTCCTTGCGGCCGGTGAGGATCTTGTGGACGTACGCCTGGTGACCCGTGTCGAAGACGATCGGGTCGGCCGGCGACTCGAAGATGCGGTGCAGCGCGAGGGTCAGCTCGACGACGCCCAGGTTGGGGCCGAGGTGCCCGCCGGTCGCCGCGACCTTCTGCACGAGGAACTCACGAATCTCCGCGGCGAGCTGCTTCATCTCCGCCGGATTCAGCTGACGAAGATCGTCAGGCGTCTGGATACGGGCAAGAACACCCAACGAGATCGCTCCCTCCGTGATGCACGCCGCCTTGCGTGCCTCTGCCACGTGGCTTCGTGTCACGTCACAGTGGAACCAGTCTACGGAGCCGCGGAAGGGCGGGACACACGGTACCGGTCGCGGCGGCCCCGTGGTGCGGCTTCGTCCTCGGGCATTGCGGCCACAGCCGTGACCGGCTTCACACAATTGCGTCGCCGGGCGGGCCCGGTGGAACACCCGACTTTGTCGGTGACAGCCTCTAGGGTCTTCTCATGAGCACCGTCGTGGACGCGCTGATCGGAAACGTCTTCACCGAGACCCGAGAGAATCGCGGCGGACAGCTCGCCGACTACATTCCCGAGCTCGCGGCGGTCGCCCCCGACTCGTTCGGCATCTGCGTCGCGACCGTGGACGGCTACGTGTACGAGGTCGGCGACACCCGCCTGCCGTTCACGATCCAGTCCATCTCGAAGCCGTTCACGTACGCCCTGGCGCTCGCCGATCGCGGGTCCGACGCCGTGGCCGAGAAGATCGACGTCGAACCGTCCGGGGAACCGTTCAACGAGATCAGCCTCGACCCACGGACCGAACGGCCCCGCAATCCGATGATCAACGCCGGGGCGATCACCGCGGCGTCGCTGATCGCCGGGCCGGACGTGGACACCCGGTTCGAGCGGATCCGGTCGACGTATTCGAAGTACGCGGGACGCGACCTGACGTTCAACCGGTCGGTGTACGAGTCCGAGTTCCGGAGCGGGCACCGCAACCGGGCCATCGGCCACATGCTGCGCTCGTTCGACATCATCACCGGCGATCCCGACGAGGCGGTCGACCTCTACTTCCGCCAGTGCTCCCTCGACGTGACGTGCCGCGACCTGAGCCTGATGGCGGCGACGATGGCGAACAACGGCGTCAATCCCGTCACCGGGGAGACCGTCCTCGAGCCGGCGCTGGTCGAGCGGGTCCTGAGTGTGATGTCGACGTGCGGCATGTACGACGCCGCGGGCAAATGGGTCTACGAGGTGGGGCTGCCCGCCAAGAGCGGGGTCGGCGGCGGCGTGCTCGCCGTCCTGCCCGGTCAGATCGGGATCGCGATCTACTCTCCGCGCCTCGACTCCCACGGCAACAGCGTCCGCGGAGTCGAGGCGTGCCGCGCCCTGTCGAACGAGTTGGAACTGCACTTCCTGCACGTCACCCGCGCCGCCCGTTCCGCGGTCCGCGCCCGGTACTCGGTGTCGGACGCCCCGTCGCGGATGCGGCGTTCGCCCGCCGAGCGCGCCACTCTCGACGACGTCGGCAAGCGCAGCCGGATCTACGAACTGCACGGGGATCTGCTGTTCGCCGGCGCGGAGAGCGCAGTCCGCGAGATCGGCGGCGTCGAGGAAGACCTGGAAGCGGTGGTGATCGACGTCCGGCGCGTCGACGACGTCAGCGGGGTCGCCCGCCGGATGTTCGAGACCCTGCGGGCCGACCTCGCACGGTGCGGGTGCGCGCTGGCGTTCGTCGACCCGGCAGGTCGGCTCGGGAACACGCGCTCCGACCTGTCGGGGCGGGCGGGACTGGTGTTCGCCGACCTGGACGCCGCCGTGCAGTGGTGTGAGGACATCCTCCTCGACCGGCACTGCAGCACGGCCCGTCAGCCGTCGTCGGTCACGATCGCCGAGCATCCCGTGCTGTCCACGCTCAGCGCGAAGCAACTCGAACGGTTCACCCGCGACCTCGTCACCCGCACGTACACCCGCGGCGAACTCGTCATCCACCGCGGCGACCGGGCTGCCGGACTGTTCCTCATCCTGTCCGGCAGCGTCAGTTCCACGGTCACCGACCATGCGGGTGCGGTGCACCGGATCGTGACGCTGTCGGCCGGGATGAGCTTCGGGGAGATGACGATGATGATCGACTCCCGCTTCCTCAACGACGTCCGCGCCGACACCGAGGTGACGGTCGCGGTACTGACCACCGAGCGCTACGCCGAAATGGCCTCGGAGGAACCGAAATTGAAGCTGGCACTGCTCGAACGTCTCGCGACGGGCGCGTACGAACAACTCGACGTGATGCTGCGGGCGCTGCTGCGCCAGGGCGGCGGACTCTGACCGGCCCGCGGGAAAACCCGTTGCCCGAATCGGAGAAATCGGACAGGCTTGGGGCTCGGAACCGCCGACGCTCGAATCGAAAGCAGGGTGCAATGCTCACAGCGACCAAGCTGGCCATCGAGACGACGGGACTCGTCAAGACATTCGGATCCACCCACGCGGTCGACGGCCTGGATCTGGCCGTTCCCCTCGGCGGCGTGTACGGCGTCCTCGGCCCGAACGGCGCGGGCAAGACCACCGCGATCCGCATGCTGGCCACGCTGCTGCCCCTCGACGGTGGAACCGCCACCGTGCTGGGGCACGACGTCGCGACCGAGCCGGACGCCGTGCGCAGCAAGGTCTCCCTCACCGGGCAGTTCGCCTCGCTCGACGAGGATCTGACGGGCAGCGAGAATCTGCTGCTGCTCGGCCGGCTGTACGGGTACTCCCGCGCGGCGGCCCGCACCCGGTCCGAACAGTTGCTGTCCGCGTTCGGGCTGGAGGAGGCGGGCAACCGGCAGGTGAAGAACTACTCCGGTGGCATGCGGCGGCGACTCGACATCGCGGCCAGCATCATCGTCACCCCGGAGATGATCTTCCTCGACGAACCCACCACCGGTCTCGACCCCCGCAGCCGCAATCAGGTGTGGGAGATCGTCCGCGCACTGGTGGCCGGCGGAACGACGGTCCTGCTGACCACGCAGTACCTCGACGAGGCCGACCAGCTCGCCGACCGCGTGGCCGTCATCGACCACGGCAAGGTGATCGCCGAGGGCACCACCGGCGAACTCAAGGCCTCCGTCGGATCGGGTGCGCTGCACGTGCGGGTCACCGACATCGCCACCCGCCCCGCGGCGGCCGCGCTGCTGCGGGACGTGCTCGAGGTGCCGGTCACCGAGGAAGCCGATCCGGCCGCCCTCACCGCCCGCATCGACGACCCGGCCCGGGTGTCGCGGGCGCTGCCCGCGCTCGACGACGCCGGAATCGCCGTCAGCACATTCGCATTGGGGCAGCCGAGCCTCGACGAAGTCTTCCTCTCCCTCACCGGCCGACCCACCGAGGAGCACGCATGACCTCCACCACCGACCGGACCGCCGACACCAGAACCGCTGTCGCCGACGTCCTGAAGATGCCCGGCCCGAGACCCGCGCGGCCCACCGCGTGGTCCACGTCGCTGTCGTTCGGCTGGCGGGCCCTGCTCAAGATCAAGCACGTCCCCGAGCAACTGTTCGACGTGACGATGTTCCCGATCATGTTCACGTTGATGTTCACGTATCTGTTCGGGGGTGCGCTGGCCGGATCGACCAGCGCCTACGTGCAGTTCCTGCTGCCGGGCATCCTCGTGCAGACCGTCGTCATGATCACCATGTACACCGGTCTGACGCTCAACAAGGACATCGAGAAGGGCGTCTTCGACCGGTTCCGGTCGCTGCCGATCTGGCGCCCGTCACCTCTCGTCGGCGCGCTGCTCGGCGACGTCGTCCGCTACACGATCGCCTCGATCATCGTCCTGATCCTCGGGCTGGTCCTGGGGTTCCGCCCCGACGGCGGGCTCGTCGGTGTGGTCGCGTCGATCGGACTGCTGCTGTTGTTCTCGTTCAGCCTGTCGTGGATCTGGACGATGTTCGCGATGCTCATGCGCACCGAGCAGGCGGTGATGGGGGTGTCGATGTTCATCCTGTTCCCACTGACGTTCGCCAGCAACATCTTCGTCGACCCCGCGACCATGCCGGGCTGGCTCCAGGCATTCGTCGGGGTCAACCCGATCAGCAAGCTGGTGACGTCCATTCGCGGGCTCATGGCCGGGACGGTGGAGATGGCGGATCTCGCCGTCGTGTTCGGGTGGTGCGCCGGGTTCGTCGTGATCTTCGGACCGCTGACGATGCGCCTGTACAACCGTAAGTCGTGACGGTGCCGGCGTCCGATCCCGCCGAGCGCGCGGTGACGGTGCGCGGCTCCGGAATCGTCTCGGCGGTTCCGGATCTCGTCCGCGCCTCCGTCACCGTGACGGCGACGCGTCCCGCGGTGGCCGACGCGTTCGAAGCCGTCGCCCGGTCCACCGCTGCCGTCACCGACACCCTGCGTGGGTACGGCGTCTCGGGCCCCGACCTCGCGACCACCGGGCTGTCCGTGCACTCCGAGACCACGTGGGCCGAGGGCCGGGGCAGCGAGGTGACGGGCTACACCGCGGCGACGACGCTGCAGATCACCGTCCGTGCGGCGGGGGCGTCCGCATCATCGCCGGCGCAGGTGGTGGCCGCCTGCGTCGGCGCGGGCGGTGACGACATCCGCCTCGGCGGACTCGAATTCGACTTCTCCGACCCGGCCGCGCTGACGGCGACCGCCCGGGACCGGGCGTGGGCCGATGCCCTCGGCAAGGCGGAGCAGTACGCATCGCTGTCGGGACGCGCACTGGGCGAGGTCCTCGACATCGCGGAGGTCGACGTCGGTGACGTGTCCCCGCGACCGGTCGCGAAGGCGTTCGCGGCGGCCGATTCCGCGATCGCCGTCGAACGCGGCGAGAAACCGACGAGGGTGGACGTCCGCGTGCAGTGGAGGCTGGTCTAGGGCCGGGGGCCGCGCTGCTGCACCGAGGCGGCGAACGTCTCGGTGAGCTGGGTCAGCGACGTCACGGCCGCCAGTGCCTGTTCCTGTGACCAGTCCTCGAGCATGCCGCGCAG
Organism: Rhodococcus sp. (in: high G+C Gram-positive bacteria); assembly: GCA_039206675.1. Taxonomy (GTDB): domain Bacteria; phylum Actinomycetota; class Actinomycetes; order Mycobacteriales; family Mycobacteriaceae; genus Rhodococcus_F. The sequence continues at coordinate 13,707 of JBCEBZ010000298.1, read as the reverse complement.
CCGTTCGGCCCGCCGCGCGGTCGTCTCGGCGAGGATGTCCATCCCGCTCGGCGACACCCGGATCCGGGAGGCCCGCTTGTCGTGGGGATCGGCGGCGCGCGATACATATCCCGCATCGACCAGTTCGGAAATCTGCCTGCTCAGCGAGGACTGACTCACGCACAGGTCGGCGGCCAGTTCGTTCTGCCGGCACTCCCCGCGCGCGGCGAGCACGAAGAGCACGCTCGTCAGTGCGGGCGCGATCGGGGTCTCGCCGCTCGCGGAGACGACCGCCCGCAACGACCGCCCGAGCGCGAACACCGCATCGACGAGCGCCTGCGCAGTATCTGCCTGTACCGACATCCTGTCCCCGTCCCGAACACCCACTACCTGCCGGCTCGACTATACGTATTGTTGCGTTCGGTAAAGAACTTCGTCAGCGCGTCAGCAACGCGATGCACTCCACGTGGTGGGTGAGCGGGAACGCGTCGAACGCGCGCAACTCGTCCACATGATATCCCTGCCCGAGGTACAGGCCGATGTCGCGGGCGAACGACGCCGGGTCGCACCCCACGTGCACCACCCGTTCGGTGCCGGCGGCGGCCACCGCCTCGATCACCTCGCGCCCCGCACCCGAACGAGGCGGATCGAGCACCACCACCTGTGGCGGGGAGGTCAACCCGGCGATCGCGCGCTCGACCCGGTCGGCGTGGAAACGCACCTGCGGGAGGTCGGCGAGTGCGGCCTTCCCGTCCGCCACGGCCTGGCGCGCGGACTCCACGGAATCGACGTGCCCCGACGACCCGGCGCCGCCCGCGAGGGCCGCGGCGAACACCCCGACTCCCCCGTACAGGTCCCATGCCGTGTCACCCGCGGTCATCCCGGCCCAGTCGGAGACCACCGCCGAATACGTCTCGGCGGCCCCGCGATGCGCCTGCCAGAACCCGGTGGCCGCGAGTTCCCATTCGCGGTCGCGTACCCGTTCCACCGGGCGACCCGATCCCACGACCACCCGCTCCGCGCGCGGCGCACCGCCGGCGGCCCGCCGCGCCATGGCACCCCGCCGCCCGGGACTCGTGCGTCCGGTCCGCGACACCTTCGGCGGCGCGATCTCGACCACGTGCCGCTGCCCCGCGCCGTCGAGAACGATCTGCACCTCGCTGCCGGGCTTCCAATCATGTTCGCCCACACCGTCGTAGGCGGCGGCCTCGATCTGCGGGCACGCGAGGTCCGTGACGATCCCGGAACTGCGGTGCCGGTGGTAGCCGGGACGGCCGTCCGGGTCGACGGCCAGCCGCACCCGGGTGCGCCAGCCGGTGCCGTCCCCGGTGCCGGGCAGTTCCTCGACGGCCAGGTCCCGCTCCACCCGCGCGAGCCGCAGCAGTTGCTCCGACACGACCTGCGACTTCATGTCCCGCTGCAGATGCAGGCTCGCGTGCGAGAAGTCGCAGCAGCCCGCGCCACCCGGGCCGGACACCGGGCACAGCGGGGCGACCCGTTCCGGGGACGCGTCGAGGATCTCGATCGCGTCGGCCCGGCAGTAGGACCCGCCGCGGTCCTCGGTGACCCGGGCGACCACCCGCTCACCGGGCAGTCCGTGCCGGACGAAGACCACACGGCCCTCGTGGCGGGCGACGACGAACCCGCCGTGCCCGGGATTTCCCAGCCGCAATTCGAGGTCGCGGCCCGACCAGTTCTCACTCAACGCTTCTCGTCCGTCACTTGTCGTCAGGTTCGTAGCCGCGGCGCGAGGCCCCGGCCGTGTATTCGATGTTCAGTGTCTTCGCCTTCTCGGACGAGTTCAGTTGCCACGGAACGCTGGTGACCATCACACCCGGCTGGAACAGCAGCCGGCTCTTGAGCCGCAGCGCACTCTGGTTGTGCAGGATCTGCTCCCACCAGTGCCCCACCACGTACTCGGGGATGAACACGGTGACCACGTCGCGCGGCGAGTCCTTCCGGACCCGGCGCACGTAGTCGAGGACCGGCTTGGTGATCTCCCGGTACGGCGACTCGACCACCTTGAGCGGCACCGCGATGTCGCTCTTCTCCCACTGCCGCACGAGCGCCCGGGTGTCGGGTTCGTCGACGTTGACCGTGATCGCCTCGAGTGTGTCCGGCCGAGTCGCCCGCGCGTAGGCGAGTGCGCGCATCGTCGGCATGTGCAGCTTCGAGACCAGGACGATCGAGTGCGTGCGGCTGGGCAGCACCCCGTCCCATTCCTGTTCCTCGAGTTCCCGCGCGACGCTGTCGTAATGCTTGCGGATCAACTTCATCACGACGAAGATCGCGACCATCGCCACGATCGCGATCCAGGCCCCTGCCGCGAACTTCGTGATGAGCACGATGATCAGCACGGCGGCGGTCATGACGAGGCCGATGGAGTTGATCACCCGGGAACGCTGCATCCGACGGCGCTGAGCGGGATCGTTCTCGGACTTCAGGTGCCGGGTCCAGTGCCGGATCATGCCCGTCTGGCTCAGCACGAACGAGACGAACACACCGACGATGTACAGCTGGATCAGCTTGGTCACCTCGGCGCCGAACAGGACGACGAACGCGATCGCCGCCCCGGACAGGAACAGGATGCCGTTGCTGAACGCCAGGCGGTCGCCGCGGGTGTGCAGCTGACGGGGCAGGTAGCGGTCCTGCGCGAGGATCGAGCCGAGCACGGGGAACCCGTTGAAGGCGGTGTTGGCGGCCAGCACCAGGATCAGGGCCGTCACGATGGCGATGAAATAGAACCCGATGGGGAAACCGCCGAAGACCGTCTCCGCGATCTGTGCGATCAGCGTCTTCTGGTGATAGCCGGCCGGGGCGCCGATCAGCTGCTCGGCCGGGCTGTGCGCGTACACGATCCCGATCTTCTGAGCCAGGATGATGATGCCCATCAGCAACACGACGGCGATCGATCCCAGCAGCAGGAGCGTCGTCGCCGCGTTGCGCGACTTGGGCTTCTGGAACGCCGGAACGCCGTTGCTGATCGCCTCGACACCGGTCAGTGCCGCACACCCGGAGGAGAAGGCCCGCGCGATCAGGAACGCGAACGCGATCCCGTACAGGTGGGAGTCCTCGGCTTCGAGTTCGAACCCGGACGATTCGGCGCGCAGATCGTCGCCGAAGACGTAGATCTGGACGAACCCCCACAGCAGCATCAGGGCCATGCCGGCGATGAACGCGTACGTCGGGATCGCGAAGGCGGCACCGGATTCGCGAATGCCACGCAGGTTGATGGCGGTCAGCAGGACGATGGCCGCGACCGCGAACAGCACCTTGTGCTGGGCCACGAACGGGACGGCCGAACCGATGTTGGACGCCGCCGAGGAGATGGACACCGCGACGGTGAGGACGTAGTCGACCAGCAGGGCGCTGCCGACGGTCAGACCCGCGGTGGGGCCGAGGTTGACGGTCGCGACCTCGTAGTCGCCGCCGCCCGACGGGTAGGCGTGCACATTCTGCCGGTAGCTGGCGACCACGACCGCCATCACGGCGGCGACGGCGAGGCCGATCCAGGGGGTGTAGGCGTAGGCGGAGATGCCCGCCACCGACAGCACCAGGAAGATTTCCTCGGGGGCGTAGGCCACCGACGACATCGCGTCGGACGCGAAGACGGGGAGGGCGATCCTCTTGGGAAGCAGCGTGTGCCCGAGCTTGTCGCTCCGGAACGGTCTGCCTAGCAGTAGCCGCTTTGTGGCGGTCGAGAGCTTTGACACTGCCAAAGCGTAAGCCGTCCGCAGAAAACCTGGACCCTCACCCACCAATGTGTCCGGATTGCGATCTCTGTCCCGGTTGCTCTTCCGTCCGGGCACTGTACGGTTCGATTCGGTACGCACGTACTCGAGACGTGAAACCAGAGCCCAGAAACGGAGTACAAGGTGTATGTGGTCATCATGGGATGCGGCCGGGTCGGCTCATCCCTCGCCGGCTCGCTGACCCGGATCGGCCACGAGGTCGCGGTCATCGATCGCGATCCCGCCGCATTCCTGCGTCTCGAGCCCGACTTCCCCGGACACACCGTCGTCGGCATGGGTTTCGACCGTGACGTGCTGGTCAAGGCCGGTATCGAGCGCGCGGAGGCGTTCGCCGCCGTGTCGTCCGGTGACAACTCCAACATCATTTCCGCGCGGGTGGCCCGCGAGACGTTCGGTGTGGAACGCGTCGTCGCCCGGATCTACGACGCGAAGCGCGCCGCCGTGTACGAGCGGCTCGGGATCCCCACCGTCGCGACCGTCCCGTGGTCGACGGACCGGTTCCTGCACACCCTCACCCGCGACAGCCAGACCGCCAAGTGGCGCGACCCGTCCGGAACGGTCGCGGTCACCGAGTTGTCCCTGCACGAGGACTGGATCGGCAAGCCCGTCGCCGAACTGGAGGCGGCGACCAGCTCGCGGGTCGCGTTCATCATCCGCTTCGGCACCGGCGTTTTGCCCGACCGCAAGACGGTCTTCCAGGCCGACGACCAGGTGTACATCGCGGCCGTGTCGGGAACCGTGGCCGAGGCCGTGGCACTCGCGGGCAATCCCCCGCCTTCGGACAACTGAGACGGCAGCGAGCTGAGACGGCAGTGAGAATGTTCACGATCGACCACCCGAACGGAAGCAATCGATGAGAGTCGCAATCGCAGGAGCCGGCGCAGTCGGACGCTCGATCGCGCGCGAACTGGTCCGCAGCGAACACGACGTCATGCTGATCGAGCGCAAACTCGAGCACGTCGAGCAGGAGTCGGTGCCCGAGGCGACCTGGGTCCACGCCGACGCATGCGAGCTGAGCAGCCTCGAGGCCGCGTCCCTGGAAACCTACGAGGTCGTGATCGCGGCCACCGGTGACGACAAGGCCAACCTGGTCCTGAGTCTCCTCGCGAAGACCGAGTTCGGGGTCAGCCGCGTGGTCGCCCGCGTCAACGATCCGCGCAACGAGTGGTTGTTCGACGAGTCCTGGGGCGTCGACGTCGCCGTGTCCACCCCGCGGATGCTCGCCTCACTGGTGGAGGAGGCGGTGTCGGTGGGCGATCTCGTGCGGCTGATGACACTGCGCCAGGGACAGGCCAACCTCGTCGAGGTCACGCTGCCCGACAACACACCACTCGCCGGGAAACCCGTCCGGAAACTGCAATTGCCCCGCGACGCCGCGCTGGTCACCATCCTCCGCGGTGGACGAGTCATCGTGCCGCAGCAGGACGATCCGCTCGAGGGCGGTGACGAACTGCTGTTCGTCGCCGCGGTGGACGTCGAGGACGATCTGCGCGCGGCGGTCGGGCTGTCGTAGGCCCCGGCGCGAACGGCGCCGAATTCGTCTCCGGCGCAACCGGTCACGGCCCCGGCCGTCCCGGATCGGGGACCTCGCTCAGGGTCGGCCGGGTTCCTCCCGGGGGCCGCCCGCTTCCGTGTCGTCCGTCGGTGCGCCCGTGTCCTCGGCCGGCCCCGGTTCGACGATCCGGTCGGCCCGGCGCACGGCCCAGATCGTCACCAGGAGAGCCAGTCCGGCCAGCGGCCAGCCCATCGCGATGCGGGCGAACGCGAGCCAGCCGGTCTGGTCCGAATCGTAGAGTTGCGACTGCACGAGGTAGCGGGCCGCGAACACCAGAGCCCAGGCGGCGGTGGCCACGTCGTAGGCGCGTACCGCGCCGCGATGGCGCCGCCAGAGGTTGCCGTGGCCGTTGAGGAAGCCCCAGATCAGGCCGACGAGCGGCCGGCGCACCAGTATCGAGACCAGGAAGACCGCCCCGTACGCGAGGCTCGTGTAGATGCCGAACAGGAAGTACCCCTTGGCATCGCCCGTGCGGTAGGCGATGAACGCGGAGATACCGACGCCGAAGAACCCGGACACCGCGGGCTGGATGGGGCTGCGGCGGACGAGACGCCACACGAGAATGGCGACGGCGACGCCGAGGGCCGCCCAGATCGCCGGGCCCAGACCCCACACACCGTTGACCGGAACGAAGACCAGGATGGGCAGGGTCGAGTAGATCAGCCCGCTGATGCCACCGAGCTGGTCGAGTATGGATTGCTGCTTCGTTTCGGTCACTCAACGAGAGTGCCACACGAGGCGGACCCTACGAGTCGCCGCGCAGCTCGTAATACGGGTTGAAGATCACCTTCTGGCCGTCGCGTTCACCGACGCGTCCACGCACGAGCAGGGTCTTGCCCGGCTCGATGCCCGGAATTCGCCGCCGGCCGATCCACACCAACTTGATCTGTTCCGTGCCGTCGAAGAATTCCGCCTCGATGCTGGCGTTTCCGGACTTCGGACAGGCCTCGACACTGCGGAGCCGACCCAGCATGGTGACCTCTTCGCCGCGGCTGCAGTCGCAGGCACGTTGTGCGCCGGACGCCTGAGACGTCTCGGCCATTTCCTCGGCGTCCAGCTGCTCGAGGTCCTCGGTGAGCCTTCGAGTCAGCCGACGAAAATATCCTGCCGTGGCGGGTGCCATTGCGCGCTCCTGGAGCATGTGCGACGCGAGATCTTCGCGCCGCTCGTAGGGCTGTGTATTCGCCACTGTAGACCCATTGGTTCCCCGCAACCACACCACCGGAAGGCGGTTGTGACGCACCAGGCAGGATCAGTTCATGCCCTCCGATGACCGGCCGTCCGTGGCCGTCGTGCTCCCCGGTACGGGGTCCGATGCGGACTTCGTCGCCCGTGCCTTCACCGAGCCCCTGACCAGCCGCGAAGTGCGTACGGTCGCAGTCGAACCCGATCCCCGGCGGGTCGTCGGCAGCTATCTCGACGCGCTCGACGGCGCCGCCGCGCGGCACGGGCGAATCCTCGTCGGCGGGGTCTCCATCGGCGCCGCGGTGGCCTTGCAGTGGGCAGGATCACACCCAGATCGCGTCGCGGGGGTGCTCGCGGCGCTGCCCGCGTGGACGGGGACCGCCGCGGACGCGCCCGCCGCCGCCAGCGCCCGGTTCACCGCCGCCCGGCTGCGGGCGGACGGCCTCGAACAGGTCACCGCCGACATGATCGCCTCCAGCCCGCCGTGGCTGGGCCGGGAACTGGCGAAATCCTGGCGATCCCAGTGGCCGCACCTTCCCGCGGCACTGGACGAGGCGTCGGAGTACCACGCGCCCGGTCTCGACGACCTCGCGCGGATCACGACGCCGGTCGGCATCGCCGCCGCCACCGACGACGCCGTGCACCCCCTCGAGGTCGCCCGCACCTGGGCCGAACGACTACCGCACGCGGGTCTCGTCACGGTGACACTGGACGAGATCGGTGCCGACCCGGCGGTTCTCGGCTACGCCGGCCTCAGCGCGCTGGACTCGGTCCTGCACACGACCTGAGCGTCACCGTCCCGCACGCGGGGCTCAGCGACCGAGTTGCTGCATCGCCGAACCCGATTCACCGCGACGCTGCCCCGGCTGGGCCGGGGCCTGCGGCGGCTGCTGTTCGTCCTGCGGACCCGGCGCAGGCTGCGGAGCCTGCTGCTGCGGAGCACCACCCTGCTGCTGCGCCAGCTGCTGCTGATGGGCGGCGGCCAGCTGCTGGGCGAGGGCCTCGGGCAGCACCACCGGCAGCGGCGTGCGCACCGGGTTCGGCTCGTTTCCCCTCTTCACCACGGTGTCCCGCAGGATCGCCCGGGCGGTCGCGACGAGTTCCGAGTCTGCCGTGTTGCCACCGCTCGGTCCCGCGACCACGCAGCGCACCATCCAGCGGTAGCCGTCGACGCCGATGAAGCGCAGGTCGGCGTTCGGGGTGACGGCGAACACCTCACGGCCCCACGGTCCGCTCTCGACGCTCACGGCCGCGTTGTCGTTGCGCAACGATTCGGCGAGGTCGCCCGCGACCTCCCGCCACTGGCCGGGAGACTTCGGGGCCGCATACGCCGCCACCGTGATGCGTCCGTGCTGGGTGACGAGATGCACCGCCTGCGGCGAACCGTCGGGCGCCATCTCGACCTGCAACTGGGCGCCCTGCGGCATCGGAACGAGGACCGAACCGAGGTCGAGGCGGGTCCCGGCCTCGCCGACGGTGAGGTCGGCGCCCGACTCGAGGTCGTCGGCGTCGTAGGGACCGCCGTCCACCTCGGTCACGGCGTCGTAGTCGTCCTCGTAGTCCGCGGCGTCGGCGTCGTCGTCCGTCTCCGCGTCCTCGAAGAAATCGGACCGGTCGGCCTCGGCTTCCGCCTTCTTACGACGTCCGAACATGATCAGGCTCCTTCACTGACATTGCCGACGAGGCTGGCGTGGCCTCCGCTCGACCCGTGTCCGTCGCTGCCGCGGGTGGTCCCGTCCAGGGACTCGACCTCGACGAACGAGACCAGCTCGACCCGCTGCACGAGCAGTTGGGCGATCCGGTCGCCCCGCCGGATCTCGATCGGGGTCTCGAGGTCGTGATTGATCAGGCACACCTTGATCTCGCCCCGGTACCCCGCGTCGACGGTGCCGGGGGTGTTGACCACCGACAATCCCGATTTGGCCGCCAGCCCGGATCGGGGGTGGATCAACCCGACGGTGCCCAGCGGCAACGCGACCGCGATGCCCGTTCCGACGAGGACGCGCCGCCCCGGCTCGATGGTCACGTCGGTGGTGCTGCAGAGGTCGACACCGGCGTCGCCGTCGTGCGCGCGCTGCGGAACCGGAATGCCCGGGTCCAGCCGCTGGAGGGCGACGGGCGGAATGGTGGGGGTCGCGGCGGGAGAATGGCCGGGAGATAGGTCGCTCACGTGCACCGAGCCTACTCTCAGGGACCGACTATCCTGGTCGGGTGTCAGAAACGTCCCGGCCCGAAGTCGCGCCCAACGATCACGCCTCCCCCGTGCTGTACTCCGAGCGTCTGTGGGTGCCCGTCTGGTGGTGGGCAGTGGGCCTGTTCGTCGCCGGGTTGCTCGCCGCGGAGGTGCACATGGGTGCGCCCGGCCTGCGTGCGTGGCTGCCGTACGTCCTGCTGCTGCCGCTGCCCGTGTGGGGGCTCGTCTGGCTCAGCCGACTGCGCGTCGAGGTCGTCCGGGAACCGAGCGGCGTCCACCTGCGGGTCGGACAGGCTCATCTGCCGGTGGACGTCATCGCGCGGGTCGCCGAGGTTCCGGGTTCGGCGAAGAGTGCGGCTCTCGGTCGCCAGCTCGACCCCGCCGCCTTCGTGCAACACCGGGTCTGGGTCAAGCCGATGGCACTGATCGTGCTCGACGACCCCGAGGACCCGACCCCCTACTGGTTGATCAGCACACGTCGGCCCGCGGAATTGCTGGCCGTGCTCGACCGTGCCCGCTCGCAGGCGGACGGAGACTGATCGGACGGTGGGCCGCCCACCGTCCGCCTCTCGTTACCCGCCGCCGCTCAGGCCGCGCAGTCCCTGCACACCAGCACTCCGCCCGCGTCGCTGGCGAGCCGGCTGCGGTGGTGCACCAGGAAACAGCTCGAACACGTGAACTCGTCGGCCTGCTTCGGCACGACCCGCACCGACAGTTCCTCACCGGACAGATCCGCGCCGGGCAGTTCGAACGACTCCGCGGTGTCGGACTCGTCGACGTCGACGACAGCCGACTGAGCCTCGTTGCGTCGCGCCTTCAGTTCCTCCAGCGAATCCTCCGAAACCTCGTCGGACTCTGTTCGCCGCGGTGCGTCGTAGTCAGTTGCCATGTCGCCTTCCCCTCATCTTCTTCCGTGTATCCCGGCCCGTGCGCCACGTCGAACCGATTGCCGGTCGACCGTCCCCACGAAAACCGCCTCGGCGCAGATCACACCCTGCGGCTGCGCAACGCTGCAGCGGATGGAAACGTGCCCGGACACCAGGCTCCGGAAACATGATCTACGCCTCTTCTGTCATCTTCTGCCGACCCTCGTTCTGCATGCTTTGAACGACTGGGGCCGCCAGACAGTAGCCGAAGGAAGTACAAAAGTCGTAACCGAATCGACCGATCGCGCAAATTGTCTGCTAATCGTCACCAACACCACAGCAAGCTGTGACATTCCACAACGGGGACGGGTTCGGGGTTATGACGCCGCAGGGATCTAAGGTAGGTGCCGAACCTGCGCCACGACGTGTGGCCGGGGCCTGTATCGGTGCGCTGGACGGGCGAGACGTTCGCAGCGCAGTTCGTAGGAGAGGTCGAGGCACACTGTGGTTTCACTGATCACCGAAGGCAGCCCGCTCGACGACAAGGGGCGCCCGTTCCGGCGGCGGCGTGCGATGCCGATCCTCGTGGTGTTCGCGGTCCTCGCCCTGCTCGGAGCCGTCGTGTGGATCGGCGTCCTCGGCGAGGACGAGGACCTGGCCGCGACGGTCGACTGCACTCTTCCGCAACCGGCCGCGCAGCCGGTCGACCCGGCGGCCCCGCCGCCGCAGGCGCTGGGCGAGAGGGTGGACGGTTCGACGTTGCGGGACGTGGAGCCCGCCGCGCTGTCCGCGACGAAGGTGCGTGTGTTCAACGCCAACGGCGAGCACGGCCAGGCGGCGCAGGTCGCCGCACAGCTCAGCGACTACGGGTTCGCGAGCGCACCCGACGTCCAGGCGGGCAACGACCCGATCTACGTCGACCAGAACATGCAGTGCCAGGGGCAGCTGCGGTTCGGCCCGAACGGCGCCGCCGCCGCGAGCGCGCTCTGGCTGGTGGCCCCGTGCGCCGAACTGATCCAGGACACCCGCACCGACGACACGGTCGACCTGGCCCTCGGAACCTATTTCCGCAAGATCTCGCCGAACGCCGACGCGGAGGAGGTTCTGCGGTCCCTGAAGGATCCGCCGCCCGGGACCCAGCCCGCACCTCTCGACATCGACCTCCTGAAGGCGGCGCGCACCGCCCGCTGCTGACCGCCGGTCACCGCTCCGGGATCGGGGTGTCCGCCCCGATCTCGGCGAACAGGGCGTCCAGCGCGTCGGCGATGCCGGGGGCCGCGGCCACCACCACCTCACCGTCCGCACTCGACGAGTGCGGCGACGGGATCCGCACGCGGGCGCCCGCCTCGGTCGCGATCAGTGAGCCCGCCGCCCAGTCCCACGGGCTCAGCCCGTGTTCGAAATGGGCGTCGGCACGGCCGGCGGCGACCATGCACAGGTCGAGGGCCGCCGAGCCGATCCGGCGGATGTCCCGCACCCTCGGCAGGATGTCGGCGATGAGAGCGCCCTGAACCTTGCGCCGGGCCGCGCCGTACCCGAATCCGGTGGCGAGCAACGCCATCGACACATCGGTGACGGGGTTGCACCGCAGTGCACTGACCCGCCCGTCGGCGTCGGTGAGGGTCGCCCCGCCGCCGCGCGCCGCCGCGTACGTCGACCGGGCCGCCACGTCGACCACGACCCCGGCAACGGACACTCCGTCGATCTGGGCGGCCACCGAGACGGCGTACGCGGGCACCCCGTACAGAAAGTTGACGGTGCCGTCGATCGGGTCGACGATCCACCGCACCCCCTCGACGGAATCGCCCTCTCCCCCACCTTCTTCGCCGAGGATCGCGTCCTCGGGGCGAAGCTCCGCGAGGCGGTCGCGGATGACCTGCTCACTCTCGGTGTCGACGACGGTGACGGGGTCGGTGGGCGTGCTCTTCGACGCCACGGCGTCGCCGGATTCCGCTCGCGTCCCGACGATTCCGAAAACCTCGGGCCGCCGGGCCCGGACGTGTGCGGCGGCCTCCTCGGCCACTGCGACGGCGACCTCGAGCAGTCGTGCGGGATCGGTGCCGGTGTGGCCGGGCGCGGTGTCTGAACTCTGGGGTGCGTGCACACGCCCATCGGATCACACTTTCGGTGCCTCACACCACCGCTGACGTTCCGCGCTCCCCCTCCGGCGCCGCAGCGTCGTCAAGTGTCATCACCCACCGAACCCGCCTCGACGCACTAGTGTGACGGACAGTAGAAGCGCGCCCGGAGATCACGACGTCGTCGACACGGAGGAGCACACGCCATGGCCAAAACGGGGTTCGGTGTCGACGTCGGAGGCAGCGGCGTCAAGGGTGGCGTCGTCGATCTCGAGACCGGCGAGCTGATCGGCGACCGCATCAAGCTCCTCACCCCCCACCCGTCCACCCCGGAGGCGGTCGCGAAGACCGTCGCGGAGATCATCCGCCAGGCCGAATGGGACGGACCGGTCGGTATCACTCTCCCGAGCGTCGTCACCGGCGGCGTCGCACGATCAGCCGCGAACATCGACAAGGGGTGGATCGGGACGGACGCGCGCGCGCTGTTCTCGGACGCACTCGGCGGCAGGCGCGTCACCGTCCTCAACGACGCGGACGCGGCGGGGATGGCCGAGGACGCGCTCGGCGCGGGCAAGGACGCGAAGGGGGTCGTCATCCTTCTCACGTTCGGAACGGGCATCGGCTCGGCGATCCTCCACGACGGCGTGCTGCTCCCCAACACCGAGTTCGGGCACATGGAGGTCGACGGCAAGGAGGCCGAGCACCGGGCGGCGTCCTCGGTGAAGGAGAAGAAGGACCTGTCGTACAAGGAGTGGGCCGCCGAGGTCAGCCGCGTCCTCACCCGGTTCGAGAACCTCCTGTGGCCGGATCTGTTCATCGCCGGCGGCGGAATCAGCCGCAAACACGAGAAGTGGATCCCCCATCTGACCAACAGGACACCCGTCGTACCTGCTGCGCTGCTCAACACGGCGGGAATCGTCGGTGCTGCGCTCGCGGTCGAAACGGGCATCGCTCCGTAACTATTTCGGATGGGTCGTTACAATGGAAGAGCCCGGCTGCGCGCCGGCGAAACCAGTAGACCTCTCCGCCGGATGACCACTCTGGCGTGACGCCGCACGACACCGTCACGAAAGGGCGTACGTGGCAGCCACCGATACACGTCAGACTGCTGATTCGACTTCAGAGTCAGGGCCGGAAGCACCAGTCGCAGCGGCCGCCACCGGCACCGCTCCGGCAGCCGAGGCAGCTCCCGCGAAGAAGGCAGCGGCGAAGAAGGCCCCCGCCAAGAAGGCGGCAGCGAAGAAGGCCCCCGCCAAGAAGGCGGCAGCGAAGAAGGCGGGCGGCAAGAAGGCCACGGCCGGTAAGGGTGCGGACGGCGAGGACCTCGACGAGGATTCCGCCGACATGGACGACATCGACATCACCGAGGGCGACCTCGCCGAGGTCGAGTCCGACGTCGTGGAGGTCGTCGCGGTCGGCGAGGACGAGGAGACCGAGGAGCCGTCCGAGAAGGACAAGGCGTCCGGCGACTTCGTGTGGGACGAGGAGGAGTCCGAGGCGCTCCGCCAGGCCCGCAAGGACGCCGAGCTGACGGCGTCCGCCGACTCCGTCCGCGCGTACCTCAAGCAGATCGGCAAGGTCGCCCTCCTCAACGCCGAAGAGGAGGTCGAGCTCGCCAAGCGGATCGAGGCCGGGCTGTACGCGACCCAGATCATGCAGGAGCTGTCCGATACCGGGGAGAAGCTCCCCGCCGCCCAGCGCCGCGACATGAGCTGGATCTGCCGCGACGGCAACCGCGCGAAGAACCATCTCCTCGAGGCCAACCTCCGCCTCGTCGTGTCGCTGGCCAAGCGCTACACCGGCCGCGGCATGGCGTTCCTCGACCTGATCCAGGAAGGCAACCTGGGCCTCATCCGTGCCGTCGAGAAGTTCGACTACACCAAGGGCTACAAGTTCTCGACCTACGCCACGTGGTGGATCCGTCAGGCCATCACCCGCGCGATGGCCGACCAGGCCCGCACCATCCGCATTCCGGTGCACATGGTGGAGGTCATCAACAAGCTCGGCCGCATCCAGCGTGAACTCCTGCAGGACCTGGGCCGTGAGCCCACGCCCGAAGAGCTCGCCAAGGAAATGGACATCACGCCCGAGAAGGTGC
>JBCEBZ010000297.1:0-16064 GCA_039206675.1 Rhodococcus sp. (in: high G+C Gram-positive bacteria) | reverse complement strand
TGGACACGACGTCGGCGTAGGGCACGGGCGACGGGTGCAGCCCGGCCGCGACCAGGCCGGCGAAGTGCGCCATGTCGACCCACAGGTACGCGCCGACCTCGTCGGCGATGGACCGGAACGCGGCGAAGTCCTCGTGCCTCGGGTACGCGGACCAGCCGGCGACGATGACCTTCGGCTGGGCCGCGACGGCGATCTTGCGGACCTCGTCCATGTCGATGCGGTGGTCTTCCTTGCTGACCCCGTACGACTCGACGTCGTAGAGCTTGCCGGAGAAGTTCAGCTTCATGCCGTGCGTGAGGTGGCCGCCGTGCGCCAGGTCGAGGCCGAGGAGCTTCTCGCCCGGGTTCATCAGGGCCATCAGGACCGCTGCGTTGGCCTGCGCGCCGGAGTGCGGCTGGACGTTCGCGAAATCTGCGCCGAACAGTTCCTTCGCCCGGGTACGGGCGAGGTCCTCGACGACGTCGACGTGCTCGCAGCCGCCGTAGTACCGGCGTCCCGGGTACCCTTCGGCGTACTTGTTGGTGAGGACGCTGCCCTGCGCCTGGAGGACGGCGCGGGGAACGAAGTTCTCCGAGGCGATCATCTCCAGCGTGTCGCGCTGACGGGCCAGCTCACCTGCCATGGCCTGGGCGACTTCGGGGTCGAGTTCGGCGAGGGGGGCCGTGTTGACGTCGGTACCGGGCACAGCGGTCATCGAGGAATCTCCAAGCTGGATGCGGAAACGAATGCTTCCAGTCTACGAACTACCCGTGAGGACTTCCTAACCGCCCGCGGTGAGGTATCCCTCACCGGCACGCAGGACGCCGGGAACGAGAGGCTCGTCGAGCAGCCGCCGGAACCGTTCCGACCGCTGCGCGCCGACCGGAACCTCGGCAAGCCAGCCGCCGAGCAGGCGGTACCCCTCCACGTAGGTACTGGTGTACGCCCGCCACAGCGGCGAGGACAGGAAGCGGAGCGACTGCCGGGCCCGCTCGGGGGTCGACAGGCTCCACCGCTGCAGGAACGCCGCGACGTCGTCGTGGCTGCGGCCTTCGTCGTGCAGCATCATCGCCGCGTCCTGCCGCACCCCGAGCAGCTGTCCGGACGCACCGGACAGGCGCTGCGCCTGCTCACCGTCGAATCGCAGACCGAGGTCGGCGTAGATTTCCTGCGCCCACAGCCCCCAGTCGGACCCGACGATCGCTTCGAGCGCGAGGTCGGCGAGGCCCTCGGCCATCAGGCACTGCGGGGTGTTGACGACGAACAGCGTCTGCTCGAGTTGTCCCGCGCCGACCAGTCCGGCTTCCTTCCGGCAGTGCTCGGTGTGGTGACCCGGGTACGACTCGTGCGCGATCAGCCGCGGCAGGTTCGCCATGTGCTGCTCGAGATCGGAGTTGATCGCGACCTTCGAGCGGTAGTCGCCGAGGTAGTAGTTGAACCCGGACCACGGTTTGTCGCCCACCACCTCGTACTCCACCACCTCGGACTCGGGCAGCGCGTAGTGCTGCCGCACCAGGTCGCGCAGGGCGCTCGAGAAGGCGTCCACACATTCCTGCAACCGGTCGGCGGGAATCGCGTCCTTCGCCCGGTGCACCCGGATGCGTTCGGCCAGCGGTCCCGGTCCGGGCAGCACCGCGTCCATCTTCCGGTGCGCCTCCCGGTACTGCTCCTCGTCGCCGCGTTCGATGCGGACGTCGAAGTACGCCTCGACCTCGTCGACGAAGCCCACGTCGTCCCCCGCGAACTTGCGACCCGAGCATTCGAGCGCGCGCAGGTGGACGTCGAGGAACCGGGCCCGCTCCTCGGACAATCCCGCCGAGGGCAACTCCGCGCGGAGGTTCGCCGCCGTGCGGGCGAGGTCCCGCGGATCGGGCTTCGGCGCGTTCTCCACCTGCCTGCGCAACGCGGGATCGCCGGTGTACGCGTCGACGAATCCATCCTCCAGCCGGTCGAAACCCAGCCCGAGCAGCAAATATTCGCGGACGAACGAATCGGATTCCATGCCGTCCGACCTTAGTCGCAGACACGTCTGCCCGACCCGCCGACAGCGCAGCCTGTGGCACCAAGCACAATCCGACTATGCAACCGCTACTCGCCAGCGCGACGACGACGGCAGAGATTCTGGGCATCGGCCGCTCACTCCCCCTGGTACCCGAGTGTGAGCGGAACTGATGGCGCGGACGAGCGAGTCCAGTCCGTACGTCGAATTCGACCGGAAGCAGTGGCGCACACTGCGTAAGTCGACGCCGCTCGTCCTCACCGAGGAAGAGCTGTACGGACTGCGGGGCCTCGGCGAGCAGATCGACCTCGAGGAGGTCGCGGAGGTCTACCTGCCGCTGTCGCGTCTCATCCACCTGCAGGTCGCGGCACGGCAGCGACTGTTCGCGGCGACCGCGACGTTCCTCGGCGAAAAGCATCCCGACCAGCAGGTGCCGTTCGTGATCGGCGTCGCAGGCAGCGTGGCGGTCGGCAAGTCGACCACGGCGCGTGTCCTGCAGGCGCTTCTCGCGCGCTGGGAGCACCATCCCCGTGTCGACCTGGTGACGACGGACGGGTTCCTGTACCCGACGGCGGAGCTGAACCGCCGCGGGATCATGCACCGCAAGGGCTTTCCCGAGAGTTACGACCGCCGCAAGCTGCTGCGGTTCGTCACCGAGGTGAAGTCGGGGGCCGAAGAAGTGGCCGCACCGGTCTATTCGCACATCTCGTACGACATCATCCCCGGTCAGTATCACCTGATCCGGCAGCCGGACATCCTCATCATCGAGGGTCTCAACGTGCTGCAGACCGGCCCGCGGCTGATGGTGTCGGACCTGTTCGACTTCTCGATCTACGTCGACGCCCGGATCGAGGACATCGAGAACTGGTACATCCAGCGATTTCTCGCGCTGCGGAAGACGTCGTTCTCCGATCCCGACGCGCATTTCCACCACTACGCCGGACTGTCCGACCGGGACGCGACGTCTGCCGCGCAGGAGATCTGGCACAACATCAACCGGCCGAATCTGGTGGAGAACATCCTGCCGACGCGTCCCCGCGCGACGCTCGTGCTCCGCAAGGATGCCAATCATTCGATCAACCGGCTGCGGCTGCGCAAGCTGTAGGTGAGCGGCGAAGTGTGCTCCGGCACGCTTCGCCGCTCACGTCAGACGCCGAAGCGGCGGTGCCGGGCGGCGTAGTCGCGCAGCGCCCGGAGGAAGTCGACGCGGCGGAACTCCGGCCAGTACGCCTCCGTGAACCAGATCTCGGAGTACGCGCTCTGCCACAGCAGGAACCCCGACAGCCGCTGCTCCCCCGACGTGCGGATCACGAGGTCGGGGTCGGGCTGACCGGACGTGTAGAGGTGGCCGTCGATGCCGTCGACGGTGATCGATTTCACGAGCGCGTCGCCCGCCAGTCCGGCGAGAAGCTTCTCGCTGAGCAGCGACTGCACGGCGTCGGCGATCTCCTGGCGCCCGCCGTAACCGATCGCGACGTTGACGTGGGTGCCGGTGCGGCCCTCGGTTCCGGCGGCCGCGTCCCGCAGGCGGCGGGACTGTTCGGCGGGCAGGAGGTCGAGGGCGCCGACGATCTTGACGCTCCAGTTCTTGTCCGGTCCGGAGATCTCCTCGACGACGTCGGTGATGATCTCGAGCAGGGTGTCGAGTTCCTCGGGGTCGCGGCGCAGGTTCTCGGTGGACAGCAGGTAGATGGTGGCCATCTCGATGCCCGCGGCGTCGCACCAGCCGAGCATCTCGGAGATCTTCAGGGCGCCCATGCGGTGGCCGTGGCTGACGTCCTCGAAGCCGTTCTCCCGGGCCCACCGCCGGTTGCCGTCGCACATCACGGCTATGTGCCGGGGGTGCTGTAGACCGTCGAGCCGCTTCAGTAGCCGACGCTCGTAGATGCTGTACAGCAGTCCTCGCGCACTCACCTGGAGATCACCATGACACGCAAGACTACGCCGCAGCCGAAGGTGATCCGCGACGGCCGTCACACAGCGCACGACTTCCTGCTACCGACGGGTACGCTCTCACCACAAGCTAACCTACGGTTGCGTAGGTTAGCGCCACGCACAGCGAGAAGAGGTGTTCGGTGACCGCTTTCGGCCTCGACGAATTGCCCGTCAAGCCCCGACTGCGAGGGTGGATCCACCTGTGGGCGTTCGGCGTCTCCGTGATCGCCGGCCTCGTCCTCGTCACGCTGTCCGGTACCCAGGTGTCCGGGGAGGCGGCGCTCGCCACCGCCGTCTACAGCCTCACGGTGTGCGGTGTGTTCGGGGTCAGCGCCACCTACCACCGCATCCACTGGAACACCGTCTCGGCCCGCACGTGGATGAAGCGCGCGGACCATTCGATGATCTTCCTGTTCATCGCGGGCAGCTACACCCCGTTCGCGGTGCTGGGTCTGCCGCCCGAGACGGGCCGGACTCTGCTGATCGTCGTGTGGGCGGGGGCACTCGCCGGGGTCGCACTGAAGACGCTGTGGCCGACGGCACCGCGCTGGGTCGGGGTGCCGCTGTACCTGCTCCTCGGCTGGGCCATCGTCCCGGTGGCACCGGAACTGACGCGCGAGGTCGGCGTCCTCCCGATGCTGCTGCTCCTGATCGGCGGCATCCTGTACTCGGTCGGGGCGATCCTCTACGCCACCAAGTGGCCCAACCCGTGGCCCACCACGTTCGGGCATCACGAGTTCTTCCACGCCGCCACCGTCATCGCGGCGCTCTGCCACTACATCGCGGTGTGGCTGGTGGTGTTCCGGTAGGGACTACCGGCCCATCGCGGCGGCGAGATCCTCGACCGTCGACACCGGACGGTCGCACACGAACCCGCGGCACACGTATGCCGCCGACGCGCCGCCGACCAGCGGCCGGTCGGCGAGCAGCGGCGACGAATCCGGTTCGCCGCCGACCACCACGGCACCGCCGGGAGCGAGCCTGCGCGCCTCCCGCAGCAGGGCGGAATCGTCGTCGGCGGCCACCGCCACCTGGATCGGGCCGCGCACCGAGGCCTCGGCCACCGCGAGCCAGTGCCCGGCCGAGCGCGGTGCGCGCTCCAGCAACAGCGCCACCCGGTCGAGTGATGCGGCGGCCGCGGTCGCGTACCGGCCCGAGGCGTCCGCATCCGCCAGAGCGGCCGCGGTGAGCAACGCCTCGGCCAGGCACGACGCCCCGGACGGGGTCGCTCCGTCGACCGGGTCACGGGGACGGGTCACGAGGGTTTCGGCGTCGTCGGCGGTGTCGAACCAGCTGCCCGGACGCGCGTCGTCGGCGAAATGGATGAGTGCGCGGTCGAGCAGAGACTGCGCGTGCGCCAGCCACTCGGCGCCGCCGGTCGCCTGATACAACGCGAGCAGCCCGGTCGCCAGGCAGGCGTAATCCTCCAGCACCCCGGCCGGGTCGCCCACCGACGCTCCCAGGGACGCCCGCCGCAGACGACCGTCCACGACGTGCAATTCCAGCACCGCACGCGCGCACTCGGCGGCGGCGTCCACCCATTCCGGTCTGCCGAGTCCGGCGCCTGCCTCGGCCAGTGCGGTGATCGCGAGGCCGTTCCAGGCGGTGACCACCTTGTCGTCGCGGCCGGGCTGCGGCCGCGTCGCACGCCGGGCGAGCAGGGTGTCCCGGATCCGGTGCAGGCGGTCCCAGTCGTCCGGGTCGCGCGGGAGCTGCAGCACCGACGCGCCCGCCTCGAACGTCCCGTCCGCGGTCACCGCGAACACCCGGGACGCCCACTCCCCGTCCGCCTGTCCGAGGGCCTCGACGAGCTGTTGCGGGGTCCACACGTACGTGAGTCCCTCGACGCCCTCGGTGTCGGCGTCGAGGGCGGACGCGAACGACCCGTTGTCCGTGCGCAGATCGCGCAGCAGGAACTCCACGGTCTCCTCGGTGACGCGCAGGGCCAGGTCCGAGCCCGTGCGCCTGCCCAGGTGCGCGTAGGCGCGCAGCAGCTGGGCGTTGTCGTAGAGCATCTTCTCGAAGTGCGGCACCACCCACGCGGCGTCGACCGAATAGCGGGCGAAACCGCCGCCGAGCTGGTCGTAGATGCCGCCGCGCGCCATCGCCGACGCCGTCCGCGCCACGACGCCGAGCACATCCGCGTCACCGGACCGCTCGTACGTGCGCAGCAGACCTTCCAGCAGTGCGGACGGCGGGAACTTGGGGGCTCCCCCGAACCCGCCGCGTTCGGCGTCCTCGTCCCGCAGCACGGTCCCGGCGGCTGTGTCCAGCAGGGCCGCGGTCACCCGGACATCGCCCTCGGGGATGCCGCCGGCTCCGCGCCGTAGTTCCGCGACCACCGAGGCGGCCGCGTCGTCGACGTCGCCGCGGCGGTCCCGCCACGTGTCCGCGATGGCTCCCAGCAGTTGGGTGAACGACGGCATCCCACCACGCGGCTCGGCCGGGTAGTAGGTGCCGCAGTAGAACGGGGCCCCGTCCGGGGTGAGGAAACACGTCATCGGCCAGCCGCCCTGGCCGGTCATCGCGACTGTGGCGTTCATGTACACGGCGTCGAGGTCGGGGCGTTCCTCGCGGTCGACCTTGACGCACACGAAATGCTCGTTCATCAGCGACGCCACCGCCTCGTCCTCGAAGGACTCGTGAGCCATCACGTGGCACCAGTGGCACGCCGAGTATCCGATCGACAGCAGGATCGGGACGTCCCGCTCCCGCGCCCACTCGGTCGCCTCGGGGCCCCACTGCTGCCAGTGCACCGGGTTGGCCGCGTGCTGTCGCAGGTAGGGGCTGGTGGACCCAGCGAGTGTGTTGTGTTCGCGTGGGTCCATGTCGAGCTCCTGTTCGACTACTTCTGCAGGTTCGGCGGGGTGTCCGTGGGCTTCGGCGGTTCGGTCTTTCCCGCGCCGCCGCCGTGGATCGCACCGCGGTCGGTGCCCTCGTCCACTTCCTGGTCCGGTTCCGGGTGTTCCGGCTCGAACGTCTCGGGCAGGTTCTTGAGCTTCTTGTTCATCGAACGCACCAGCAGCACCACGCCCGCGAGCAGCGCGAGAATGACGACGAGGCCGATGGGCGAGGCCTTGCCGAACTCGGGACCGGACGGGGTGCTCGGCGTCTGCGCCAGGATGTCCGCCGCGCCGGCCACGAGGTTCACCGTCAACGCATTCACTGCTGGCCGTCCTCGTGGATGCCCGCGAACAGATCGCTCTCCGGGATGGAGGTGGTGACCCGGGTCTTGGCGAGCTCGAATTCCTCGGTCGGCCAGATCTTCTGCTGGATCTCGAGCGGAACCGCGAAGAACGAGCCGTTCGGGTCGATCTGCGTCGCGTGGGCGCGCAACGCGTCGTCACGCTGCGGGAAGTAGTCGCCGCACGTGATCTGGGTGGTGACGCGCGCCATCAGATCGCCCTGCTCGGTCTTCCACTTCTTGAGCCACTCGGCCATCGGGAACTCTTCGCCGCGGCGGTCGTACTCCTCCTGGAACTGCAGGAGACGTTTCCGGATGAAGCCGTGGGAGTAGTAGACCTTCTGCACCTTCCACGGCTCACCGGCATCCGGGAACTGCTCCGGGTCGGCGGCGGCCTCGTAGGCGGCCATCGACACCTCGTGGCAACGGATGTGATCGGGGTGCGGGTACCCGCCGTTCTCGTCGTACGTGGTCATGACGTGCGGACGGAACTCGCGGATGGCACGTACCAGGGCCTCGGTCGACTCCTCGAGCGGAACGAGCGCGAAGCAGCCCTCCGGCAGCGGCGGCTTCGGGTCGCCCTCCGGCA
The DNA here is from genome assembly GCA_039206675.1 of Rhodococcus sp. (in: high G+C Gram-positive bacteria). Lineage (GTDB taxonomy): Bacteria > Actinomycetota > Actinomycetes > Mycobacteriales > Mycobacteriaceae > Rhodococcus_F. The sequence goes on along the minus strand of JBCEBZ010000297.1, from coordinate 8,378 downwards.
GGCCGGAGTCCACGAATCCCAGCCATTGGTGCCGGACGCCGAGGATCCGCGCGGCCTCCGCCATTTCCTCGATGCGCACCTCGTGGATGCGGTCACGCACCCCGGGCACGTCCATCGCGGGGTTGAGGATGTCGCCACGTTCACCACCGGTCAACGTCACGACCTTCACTTCGTTGCCCTCTGCGGCGTAACGGGCCGTTGTCGCGGCACCCTTGCTCGACTCGTCGTCGGGATGCGCATGGACGGCCATGAGCCGGAATCCGCTCACGTATTCGTTCACCTCAACTTCGCCAGTAGCCGTTGCCGGCTTGTCCGTGTCGCGCGCTCTCGCCTCCGCCATCGCTGACGGCGCACCGACGCACGTCCTCTATAGTTCCACCCGAGAGTTCCGCTTGCAGCCGTGCCCCCGCTCGAGTGCTGTGAGTTACGCGGAACCGCAGCGGTACGAGAGTTGAGAGATGACGAGAACGCTTCCCCCGGGCCGATACACAGCCGCGGCAAAGCCCGCGCGCCCGAAGCGCTGGCTCGTGTGGGCGCTCTCCGCGGCGGTCGTCGTCGTGGGCGTGATCGTGGCGCTCGTCGCATACGACAAGTTCGCCGTCTCCGAGATCGACAGTGAAGCCACGTCATTCGATCTGGTGAGTGATTCGCAACTCGACATCACGTTCACCGTCACCCGGGAGGATCCGTCCCGGGCCGCGGTGTGCATCGTCCGCTCCCGGTCCAAGGACGGTTCCGAGACCGGCCGGCGCGAGGTGTACATCGCCGGCGGCGACAGCCAGACGGTGAAAGTCACCGCTCCCGTCTACACGTCGCGCCCCCCTGCGATGGGCGACATCTACGGCTGCAGCCTGGACGTTCCGGCCTATCTGACCGGCGGCTGACACGAGCGCAGCCGAGCGACCGTTCGGGTTATTCGGGGTTTGCGCTCCCCGATCGTGCTAGAATCGCCTGGTACACGGTTCCGGTTTGGAACCGTGTATTGCTGCATTGGCGGCAAGGCGGAAGACGAACGGCCCCGGCCGTCGAATCCCGCCGAGCCGTTGATCACTGCTGTTGCAGTGGTCTGTCGAGGGAGCCCGGCGGCTCCAACTACGAGGGAGTGATCGAGATGACCGAGACCCAGGTGACCTGGCTGACCCAGGAGTCACATGACAGGCTCAAGAGCGAACTCGACCAGCTCATTGCCAATCGTCCGGTCATCGCCGCCGAGATCAACGAGCGTCGCGAAGAGGGCGATCTGAAGGAGAACGGTGGCTACCACGCGGCCCGCGAAGAGCAGGGTCAGCAGGAGGCGCGCATCCGTCAGCTCCAGGAACTGCTGAACAGCGCGAAGGTCGGCGAGGCCCCCACCCAGTCCGGTGTCGCACTGCCCGGTTCCGTGGTGAAGGTCTACTACGACGGCGACGAGAAGGACACCGAGACGTTCCTGATCGCGACCCGCGAAGAGGGTGCACGCGACAACAAGCTCGAGGTGTACTCGCCCAACTCTCCGCTGGGTGGAGCACTGCTCGAGGCAAAGGTCGGCGAGACCCGCGAATACACGCTGCCCAACGGCAGCAGCATGAAGGTGACGCTCGTCAGCGCGGAGCCCTACCACAGCTGATCTCGGATCAACCGCCGAAAACTCCGGTCCGGGCCCAGTGCCCGGGCCGGAGTTTTCTGCATCGACCCCAGCGGATCAGAAGACCCGGCGGGCCTTCATGTCGGCGAACACGGGACCGATGCGCACCACGTCCCCCGTCGTCGGGGCGTGCAGCATCTGGCCGTTGCCGACGTAGATCGCCACGTGGCCCGGCCCACCGGACTGCCAGTTGCCGAACAGCAGGTCTCCGGGCCTGGCCTCCGACAGCGGCACCTCCACACCGACACCCCACTGCGTTTCCGACGTGCGGGGCAATTTGACGCCGGTGGCGGCGTACACGGCGAACGACGTCAGTCCCGAGCAGTCGAATCCGCCGCCGGACGGTCCGTTGATGTTGCCGCCGCCCCACACGTACGGCAGGCCGATGAACCGCATGGCCGCCTCCACGACGCGGCTCGTGTCGCCGGCGGCCGCACCGTAGAAGAACGGCGACAGCATCCGCGCGAACGATTCCTCGAGCGATCGGATGCGTGCGACGTACGGCTGCGTTTCGTGCTCGTAGTCGAACTTTCCGGCGGGCATGCCGCCGGCTGTCCGGACCGCACCTCCACCGGCGTTGTACGCGGCGATCGTGAGGTCGAGGGTGTCGCCCTTGACCACACCCTCCTTCTTCCACCCGTCGATCTGCCCGAACAGGTCGCACAGCATCTGACCGGACGCCATCATCGGGTCGGCGACGCCGTTGATGTCCACCTTGCCGTCGCCGTCCGCGTCCTTGCCGTACCGGGCCCAGGCTTCGGGCATGAACTGGCCCGGGCCGCGGGCACCTGCCCGGGACACCGGCGAGGTCGCGCCGTAGCGGAACCCGTTCTCGACCGAGTACAGGGCCGCCAGTGTCGGCGGCTTGATGCCCTCGCACAGCGATCCGGCCTTGCGGATCCACGGAGCGAAGACGGCGATTGCGCCGACGGGCGCGAGCGAGACACCGGGAAACCCGGCGGGCACGGACGGGATCAGCGATCCGAGTCCGCTGATGAGCGCCGGGACCCCCGGCAGAGCGGCGAGGCCCCCGATCGCGGTTCCGACGTCGGGGGCACTCATCACGGGGGGCTGGTCGAGCGGGGCCTGCGGCAGGGCCAGCGGCGGCACCGGGGCAGGCGGCGGCACCGCCTCGACGGCGGGCGGCGGCGGAATGTAGGGGTCGGTGGCCTGCTTCACGACATCCGAGGCCTGGGCCACCATCTGCTCGGCCTGCGCGCGGGCCGGTTCCGGGAGGGTCGACAATGCGTCGTTTACTTGTTTCTGAACGTCGGGTGAGGCCTGCTCGACCACCTGAATTGCTTCTGCTGCTTGATCTTTCACCGGCTGCGGTATGTCCGCTCCCTGAACGATGGCCCCCGCTGCGGTGGTGATCGCCACGATGATCGCCGCTGCATCAACTGACATACGTGCGCTCCTCCTCCTCGGTGCACCTAACCGAGTGAGTTCACGTTACGACGGGGCACAGCAGATGCGAGGCGATTCTGCGGGATTGATCCGTTTCCTACCGTGACCTGCGGGAGAACGGCACCCGGCGAATTCCGTCGCCTCGATTACCCGCTCACCGGCGCGAATCGTTCGCTAAGGATCTCGACCAGGTCGGCCGGATCCGTGGTTTCGTCGTCCAACGCCGCGAGGAGCGACGGGCGCTGAGCCTGCGGGATCGGTTCGATTCCCCCGAAGATCTGCCACGTATCCCCCGCCGGGACGACGCGGGCACAGATCAGATTCCCGACGTGCAACGCGGCGCTCGCGGCTACTTCCCTGATGTCGCGCCGGTCGCCGGTGCGCAGGTCCCGCAACGTCAGACCCGCACCCGGCCGGACCGCCTCCACCTCGTGCAGCGACCGTTCGACTTCCTGCCACTGCCTCGCGAGCGCGAACTCGTCCGGGGGCAGCAGGTCGCCGCGGCACTCGACGAAGTCGGCGAACGCACCGCCCTCGAACAGTGCGACATCGGCGACCAGAGGGTCCTCCAACGCCTGGAACAGCGCTGCGTCCCCGACCCAGAACTCCGACCGGATTTCGGCGTACTCGACGATCTGATCCCGCCAGCCGAGTTCCTGCGCGTGCAACTTCGCCTTCTGGTACAGCCACCCGGCCCGCTCGGACAAAGCATGGTCACCCTTGCCGAGGTGGCACGTCTTGTACTTCCTTCCCGACCCGCACCAGCAGGGATGGTTGCGGCCCAGCCCCGGCCGCGGCGTGGGCTGGAAGTATTCGAGCACCGCGTGCAGCGGCTCCGCGTCCCCGGCGGCCATCCGGTTCAGTAACGACAGCCCGCGGACGGCATCGCCGCGATCCGAGGCGAAGCGGGCAAGGTCGAAGAGCGCGAGATCGAACGCTCCATCCAGGGCGAGAGCGTGTTCGTAGTGATCTTCGGCCTCTGTCGGGAAGCCCTCCATCTCGGTGGCGCGGCCGGCGAGCCAGGACGCGGCGGCTTTCACGTCGCGCGGTCCCGATACGAGCAGCCGCTGCGCTGTGAGCAGCAGCACCTCGGGATCGATGTCCAGGTCGAACAACTCCTGAGCGGCGACTTCCATGACCGCCGGATCGGCGAGGGCTGCGTAGACCTCCGGCCTCTCGAAGAACCTCGCCTGGATGTCCTGTTCCCTGTCTTCCTCGAGAGCGGTGGCCAGCGACACCAGCGTGGCGACGGCCAGCGCCGCATCCATGGGCACCCCGATCTCGTCGGCGTACACGCCGACCATCAGCTCTCGGCCGTAGGCCTCGAAATCGAATCCGCGAGGGGCCACGAGTTGCCCGGAGCGGTCGAAGCCGGCGGCCTCGACAATGTCCGCCAACGGGACCGTCGGCACGGTGAACGCCGCCGGATCGTCGACCAGGAGCTGCCAGACCTCCTCTTCCAGATCGACTACCGCGCTCTCGGTCAGCCGCTGAGAGAACCGCAGCGCGAGATCGGGAGCGACCGCGACCGGCCCGGCGACGAAGTCGAGGCGCACCCCGCCGTCCGACGTCGACAGCGCGAGAAGGTCTCCGGGAGAACACTGCGCAAGGGTGCCCGGGGGAAGGACGAGCGCTGCCTCATCCGCGAACGTGTCAGCGTCCTCGTCGAAGAACACCACCTCGAAGCCATCGATGTCGGGCTCCCCGGATCCGAGAAGCAGGAGCGGCCCGAAGTCGTCCGGCTCCACGACGTCGGCCGAAATCTCCTGCGCACTGAGGCGGTGCGTGAGGACGCGTCCGACGAGCAGAACGTCGAGCGCGACGTTTCGGCCGTCGGGGAGATATCCGAGAAGCGGCGCGTCCAGGTCCACCACGTCTTCGAGCAGGTCGTTGATATGTCCCCGGCCCGAATCCGCGAGCGCGTCTGCCAGCTCGCGGTCGGAAAGGGGGCCGCGCTCCCGCAGCAAACCCAGCGCGGCATCGAGCAGTTCGTCATGGTCCGCGATCACGGATCCGATCGTAGTGACGACTCCGTCACTGCGGTGGCCGTCGGGCACGACTGCGCACAACCGCAGGCGACACGCCGGGTACACCCTGCACGACTGCGCACTCGGCGGGGAGAGTCAGATTCTTCCCAGGTTGTTCTAAGGTTCGTCGGGGAAGCTGGTCGGCATGAGTGAAGACCGACGGATTTCCCGCCTGCTTCCCGTTCGCCGCGTGTTGGCGGCAGCCGGAATCGCCGGACTGGTCGCCGGTGGCGGTATGGCGGCGGCCGCGGATCCCGCGACCCCCGATACGACGGTGGCAGCGCCCCTCGTCTCGGCCGGATTCGGCGCACCGGACGCCGTGTCCAGCGGTTCCTGAGATCCCGCCACCGGAGAACCGCCACATGACCAGCGCACGCAGCGCGACCGAATGGTCCACCTGGGGCGTGCACGCACGGATCGTCGTCACCGACCCCGACGCCCTGAGCTCGGCGTCGAACCTGATCCGCGGTTACCTCGCGGCCGCCGATGCCGCCGTCAACCGGGACCGCGCCGACGCCGAGATCCGCGCGCTCGACGAGGGCCCGAACACGGTGACCCCGATGTTCGCGCGGTTCCTCACCGACGCCCTCGCCGCAGCGCGCACCACGGACGGCGCCCTCGACCCCACGGTGTCGGCGCCGGCACCCCACTCGTGGCGGTCGATCACCGTCGACGGCACCGAAGTCACGCTCCCCGCCGGGGTGGAACTCGACCTGACGGCCACCGCGCGGGCGAGTTCCGCCGACCACTGTGCGTCGACGACGGCGGAGTTGCTCGGGTGCGGCGTCCTGGTCGCGCTCGGCGGCGACATCGCCACGGCCGGGACCACACCGCCGGGCGGCTGGCAGGTGCAGGTCCAGGATCTGCCGGGCGATCCCACCTGCCAGGTGTCGATCCCGTCCGGTGCGGCCGTCGCGACCGCCAGCACCGTCAAGCCCCTGCACCCCGACTCGAACTCGTTGTGGCGGACCGTGTCGGTGGTCGCCGGGTCCTGCACCACCGCGCACGCGTCGAGCATGGCGGCGGTCGGGATGGGCGGCGGCGCGATCGACTGGCTCACCAACTTGGAGTTACCGGCCCGGCTGGTCGATCAGGAGTTCCGGGTGATCACCCTGGGCGGCTGGCCGAGCTAGGCCCGGCCTACTCCTGCAGGCGGACCGCGTACCGGGCGTCGCGCAGGGCTTCGAGGAGATCCTGCCGGTGTCCGGGACCGCGGGTCTCGACGGTGAGGAACACCTCCACCTCGTCGAGTGCGAGCGCGCCGCCGGTGCGGGAGTGGACGACGTCGACGACGCTGGCGCCGTTGCCGCTGATCACGCCGAGGAGGCTGACCAGACCACCCGGTCGGTCCGGAATGGTCACGTGCACACCGAGATACCGGCCGGCTGCACGGAGACCGTGGTTGACGACGTGGGTGAGCAGCAACGGGTCGATGTTGCCGCCGGACAGCACCGCACACACCTTGCCGGTGAGCCCCAGTTCGTCCGCGGAGCAGCTGATCAACGCGGCCACCGCCGCCGCGCCTGCGGGCTCCACGATGAGCTTCGCGCGTTCGAGGCACAGGAGCAGCGCCCGGGACAGGGCGTCCTCACTGACCGTGACGATGGCGTCGACCTGAGTGCCGACGTGGGCGAACGGCACGTCGCCGGGACGGCCGACCGCGATGCCGTCGGCCATGGTCGACATGGTCTCCAGGGGAATCGGGCGGCCTTCGGCCAGCGACCGCGGCCAGGCCGCCGCCTGCTCGGCCTGGACGCCCACGATCCGCACGTCGGGGCGGGTGGCCTTCACCGCGGCGGCGATGCCCGCGATCAACCCACCCCCGCCGGTCGGGACGACGATCGTGCCGACGTCGGGTTCCTGCTCGAGGATTTCGAGCCCGACGGTCCCCTGCCCGGCGACGATGTCGACATGGTCGAACGGATGGATGAGGACGGCGCCGGTCTCGTCCGCGAACGCCTTCGCGGCGACGAGCGCGTCGTCCACCGTGTCGCCGGTGAGGTGGACGGTCGCGCCGTACGCCTTGGTGGCGACGAGTTTCGGAAGGGGTGCGCCGGTGGGCATGAAGACGGTGGACGGGATGCCCAGTTCGGTGGCGGCCCAGGCCACGCCCTGCGCGTGATTGCCGGCGCTGGCCGCCACCACCCCGCACGCCCGTTCCGCGACCGACAGATTCGCGATCCGGTTGTACGCGCCGCGCGGTTTGAAAGATCCTGTGCGCTGCAGATTTTCGCATTTCAGCGACACGACGTGCCCACATCGTTCCGACAGCGCGCGGGACGCGATCACCGGCGTCCGGCGCATGACGGGGTCCAGCAGCTTACGGGCTGCTCTGATCTGATCCAGCGTGACAGGCTCCACGCGGGCCAGCATAGGGCGCTCCGCGCCCCGTGCGTGGTTGACGAGTCCAGAGACTCCTTAACCACGCACGGGCGGCGGAGCCGCCTACTTGAGCGCCTGCTCGATGTCGCCCACGAGGTCGGCGGCGTCCTCGATGCCGACGGACAGGCGCACCAGGTCGTCCGGCACCTCGAGGAGCGAACCGGCGGTCGAGGCGTGGGTCATGGCGCCCGGGTGCTCGATCAGCGATTCGACGCCGCCGAGGGACTCGGCGAGGGTGAAGATCTCGGTGCGCGAGCAGAAGTCCAGCGCGGCCTGCTTGCCGCCGGCGAGGCGAACCGAGATCATGCCACCGAAGCGGCGCATCTGCTTCTCGGCGACCTTGTGGCCGGGGTGCGACTCGAGTCCGGGATAGATCACCTGAGACACCGCAGAGTGCCCGTTGAGCAGTTCGACGACCTTCTCGGCGTTGTCGCTGTGCCGCTCCATGCGCAGCGAGAGGGTCTTGATGCCGCGGAGCGTGAGGAACGCGTCGAACGGTCCGGGGACCGCACCGGCACCGTTCTGCAGGAACGCGAACGCCGTGTCGAGCTCTTCGTCGTTGGTGACGAGTGCGCCGCCGACGACGTCGGAGTGTCCGCCGATGTACTTGGTGGTCGAGTGCAGCGCGACGTCGGCGCCGAGTTGCAGCGGCTGCTGCAGGTACGGCGACGCGAACGTGTTGTCGACGACGATCTTCGCGCCGGCCTCGTGCGCGATGTCGGACAGCGCCTCGATGTCACCGATGTTGAGGAGCGGGTTGGTGGGCGTCTCGACCCACACGAGCTTGGTGTTGGGACGGATGGCGGCCCGGACCGCGTCGACGTCGGAGACGGGCGCCGGTGTGTACTCGATGCCCCACTGGGTGAAGACCTTGTCGATCAGACGGAACGTTCCGCCGTAGGCGTCGTTGGGGATGACGAGGTGGTCGCCGGGGCGGA